>JBGTMB010000273.1:0-21795 GCA_041743755.1 Nitrospiraceae bacterium | reverse complement strand
CTGGAGAAACTTATCCCGGTGTTTGCGACCCTCCGAGGTCTGATGCAGTTCAACCAGTATCACAAATACACGGTAGACGTGCACACCCTATTGGCGGTGGCGAAGGCTGAAGCGCTTGGACTGGAGTCTGGAGCCATCGGGGAGGTGTATCAGGAGATCAGGCGGAAGGATCTCTTGCACCTGGCGATCCTGTTGCACGACCTGGGGAAGGGACGAAAAGAAGATCATTGCGAAGTAGGCAAGGTGATTGCGGAGGAGACGGCAGCGCGGTTGGGTCTCGACGAGCAAGAGACGAGGATTCTGGTGTTTCTCGTGCACAAGCATCTGCTCATGGCCAACACGGCCTTCCGGCGCGATCCGTATGACCAAAAAGTACTTTTGCCTTTTGCTGAAGAGGTGGGGACGCCGGAAGTCCTCCGCAAGTTGTTGGTCCTGACGGCTGCCGATATTGCGGCGGTGGGGCCTGGCGTGTTGACGAAGTGGAAGGAGTCCTTACTTACCCAGCTTTATCGGCGCACGCTGCCGGTTGTGTTGGGTGAACAGGATCAGATGGTTGGTCCCGAATGCATTAAGGAATTGGTGAGCGAGGTGGCGCGCGAGTTCACGGACGCAGAGACCGTGGGTCTCGACTGGATCGAGTCGCAACTGAGCCAGTTTCCCCTGCGCTATCTGCATGGGACGCCTCCGAAGCGAATCGCTGCCCATCTGGGAGCGATCGGAAGATTGCGGGCGGGAGATGTGCTGGTTGAGGAGACCTACAACGAGGAATTGGGCATGTGCGAGTACACGGTGATTACCCACGACAACATCACCCCGGGCATCTTCTCGAAAATGGCCGGCGCGATGGCATCCGAGGGGCTTGATATTCTGGACGCCCAGATCATCACCAGAGATGACGGGATCGTCGTGAACACCTTCCAGGCTACTGATCCGGATTATGTGGGCATCCCCCCGGAGGATCGCCGTGTTTCTGTCGGCGAGACGATCGTCCGGGTGCTGAAGGGCGAAGAGGCGCTTGACCAGTTGATGCGTAGAAAAGCTCGCTTCTCCACGGCGCCCCAATTGCCTGATACCCGCCATGCCACTGAGGTGGAGATCGATAACGGGATATGCGACCGGCTCACAGTGATCGATGTGTTTGCCGACGATACGCAAGGGCTCTTGTATGTCATCACGCATGCTATTTTTGAACTCGGTTTGTCAGTCCATGCGGCCAGGATTTCTACCAGACTGGACGACGATATAGAGCAGTCCTTGCGCACGGTCGGCAGGCATCAAGTCGTCGACGTGTTCTATGTCACGGACCGGGATGGAGCCAAGGTAGAGGACCATGCTCGATTGGATGCCATCCGCTCGACCATTCGGCATGATATTGATCGGTTCATGGGCCATCCTGTTGATGCGCCGGAAGGGGTATCGGCAGGAACACCGTCATAAATTGGGCGTATTAAGGAGGACTGGAATGAATCCCCGCGAGGCACTGGAGTTTGCGAAGAAGCACAAGATACAGATCGTCGACTTGAAGTTTGTGGATCTGATCGGCACATGGCAACACTTTTCCATTCCTGTGGAAGAGCTGACTGAAGGACTCTTCAAGGATGGGTCCGGGCTGGACGGGTCGTCGATCCGAGGCTGGAAGGCGATCAACGACAGCGATCTGCTGATGATCCCAGATCCCACCACGGCCTGTCTCGATCCGTTCTGTGCCGTGCCGACGATGAGCCTTGTCGGTAATGTTGTCGATCCGATTACACGTGAGCCGTACGAGCGCGATCCACGATTTGTGGCGCAGAAGGCGGAAAAATATCTCCAGAGCACGAAGATCGGCGATGCCTCCTACTGGGGGCCGGAAGCGGAGTTTTTCATCTTCGATCAGGTCCGATACGATCAGACGGGCCACAGCGGATTTTATTTTATCGACTCCGAAGAAGGCGCGTGGAATACCGGACAGGAAGGCCATAATTTGGGCGGGAAAATCCGCCACAAGGAAGGCTATTTCCCCGTGCCTCCGACCGACACACAACAGGACATCCGCAGCGAGATGGTCCTGGAGATGCAAAAGGCCGGGATTTCCATTGAGAAGCATCACCACGAGACGGCGACGGCAGGCCAGGCGGAAATCGACATCCGCTTCGGTCCACTGGTTAAAACGGCAGACACTTTGATGATGTACAAGTACATCGTCAAGAACGTAGCCCGGCGCCATGGCAAAACCGCGACCTTCATGCCCAAGCCGATTTTCGGGGACAACGGGACCGGTATGCATACGCATCAGAGCATCTGGAAAGACGGGAAGCCTCTGTTTGCGGGGAAGGAATATGCCGGCATCTCGCAACTCTGTCTCTACTATATCGGAGGTATCCTGAAGCATGCCCCGGCCTTGGCGGCATTTACGAATCCAACGACAAACTCCTATAAGCGGCTGACCCCAGGGTATGAGGCGCCAGTCTTGCTGGCCTATTCCAGCCGGAATCGGTCGGCGGGTATCAGAATTCCCATGTACTCACCGAGCCCGAAAGCCAAGCGGATCGAGGTGCGCTTCCCAGATCCGACCGCAAATCCCTACTTGGCATTTTCGGCTATGCTCATGGCTGGGTTGGACGGGATCGAGAATAAGATCAATCCCGGCGAGCCAGCTGAGAAGGATCTGTACGACCTGGAGCCTGAGGAAGCGGCGGCCATCCGCACAATGCCGGGCAGTCTCGACGAAGCGTTACGCAATCTTGAACAGGACCATCAGTTCCTCCTCAAGGGCGGGGTGTTCAGTAAGGACCTAATCGAGGCCTGGATCGGTTATAAGCGCAGCAGAGAAGTCGACCCCATGCGGTTGCGCCCGCACCCGTACGAGTATGTCCTGTATTACGATGTATAGCGCTATTCCTGGGTAGGGTTCCGGACATTAGGCCAACGAAGACAGCGGCGTCCGTCTTCCTTGATGAGGAGGCGGACGCCGCGTTGTTTCGTGCCTGCGCATCGCATCCTTCGACAGGCGCAGGGGGAAGGGGCTATGTTTCAAGCTCTCGCTGACACATTCCATTCGTTACGCTTATTGTCGGACAGCGTGATTCTGCTGAATCATGTGCCAGGTTTGGCTTTTGTCGCCGATCATCTCGTCGATAGTTGATACGCCTTCGCCTAGCATCCCGTAGCTTCCAGCCTTCGCAGCCGAAAACGACTGCTTCGCGGAGTAGGCCGCTACGGGGATGAAGGTGAGGAGAACCCTCCGTAGCCTTGGCGAAGGAGGGTTGTGGCTTCGAAGAATTTCTCAAGATATCCCGCCGGAGGAGTAGGCGTCTGCGGGAAGCCTCATTGTAAGACATGACTCCGCATCTTTTTAATCCGATCGTTTGAGCGTGATATCAGGCGAGCAGTAAGGACGCATGTTGGAGAATTGGCTTTCTCAAATGCCGGCATAGACTTGAGCGCAAGCTCTATGCTTCAATTTACTGGATTGAAGTGGGTTGACACGTCTATGGACTGGGTTGAAACAAACTATCGTGCTCTCTTAGCTGTCGCGGTTGTGCTGAATTCACAGCGGGATATGCGTAGTCTATGGGAGGCGATCACAGCCGAGATTACGAAGGTCATTCCGTGGGCACGGGCGTCCGTCACGCAATATGACCGTGAAGCCGATGGGTTCAGGTTTTATGTCACGGCCACGACGATGGCGCAGGTGGTGTTACAACGAGATGCCCTTGTTCCACGTGTTGGAAGCGGTATGGGCTGGGTCTACGATCATAAAACTCTACACATCCGTCCTGACCTGCAGCGGGATCAGGTCTTTCTTGAAGACAAATGGTACGTTCAAGAAGGCCTTGGGCGAATGATCAATCTGCCTCTTCTCGTGAGAGACAGATGTGTAGGCATTCTCAATATTGGCAGTATAGAGTCGGGTGCTCCCGATCCAGGGGACCTCGAGTTCTTGACGCAGGTGACCATGCAGATCGCCTATGCGATCGATCATGTCCAAGCCTACGAGCAGATCGATCGGCTGCGAAATCAACTGGCCAAGGAAAACGTCTACCTGAACGAAGAACTGCGCCTCATGAAGAACGCAGGTTCAGTGGTGGGGCAGAGCCTGGCCTTTCGGCATATGATAGGCCTTGCGCGCGACGTGGCGTCCACACCGACGACCGTGTTCGTTACGGGTGAAACGGGAACCGGTAAGGAGTTAGTTGCGCAAGCGATCCATGATTGGAGCCCCCGGCACCTGAAACCCATGGTTCGGGTCAATTGCGCCGCTTTCCCAGCAGGGTTGGTCGAAAGCGAACTATTCGGTCATGAACGAGGTGCGTTCACGGGGGCCGACCGTGCCCGCGAAGGGCGGTTTGAACTGGCCCATGGCGGCACCCTCTTTCTGGATGAAATCGGGGAAATGCCGCTGGAGACACAGGCCAAGTTGTTACGAGTCCTACAAGACGGCATGGTTGATCGTCTGGGTGGGAAACAGCCCGTTCGGGTTGATGTTCGCGTGATAGCCGCCACCAATCGGAACTTGCCCGCCGCCGTCAAAGCCGGCATATTTCGGGCGGACCTATTTTATCGTCTGAACGTCTTTCCTATCAACGTGCCTCCACTCAGGAATCGCCCTGATGATATCCCCCTACTGACTCGACATTTTCTGAAACAATATGGCGTGAAACTCGGCCGTTCGTGCAAGGATATTGACCAGGAATCTCTAGAACGGTTGATTCGCTACGCCTGGCCCGGCAATGTCCGTGAACTGGAAAATGTGATTGAGCGAGCGATGATTCTCTCTCGTGATCCTCTCTTGCGGATCGACGAACACATCCTGGGTTCGCAGGGTGCCCCTTCCATGGTGTTGCCACCACCCGCTTGTCTCAAGGATCTCGAACAACGGCACATCCTGCAGACCCTTACGCTGACAAACTGGCACATCGAAGGTCCCGATGGTGCAGCCGCGCGCTTGGGGATTCCTCCCAGCACATTGCGCAGCCGGATGAAGCAGTTTGGTCTGAAGCGGCCGGTTTCTAGCTGAAGTAATAGAATAACCCTCTCCTGTACGATCTCGCGCTCCATTCCCTCAGAACGAGCAACCCACGATCTGTCGTGGGCTGATCCCACGACGGGCCGCTGCCCGTCGTGGAAGATTAGCCGAGCTTTACCGATGCTCCTTCATGTTATAGAAAAACTAATAAGAATCTCAATATGTTGAGAATTCTATGCTAAAGGATGTTGAGTGGCACGCCCCGTGCACCACATACATCCAGCACGCAGATTCAACTCATTTGAAAGGAGATTTAACATGACCGCTGCTTTTTTAATGAATGGCGCACAATACATTTGTTTGATTGGAGTTTTGGCAATCGCATGGGGATGGTTGCAGAGAGTGGATCCTGAGTGAGTTAGAAAGCGGGGTATCACAGTGGGCGCGTCTAAGGAGTCTGGATAATACACGAGACTGGTGTCTAAAGAGATGGAGCGTCGGATACGACTTTACCGGCGCACTGAGTGTACCGATAGAGTCATTTGATGGGCATCGCAGGGTTCGGTTACTGCTGACGAAACTCGTGTCCTCCAAACGTGCTCGTTTTTTCTTCAGGGAGGGTGGCCTGCTTGATCTCCCCATGTGCGTATCGAACGAGCACATTCCTATCGTGCGCGTTCTGCGAGCAAGAAGGAGACCGTCTGGCTGCTCCCTTCCCACCCTTCTGCGGCCGCGCGTTTCGCGAGCACAGGAGATCCACAGGCCACTCTCCCGTTCCCCCTCATAACGCTCCGAACGTCCGTTCGTAGAAAGTCTTAGTGAGTGTCATGTGCTGTTGGATGTCAGACTGTAGTTCCCGTGCGCCGGCTCTCCAGTCGTCTCGTGTATAGCCGATGCGGCGAGCAAGGCTGACGAACTCTTCTGAATCCGGAGGAGGGAGGACAAGATCCTTGGTGTTTCCCCTGACCATGCGTAATCCGTCGACTAGAATCCTGGAGAAGATATAGGCTTTTCGAAGACCGGCTCCATCGGTGCGCGCGATCAACCCCGTATTCACCAAGGCGGCGAGTGCCTGCAGGGTATTGGGCGTATGTAGACCCGGGTGCTTATGGCCATGCATGACTTGCAGATATTGCGCGGCGTATTCGATGTCGATGAGTCCTCCCGCACTATACTTCACGTTGACTTTTCCTGGGGCGACGAGCTGCTTAAGCTGTTGTCTCCGGAGCTCCAATGCTGCGGGAATGTCCCAGGGGGCGTCTCCGTAGACGAAAGAGTCTCGGTGAGCTTCCAGTTTGTGGCCTAGTGTGGAGTTCCCGGCGATATGTCGTAACTTGATCAGGGCTTGCCGCTCAAATGGCGCGGCTAGGCCAGTTGGACTGTAATATCGGCAGATCTCCTCGAATGCATTGGCCAATGCACCCTTGCCCCCGTGCGGTCGAAGCCGGACATCGATGCGAAAGATGCCTTCCTGCTTGGCCTCGATCCACCCCAAAAGCTCCTGGGCCAGCCGTTCGAAGTATTCGCTATTCTCAATTTCATTCTTGCCATTGGTGTGGCCGGATCTACCGTAGACGAACAGGACTTCGATGTCTGAGGCGTAGCCGAGTTCTCGCCCTCCGAATTTTCCAAGTCCCATGATGGCGATGGGGCAGGGTTTTCCATTGGCAAGTCGTGGGACTCCATACGATTGTTCCAGCTTAGCGCGGCAGTCTGCGAGGCTTCGTTCCATGATGACCTCCGCCAGTTCCGTGAGTGCCAGCGAAAAGTCCGGGAAATTGCTTGAAGGTTCGACGATGTGCTTGATGTCGATCCGGAACATCTCACGGTCTTTAAACCGGTTCAAAGTATCTTTTCGCGCTTCGTCTGTTTTGGCGCGAGTGACCAGACGGCCAAGCTCTTTACGGAGAGTGACCTGAGGTTTGATCAGGGGGGCATCCCGGTATTCCGTGAGCAGCGGTAGGAGGTTGTCATGCTGGCGTCGGAGAAAATCCTCCCAGAGGAAGTCACTGGCGCCGAGCAGTTGTGCGAGCAACGGAAAGGTTTTTTTGTCGCTGACGAAGTCGAGTGCCTGGCTTTTGCTCTTCTTGCCCTGGTCTTTCACGATGAGATCCAGGAACTGATCGAAGGATGCCAGCGCCTTCGCCGGGTCGGACGCCCAGGTCAAGGCATGTGTGAATTGTTTGATGAGCACAGCGGTCAGTCGTAGTTGCTGTTGATCGGCAGAGTCGGTCAGCTTCTGCCCATCGCGATTCCTGACGAAGAAACGATCGTGCAGCTTGGCGCCGTCGCATTCGATTTGGGCCTTGGTGATGTATATGTTGCGCATGGCCAGGGCATTCGCCAGCGCATAGAGGAACGCCGGCGTATCATCCGATTGGATGTCCATGATCGTGTCAGTCGGTGACTGGCTGTTGTCGAAGGTAATCTGCACCGTATCCAGCAGGCCGGTAAAGGCGCTTCGCTGCTTGTCCAATCGTTCAACGAGACGGCGGTTGACATATTGGCGCGTCTCTTCGTACTGACCGGTGTCCAGTAGTTGAACAACCTCGCTGATTGTCTGTCGGAGGGCATTTTGTTGCGGCGAGGCAAATCCCGCGCGCTCTATGGGATGGACCAGGAAGACATCGACGATTTTCTTGCGGCTGAGGCCTGGCCGTCCTTTCGGTCGGCCGGCCGTTGAGGGAGGGGGCGTGGCCCCCATAAATGTATAGATCCGTCCTTCTTCAATATTGAGTCCAAAGGCCGAGAGCACCCCGCAGATGGCGGCGAATTCTGAGAAATAATCGTAGGCGACGATGCTGATTTCTGATTGCCCTGCTTGTTTGTCGAGGATCGATAATTCGCAGGGGTGCTCAGGAGTAAGCCGGCTGGCAAGCTGAATATGTTGTGCAATGTTGTCCGGTGGGAACCGCTCGAAGTACTCGGGGTCCATCCGAGACACGAAATCCTGAAGGATCTCATCATCGACATCAGGACACAGGGAAGCCAGGGTCTTGATGATCGACTCACGTGATCCAAGCCCGTCCGTCATGATTCGGAGTATAGCCGAACCATGGTTCATTGTGCGAGCGGCAATGTATCAGTATAATGCCCGCCTATGGCAGCTCATCCCAAGAAGCCGGCGCCACGCAGTCGTCCCATTTCTACGCTCGATCAGGGTGCTCGGCCAGACCCAACCCCCGTCCTATTAGCGCCAAAGTTGGAACCAGCTCAGGTTGAAGCCATTCTTCGACCCTACGGACTTCAGCGCATCAAGGAAGCCGATGCAAACTTACAGTCGATGGCAGGCGATCCACGGCAGCGGCATCAGTTGGCGGGTATCTTGCCAGCCTTACTTGAATCCATCGAGAGGACTGCTGATCCAGATCTGGCTCTGAACCAATGGGAACGCTGGCTTGCGAGCGGAGTCAGCCGGTCGGCCGTGCTGGAATACCTGGGCACCGCTCCCCGCATGGTGGACTTGGTGTGCACGATCTTCGGAAATAGTAACTCGCTCGCGTGCACTCTCGTCCACGACCCTCTGCTGCTGTACTGGTTGGCCCAACAGAATGTATTGTCTACTGCGCCGACCAAGGCGGGGATGGAACGTATGGTCCGGCAAAGTTTGGAGACGGTCACCTCCACTGAACTTAAGTTGGACGCGCTCAGACGGTTTCGCCGCCGGGAGATGCTGCGCATTGGTGTGCGGGATCTCCTTCGACTAGCCGATGTGGTGGAAACAACGGCTTCCCTCTCGGATCTGGCTGCTGTTCTGATCGATGCCGCCTACCGTGTTGTGGATGGCGGGTTACGCACCCAATTCGGGGTTCCTATGCATCGGAATCGGCAGGGGCGGTGGGTGGAGACCGGTTTCACGGTCATTGGGATGGGGAAGTTGGGTGGACACGAGCTGAACTATAGCTCCGATGTCGACGTGCTCTATGTTTGCGAATCCCATGAAGGGGAAACCAGACGGATTGTATCAAGGCGTAGGAAGGCAAAGGGTCCCGTGCAGGGCAGCTTGTCCAATGAAGAATACTTTGAAATCCTCGCGCGGGAGTTGACGAAGGCGCTGACCGAGCAGACACATGAAGGGTACCTGTATCGCGTGGATCTCCGTTTGCGGGCAGAAGGTTCGGTAGGCCAGCTGACTCGCTCGCTCGATGAGTACGATATATACTACCGGACGAGGGGGCAGGCATGGGAGCGGTTGGCTTTGCTGAAGGCTTGGCCCATTGCCGGATCTCGGGAGGTCGGGAAATCGTTCATTAAGCTGGTGCGGCCCTTTGTGTTGGCACCTTCATCGAAACGGCGGGCTGTCGAACAGGGACTTGCAATCGTGGAGGAGGTCCGATCCGTGAAGGAACGGATCGATGCCAAGATGGCGGA
Organism: Nitrospiraceae bacterium; assembly: GCA_041743755.1. Classification (GTDB taxonomy): domain Bacteria; phylum Nitrospirota; class Nitrospiria; order Nitrospirales; family Nitrospiraceae; genus Palsa-1315. Next base: position 12,476 of record JBGTMB010000273.1, on the reverse strand, counting down.
ACGCGGGCAAGAGCAGCGTAACGTCAAGCTGGGAGGCGGAGGCATCCGGGAGATTGAATTTTTGGTCCAAACAATTCAAGTGCTTGCCGGTCATCGATTGCCTGGGATCTTGGACCGAGGGACCATCGGTTCGTTGGCGCGGCTTCACAGTGTGGACATTCTGTCGTTGAAACAACAAACCGCCCTCACCCGTGCCTATCAGTTCCTCAGGGACGTTGAACATAAACTGCAGATGGTGCACGATATGCAAACACACGCGTTGCCGGATCGACAGGATAAACTGGAACGGTGCGCGATCCGCATGGGCTATACGGGGGCGAGTCGATCTGCCGCTCTCAAACAATTTCAAGCCGACCATGCGGCACACCGGACTGTCGTGCATGACATCTTTCACTCTTTCTTCGAAACACCGAAAGCCTCGGCGATGCTCAAGCGAACTTTCCAGCTGATAGGACAAACAGCGGTAAAATAGTCCATAGGCCACAGTACTCCTGAGCGCTTCTTCTACAATCGACGATCCACTGCTCTTGCTCGTGTAGCGGCGTTAGTCAAACGCAGGACGGAACGAGTACGCTGAGTTTTACAGCTGAGCACTACTTCACACGGAATGTGCTCTCGGGCGAGTTCACGACGGATCGTCATGAATTATGGCTAAACCACGATCAGAGAGGAAATATCGTGGCACCCTACCGACCCTGGCTCGCGGGACTAAGATCATTTCAAAGATGATCTTGCTGTCTGCCTAGCATGGATGCTGTTCACTGCTCCGATGGAGGCCGCCTTGAATGTTGTTATCGATCCGTCAGCTCCGCCAATCCTCACAGACGAAATGCTCATCGCGTCCTTGAACAAGAGAGGACCGCTGACGATTGAAGCGCTGGCCGCCGAGTCGGGAATGAGTTGGGCTCAGATGTTCTCCGCCGTTGACCGGCTCAGTCGCGCCGGTACGGTGTCACTGCGCAGGATTGGCTCAGCCTACCAGGTGGCCTATCATCAAGCCGCACAGTCTTAGGTTTCGTCATTCACGATAACCCTACGTCGCCGCACAAACCTAACGGCAGGGTGGGCTCGCCGTTCGGTTGATCAACTTACTGGTTTATGTAGACATCCATTCCTCACGGCTCGGTGCGCCTGTCTTGCCTGCCGCCTCGGCGGTGTTGGTACACACACTCGCGAATATGGCGGGCTGGCAGCATCCGGGCTCTGTGTCTGCGATTTTTCTCGCGTATCAACCAGACGGGTTCGTTCACCCGCCTACGCAGGAAGCCACATCTGTAAAGCTGTGGAGGAATGCGTAGCGGGTGTCCTCCGAAGCCTTGGCGAAGGAGGACACGCTTCCAGCCTTCGTAGCTGAGCTACTTCGGCGGAGTAGGCTCGGCGGGTTCCGCCGAAGATACAAAAGGGACCACGGCTGTAAAGCCGTGGGGCTCCACAAGCCTTCAGACTTCGAATCCTTCTCGCTATCAGGAAGTTGGAGAAGTTCACTCGTAATGCGCATGACTCCCGCCAAGATGTCGTCGCCGGTTTTGAGAGGAGCAACTAATGACACGTGACGAACGTCGACGCGAGAGCGGTCAGGCGAATCGCCCATGCCTTGCAGTCGATGGCGTAGACCTGTGTGAAACCAGCTAACAGGATGCTGAAAAAGTCTGCCAGCGGTGTTCTCGCGTCGCTCAGAGGCCCGGAAGAACTGGAGGGTATTTTCCGTTCGCCAAGAATCATTATATGGATGAACGGCCACACAAAGTTCGGTTGGTACCTCCTCACCTCTTCGCCCGCTGCGGCCTTGCTGGACAGCCTTTCTGAGCATCCTGTCGGTGATCCGGCACTATCAACCTACCTATGACCAGTGGACCTTGCCGCGCAAAAACTGAGTTATTCAGCAAACTGCTGATGCGATATTACCTCGACCTACAGAACTAACGCTGGAGCGGATCTCCGCAATCAGGGTGTTTCCAATAGTACGAGCTGCGGCGTTGAAGGGCCGTTTCAGGTCGAGAGAGAAAGATCGGAGAGGCGCCCTTCGTGTTCCCGGAACGCGTGCACTCAGAAGGTGCTCGTTCGAGGCGCGCAGTGCAGAGTAATTTTGGCCACTTTCTTGTTGGGGGGATGGCCACCGCGCTATGCACAAGACGGAATGAGGGAAGTTGTCGCGCTATTCATGCGCGAGGACCGGAGGCTCACTGCTGCCCTCCTGATCAGGCCTGCCGATTCCCAGCGTGTCCATGCGGTACTTGAGCATCCGGCGGCTAATTCCCAAGAGGTTGGCGGCATGGGTTTGAATGTAGTTGGTCCGTTTGAGAGCGTCTAAAATAATTTCTCGCTCGAATTCCATTACGGCTTTTTCGAGCGACAGTCGCCCGGCAAGGGTGTCGTCGCGGAGGGAAGAAGATCGGGAGTCGTCCTTGAGAATGATCGGGAGATGTTCGGGGGTGATGATGTCTGACCCCTTGGACCAGATGAACGCCTGTTCAATGATGTTTTCCATCTCCCGCACATTCCCTGGCCAAGGATAGCGAGACAACAGGTCGACCGCATCTTTAGAGAACTCTTGGGGTGGGCGGTTGTCTTCTTCGATTCGTTTGGCCAGAAAATGCTTGGCGAGCAGGGGGACGTCTTCCCCTCGTTCCCGGAGCGGAGGTAAATAAAGTGCAATGACGTTAATGCGATAGTAGAGGTCTTCGCGGAATTGCCCCTTGCGAACGAGCTCCTCGAGATTTTTGTTCGTGGCCGTCAAGATGCGTACATCGACCTTGATGGATTGCACCCCACCGACTCTGGTGAATTCCCGCTCTTGCAATACGCGCAAGAGCTTCGCTTGTGTCATCGCGCTGAGGTCGCCGATTTCGTCGAGGAAGAGTGTGCCGGTATGGGCGAGCTCAAACTGCCCGACTCGACGGGCTGTCGCATCCGTGAACGAGCCTTTCTCATGGCCGAACAGCTCGCTCTCGATCAGCGTTTCAGGAAGGGCGGCGCAGTTCAATGCCACGAAGGGCCGCTCGCGCCTGCTGCTATTATAGTGGAGCGCTTTCGCGACCAGTTCCTTCCCCGTGCCGCTTTCCCCGGTGATGAGGACGGTGGTGCGGCTGTCGGCGACTTGTTCGATCTTGCTATAGATGCCTTGCATCGAGGGGCTTTTGCCGATCAGGTTGTGAAAGGCATAGCGTTGAACGACTTGTGCCCGGAGCTGTTTCACCTCACGTTGGAGTTCCTGGTCCGTGAGCGCGCGCTCGACGATGAGGCGGAGTTCTTCCACGTCGAAGGGTTTTGACAGATAGTCGGCCGCGCCGAACTTCATGGCATCGACAGCGGTCTTGACCGATTTCGTTCCTGTCAGCATGATGACCGGTACCATTCGGCTTTCAGCGCGGAGAGTCTGGAGCACCGAAAGCCCGTCGGTACCTGGCAGGATCACGTCAAGGAGCACTAAATGTGGCGCTTCCTTGCGAAAAAGGTCGAGGCCCTCTTGGGCGTCGCCGGCTTGGATCGTTTCGTAGGTCGGCTCTAGAACCGTTTTCAATGAGGCTCGAACCCGGGCCTCATCATCGATCAATAACACGCGTTTTTTCATGCTGGTGTCCATAGGGTGTTGACAATTATGCGGGTAGCGCGGGCAAGCTCACGAAAAACGTGGTGCCGACACCAACCGAACTCTCTACTCGAATTTCGCCGTGATGTTCTTGAATAATTTGATGGACGATCGTCAAGCCTAGTCCCGTCCCCTCGTGCTCTCCACTCGCGTGTTTCGTCGTGAAAAATGGATCGAACACATGATCGAGATTCGTTTCGTGAATTCCTTCACCGGTGTCCTCGATTTCGATGTGGACCCACACATTGCCTCCCGGCTTTGCCAGCTTTCGAGTCTGCACGCGTAACCGACCACCCGATTTGGCCATCGAGTCCACGGCATTCAAGAGAAGATTGAGCAGGACCTGCTTGATTTGCTGCCGATCCAGCATGACACGCGGCAGGTCAGGCGCCAGCTCTTTTTCGATCTTGATCCCCTGACGGTTGGCCTTGACGTCGATGAAATACAAACACGAGGCGACGATGTCGTTAAAGTCCTCATCCGTCAACTTGGGTTCCATGTATCGTGCGTAGTCGAGAATCTCCTGAATCAGCCGTTCGATCCGATAGACATCGTCGAGGACCATTTTGCTGAATCCATGAATAAATTCAGGATCATCTTTTCGTTGTGGAGCCAATTGGATAAACGTTTTGATCGACGTGAGGGGGTTTCGAATTTCATGGGCAAAGCCGCCGGCGATTGTTTCAAGGGATTTCAGTCGATCCGTGCGTTTCATGAGCATATGTGAACGGTGAAGATCCTCGTAGAGCACTATCGTGTCAAGCGCGTTTGTGGCGATTTGTGTGAGTGCAGCGAGTACAGATGTAGTCCGTGCGTTTTTTTCGGCGACAGGTGTTGCTGTGCCGAGAAGCGAGAAGGCGATGAGGCGGTCTTTAATGAAGTGAGGCATTAGGCGTGTCACCTGTAAGCGTTCCATCGCCGCATGTACGCCGCCTCCAGCATCGGCTTCTTGGAGATCGCCAGCCAAATCGACCCGTGTGATGATCCTGTTCGTTGTCAGTAGGTGGTGGAGCAGAGGATGATCCATCGCGAACGTCAGTGGCATCAGTGTAGGGGAGACTGAGCCAATCATGCTGACTCGGCGATAACATTCGTGCTCGCGATCCAGTAGAAACAGCGCCCCATGTGTCGTGGCGCCTGCCCGGCAGAGCTCTCGGATAATCCGATTCCCGATTGCCGTCAGGTCGGTCATCGCTCCCAGTTCGGCGGAAAACTGCGTCACGACGTTCAGGAGTTCGTTTTCCACATGAGGAAGGATGTCGGTATGCGGAAGGTGTGTTGTCATAACGACTAGAGAGTGCGCGAGCACCATCTCTCCTGTTGGCGGACATGCAGATGGAATATGAAATCCCTATGTGTTCAAAGATGTACAGGCGAGAGTATACACGGCCAGAGTATGTTCAGCTAGCAGATTTATCCTTTTGACGATGACGTAGGGTGGTGCCTCTACTAAGCATAGAAAGGATTCATGATGTGAGGAATCAAGCGTATTTTGAATGGAGAAGAGGTGTACCTAACAGATTGTGGAAAAATGTTTTTCGCCTCTCCTGGCCCTCAGATTTTGCCGATTGAAACGATTCTCAACGTGTGTGACAACCGCATATGCTTCGATCGGGAGAGGTGAATAGTCCTCACTGAGGCAAATTTTGTCACATGCGTGGACAGACAGTGTGCGTTCCACGGGTATTGCCCAATGGACGAGCACATTGTTCCGCAGCGTGCTCGTCATCGGGCCGCATCCTTGTCATATGACGAATGCGGAGAAGGTGTACATGACGAGGTGCCGGCACGGGGGCGAGTTCCCTGTTTCGGGATCCCAAGAGTGTTCGCCGAAAGGGCGGCGAAGAGATGGGAGGGTAAACTTGCAGGATGCGGTACCCGCGCAGATTCTACGGCGGGGACCGTGGTGTGCGAGGTGTCTATTTAAGCGCGAGCGGCGAAGGGGACGTCGAAGGACAGGCGCCGGGGGTCATATACAATAAATAGTTTCCCATCCCATGTTGGGCGTCTTTTTTCTGTAACGGATGATGATGGACCATGACCATTTCATAGTCGTCCGCCTTCGTCACAGGAAACCCCTGACTGTCCTGATAGACTTGATGCGGTTGAAACTGGAGAAAGGTTCCGTCTTTGTCGACATCGGGAACCGTTCGCAGCAAAGTCTGCTTTCTGGTCATATTGTCCAGCCCGATCATGAGGAGTTCGTCATGCCCGTGGGGATAGGCGAACTTCACACAGCCATCCATTGAGAATTTGAGCGGCTCCCGGTGGACTTGAACTCCGGTGTTAATCTCAATCCCTTCATCCGTCTGATTGGGGCCTCGCTGCGAGAATTTGCTGAAGCACACGATATTGACGCCCACCTGGTACACGTCCATTTCCTTGACCGGTGCGCCCTCAGGCGCCATGTACATGGTGAAGGTTGCCATGACATCTTTGGTCACCGGCGCTTTATGATAAAACGCGACGATCGACATCAGATGGTCACTCTTGGCAAGCTTGACTCCATAACCCTCGGGGAAACGCGTCTCCGTCATCTCCAGTCCTGCTCCCGCAAAGAACAACGGTTCACCGTCGCATGAGACGCTCGGCTTGCTGTTGTTGAGCATCAGGATATGGTGGAGATAGTTTTTGGGGAGGGGCTTCCCTTCTTTGGTGAAGACCGCGGTTTTATACCCCACCATATACATATCCTTAGGAAGCTGAAAACTATGCTTGGGCATCGATGCAGCCAGGTCTCCATCGTGAGCGGCCGGGAGATCGATGGGACCGAATGTCAGCGTGACCACATTGCCCTGAACTGAGACGGTCGTCTCCGTTTGATTTTTGAGTGTCGGAACAGCATGGTGATCGTGACCGCCGTCTGCAAGGGCAGGGGTTACCAGACAGATGCCGGCAAGCAGAGTGAGAAGTACCTGACGCATAAAACCTCCCTAGCATGAAAAGTGGTCACGTGAAGATGCGGCTCGCCGGTTGTAGACGTCTATGTGATACGCGGGTGTCATCGCGCAGATGGTGGTGGAGTCAACCGTTTCCAGAGATAGGTTCCGCCGTGTTCACGAGGAGGGATATTCTTCTGAGTGCCGACGCGAGAATACCACCATACACCTTTGGCCTGGGTCCCATCATCGGAGAGGAGGAGCTCAAACCCTCCTTCTCGGTCGTTGCCAGGCTGTTGCCAGGTGCCTTGCCAGAGACGGTCGGAGAGTTTCGTGGTCGTAAATTGGCCACCGTGTTGTGTATAGGGGCCGTTGCCGGTTTTGTCGAGAGCGGCCCGATAGCGTTTATCGTCCTCCACTTCCAGAATGTCCCATTCCCCGCTCACGTCAAGGACAGCAGATTGGCCGCTTGATGAAGCCACGGTGTGTGGGGTTGCCCCGCTCGTTCGAGCATCGACCGGTATTGCGTCGCTCACACTGCGAAAGGACTCATGCCAGGACAGGAGAACCCACTGGCCGTTTCGACGTTCGAGTACACCGGTTTCCCTCAACGGTAGGACGGTTCGTTGCTGGTCCGGTCCATGGCCGAGGATACGCCCATAGGCCAGTTCCATCGTGTACCACCCAATATCCCCCTTCGACCACACCTTGAGTTCGGAGATGCGCAGATCGAGCGCAGTGGCGTTGGCAAACTCCTCTTTCATATCCCGTTCAAGCTCAGGCCAGCCCACGTATTTTCGGCCCCCGATGGAATAGCTGACGATATCGGCGTCGTGGGCCATCAGCTCGGACAGGGTAGACAAATCCTTTTCTGCATTAGCTCGCACGAGGGCGCGAACTGTGGCTTCGAGGCCGGCATTATCTGCGGGCGCACTCATTGCTGTGGGGACACACCATACTGCTCCGATGAGCAGAAGCACAATGAGTCGAAACAGTACGAGAACACGCATGATAATTCTCCGGCCTGGTTCACAAGGGAAACGGGAGGAAAGACTGCCTGGCTGGAACCTGAGGCTACAGGGCTGAGAGAGCCTTGTCAATGACTAAACTGCAGCGACAGCCGATGGTCCCGCCCCACGACGATGACTGTCACATTATCTTCTCCCCCTCTGTTCAGCGCCTCCTCGATCAGATCGTGGCAGGCCCGGTGGGGATCGTCGCTCGCACAGGAGAGTATCGCCGCGATGGCCGAATCCTCTAACATTTTCGTGAGTCCGTCGCTGCACAGTACGATCAGGTCTTGAGGGGTGACCGGGACCGAAGTGAGCTCCGGTTGCATGTCGGCGCCCATCCCTAAGCCTTTGGTCAAGACATGACGCTCAGGATGTATAAGCGCGGTGGCCTCATCGATCAAGCCGCGCTGCACTAGTTGTTGAACGAGGGTGTGATCGCGCGTCAACTGTGTGAGCTGTCCCGCGCGATAGAGATAGGCTCGACTATCTCCCAAGTGGGCAATATGGGCGATCGGTATCGGTGTTGGCGTGATGGCCAAGGCAACAAAGGTTGTCCCCATCCCTCTCAAGGAGGACTGTTCCAGCATGAGATCATGAATTCGCCGATTGGCGCTCGTCACCACGTCTGTCATGAATTCCGCGGCGCCGTTTGGGTGATCGTGCAGCCAGGATGCTTGCGCTCGTACCCGCTGTGTGGCCACGGCCACGGCGGTTTGGGCCGCGACATCTCCTGCCGGGTGTCCTCCCATGCCGTCTGCCACGATCCATACGCCACAGTCGTTCAGAAGAGCCAGTGCATCTTGATTCGAGGCGCGAACATAACCTGTCTCAGTTCGTCCGACCCCGGTCCATCGTTGGGGTTGCGTCATGGTGCGACCTCGATCGGTCTTTGGCTGCGGGCAATTGGAAATCCCACAGAAGATGGGCCGAATCGAGAGACCATCTGGTCATAGAGCTGTGCCGCTAGCGGTTCAAGGTTTTGGGTATCGGCCGCGTTGTACCTCAGCAATAAATCGCGTGCAGCCTCGTTTCCCGCGCACCACTGATGCCAGAGGCGGACGGCTTCCCATCCATCGAGTCCCATCACGTCGGTCTCGCGAGTAATGTGCATGTCTTGTTCAATGCGTTTCAGTCCGCCCTGCAAGCCGAGTCTGCGCGCCGCGAAGCAGAGATCGAAATGCGGTTTTTTGAAATTCAATCGGGGGAATTTTGCCTGCAAGTAGGGAATATCAAACCCGCTGCCGAAGAATGTAATGAAGAGGTCTGTCTGTTCCAGTTCTGCGTGCAATCGGTCCTCGGTTAACGTTTCTCCTCGAACGAGGCTGGTCATGTGACCGTTTCGATAGAGTCCGACCACCGTGACATGCCCCTCGCGCGCGGGCATCCCTGTCGTTTCAATGTCCAAATAGAGCGTGCGGGGGCGAAATGTTTCGAAGAGGCGCCAGTGGTCTCGACTTTTCAAGCAGGCGCCGAAGAAGTGCGCGTCACCTGCATCCAAGCGTGATTGAGCGGTCGCGAGTTCGTGATCGTACCACTCTTTTCTGGTCGAGGAGATGCCGGGTAGGGTTGGAGATCGGAGGAATGACGTCCAGTTGAGGATGCCCTCCTGCCAGAGACGACGTTCGGAACTTTGGCCGATACCTTTGAGAAGCACGAAGGATGACGCGAGCATATGTTCGAGGGATTGTAGCCTTGATTTCAACGAATAAACAAGCTAAAGTCCGCGTCCTGAAAGGGTTTTCACCTGATCGTCCCCGGGAGGCCAGACTCGAACACCATGGCGGATCTTCTCAATAAAATTCGCATTACCGTTGGATCCGTACAGCTTGACGCGGAACTCAAGTCGACAAAAACGGCGCAAGAAGTCTATGCGGCTTTACCGATAGAAAGCCCGGTCAATACGTGGGGCGAAGAATTCTATTTTAAGCTGGCCGGGGTGAAAGACCATCGAGAGACCGCAACCAATCAGGTCAAAGTCGGCGATGTCGCGTTTTGGGGTGCAGGACAGGTCCTGGCTATTTTCTTCGGTCGGACACCGATGAGCATGGGACAGGATCCAGTTCCAGCCGATCGCGTCAATATCATCGGCCACATTCTTGGTGATGCCTCGGCGCTCAGACGAGCCATGGATGCATCAACCATTCGAATCGAGCGGATATAGAAGGATGCTGAAATGAGGCGGGATAGCCGGGACGATCCCCGTGCTCGCAGAACGCGCACGATGAAACTGTGCTCGTCCGATGCGCGCAGTTGGGATCATCCCAGCCACCCCCTAAAAAAGGTAGTTCGCTGCGGCCTTGCTGGACGAACTGTTTGAGCATCCTATGAGAATATTCCACGGCCCACTAATATGAGACTGTCGAAAGAACGGATTCGCCACATCTCGGAGTCGGTCGCCACTAAGCTGCAACAGGAGGGGCAGGTGGCAATGGTTGGAGATCATAAGGCGTTCGTCGAACAGATCGATCATGCCATTCTTGATGAACTGTCGGTTGAAGATCGCTTGAATGCTGAAGTGCGGCAACTGTTGAAGGTCTACGAACAAGATATTGAGCGCGGACACGTGGACTATCAGCGGATGTTCACGCTGGTGAAGGGTAAGTTGGCACGGGAGCGGGGCATCATTCTCTAGGACGTGAAACGTGAAGCGTATCTCGTGAAGCGCTTGCGAACGACGAGATACGAACGACGAACGACAGGCGATCCCATGTTGAGCGAAGATAAAATCAGCCACCTCTCACACGTCATTCTTCAAGTGGTCAAGAAAAGCTCACTGGTGACAGTGCGGGCCGATGAGGGGCGGGTGTTGAAAGAGATCAAGCGGGTGCTCGCATTCGAGTTGGCGCAAGAAGAAGACATCGATCGAAAGGTCAAAGCGAAATTAGCTTCCTACTCGCGTGGAATCGTTGAGGGTAGTGCGGAATGGGAGGTTCTGTATCGGAAGACATTCGAGGAAGAGACGCGGAAACATGCGAAAGGGTGAGCCACTGCGAGAACGCCATGGCGTAAGAACATGTCTGCCCATGCTCGGGGTGATTCTCGTGCTCGCCGCATCAGTCTCCTGTTCCTGGACGAGCAAGGCGAAGCCCTTGGTCCCATTGGCACTCGAATCTGGAGTCAAGTCGCAGGTGGTGACACTGACGGAACAGGGGACGGTGGCCTACCATGCGAAGCAATTCGACGAAGCGAAGCAGTATTTTTCCAAGGCGGTGGCCGAGGTTCCTCAATCGGGGCCTGCACACTATAATTATGCCTTAGCCTTGTATGCCTTGGGCGATACGGAGCAAGCGCGCCAACAATTCATGGAAGCGGCGAACCTGGCTCCGGGAGACCAAGTGATCTGGGATTCGCCCGCGCTTCGCCCCTATGGCAATCCAGAGACTCCCAAAAAGAACCAACCACGTGGGCCTGGGGGCGCCAGGTCGGGTCCCGGTAGCGGGCCTCGATATTAAGAGGAAAAGGGGTACATAAAGATGGCAAAAGAACTCACAGTCGGTGATAAGGCTCCCGCCCTCTCACTTCCCGATCAATCGGGAGAACCGGTCAGCCTGAAAGATTTCACAGGCAAGCAAGTCGTCCTGTATTTTTACCCCAAAGACGATACCCCTGGTTGCACGACGGAGTCGTGCGATTTTCGGGATGCCGAGATATCGATCAAGAAGGCAGGGGCCGTGATTCTCGGCGTGAGCCTGGACGGCAAGGAGTCTCATCAGAAGTTCATCAAGAAGTTCGATCTGTCCTTTCCACTGCTCAGCGATGAAAAAGCCACTGTCTCGAAGGCCTTCGGTTGTTATAAAGAGAAGAACATGTATGGCAGAAAGTATTGGGGCATCGAGCGTAGTACGTTTGTGATCGACCAGGCCGGCAAGTTGAAGGCCATCTTCCGCAAGGTCAAGGTGGGTGGTCATGTCATTGAAGTGTTGGCGGCCTTAAAAGGCTAATTTTTTACAGGATGCTGAAAAATCCCGCCAGCGGCGTTCTCCCCTCGAAAGCATCCTCAACGTAGCCAAGAGGCTACGCCTCCGGTGCTTTCATCGGCTGCGGCCTTGCTGGACGGTCTTTTTGAGCATCCTGTTCGGTATTTTTCTTTTGTTCTTATGTGGCTGTGCGGCCTATGGGTATTTTTTTCCGCAGAGCCGGTCTCCTTACCCTTCTCTTCCTATGGACTGTGCCCGCAATCCTCTCGGCGGCGGAGAAGACTTCCGTCATCTTGACGGTTCGCGATAGTCTCACCCCTCCCAATCAGCCAGCGACCATTGAAGCGACGCTCACGGGAAAGAGTTCTCTGACGGAGGCAGGTCTGGGAGGAGTACCCATTGAGCTGCTTATTGCCGGCAACGTTGTTGCGACCGCGATGACTGGTGGAGAGGGGCGAGCTCTTTTGTCATATACCCCAAAGGCAAAAGCTATGATCCCATTCACTGTGCGCGCCGGAGCCGCTTCAAATGTTCAGGTGGCTGAAGCTGGTGCGAATTTGTCGGTGTGGGAACGTCGTAGTCCGATGATGGCGGTGGAAATAGCAGCACTCATGGAGGACGCCGAAGGCAGACGCCCGATGCCTGATGCCGCGGCAGAACTCGGCAAGCTCACGCAATTCTATTACAACGTGCTGTATGTGGTGGCGAATGACAAGGCGGCGGGCACTAACGATCAGGTGAACGCGCAAGCGAGACAGTGGCTCAAGGAGCAGAAGTTTCCAGTCGGGCACATTGTCGTGCTGCCGTCCAATCCGGAGGCGTTTGGGGCGAAACTCGATGAACTGCATGCCGCTGGATGGACGACACTCAAAATAGGTGTGGGGCGCACGAAAGCCTTTGCTGAAGCGTTTCTGCAGCGACGCCTCGACGCCGTGATGGTGCCGGAACCGGCCAAAGGCGAGGCGCCGCGGAAGGCGAAGGTGGCGAAGGAGTGGAAGGATGTGCGGAAGAAAATGTAGCGGGCGGTTAGGGGGCTCCTCTTGCTCGTGGAACGCGCACGATGAAACAGTGCTCGTCC
>JBGTMB010000272.1:0-6303 GCA_041743755.1 Nitrospiraceae bacterium | reverse complement strand
CTACAGATCCCGCAGAACCCCCACCGGTTCCATTATGTGAAGGTCACGGTGCGGGTCCATGAATATCCGGATGGGATCTTGGCCGTGTTCCACGGCCCCCGGTGCTTGGCCCGCTACCACGCAGATGGCCGGCTGATCGAGCCCGAGGATGAGGCCCCCCGCCGCAAGACCCCGCCCCCTCGGTTGGGCGACCGCCTGATCGTCGATCCTGGGGCCATGGTGCGCGACATATTGTCGGCGCACGGCTGAAAGATGCGACAGGAAGAACCGGACAGATCATGGGCTACATACACCGGACAAGTTAATTTGCTATCTACAGACATACACCCCGGCTTCTGTACGAAGACCGATGGATGTCGACCATGACGTGATCGGCAGAGCTCAGGAACCGACACCTCTGAGAAAAAAAAGAGCACCCATTCAGGATGCTCACAAAGAACGGCCGACGATCCATGCCTCACAGATCGCCGGCCAATGTCATGAAAGAAACATCCATCACGCTGCGAAATACGTTTCATCGTTCAGATTCTTGAGTACGACGCAAGGGGATTGTTACCTCAGACGAGCAGCGTCAGCGTTTTCCATTCTCAATGACCGCCGGCACTGCTCGCGCTGTCTTACCTCACCACCCTCACTGTGGAACCTGCCTCCCTTATTTAGTCGGGACAGAAATTTTATATTCATCGAAGGGCGTCGTCAACACCGCTATTCTGAAGAGTTCGTCAGCTGCCTTCGGATTAATTCCACCATCCCGACTCTTGAGCATCTTGAACCACTTGTCCATTCCGACCCGTACGGCCTCTGGATTGCCCCGTATCGACGCTTTCTTCATAAGACTGAGCTCGCTGAGATATGGCTCCCAATTGGCTGGTACATCATTGGTGGTGGGATACCTGTTTTTATAAAAATTCACCGAGCTGCTGAGTTCATCCATCCAATTCGTCGATTGAGCCACTACAACACCCCCGGCGAACAGAGTCAACGCACAGAAGACCGCAACGATTGTCACGAGTATGGCTTTCATGGGAGCCCCCTTTCCTTCATTCAATCGAAGGGTGTCAACACCGACGGAGCGAGCATGCCATCTGTTCCTCTGCTACCTCCTTTCTTTGATGACATTCGCTTTTCTACTGACTGCCTTTGATCCTGATTCTCATGTCGGACTATTCTATCGAGCCTATCAAACGAATCCCATCGCCCGAAGGATGGTTTTTGCCTACACCGTTCGGGTGAGGGATTGGAGAGGATGGACGTTACTTGCTGTTGAGGTAGGTCAGGATCGCTTCGACCCGGCCAGTAACGCCGAGTTTGCGATAGATGTGGTGGAGGTGAGTTTTCACGGTATCGGCAGAGACACACAACTGATCCGCGATCTCTTTATTGCCTCGCCCAGACGCAGCATAAGCCAGAATCTCCCGTTCACGCTCGGTCAACTGAGCGATGCCAACGGGAGTTCCACATCCGGCCTCTTCCAATGCGGAGACCACATTTCGAGCAAAGCCGTCCGGCATAAAGGGGGAATGCACTCGCTCCCCCCGATAGGTGGCCCGGATGATGCGAAGAAACTCGGCATGGTCGGCATCCTTCAGAATGTAGCCGCAGGCGCCGGCTTGCACCGCCGCCACGATTCTCGCATCTTCATCATGGACCGACAACATCAAGATCTTCACGTCAGGGAGACAACCCCTGATCAGGCGCGTGGCCGTGACTCCGTCAAGCCGCGGCATATCCACGTCCATCAGGATCATATCGGGTTCGGTTTTGATCGCCTGATCAAACGCCTCGCGCCCATCGTTCGCTTCTCCAACCACTCGCAGATCCGGTTCGCGTTCAAGGAGCAGCCGAAGGCTTTGCCTAAAGAGCCGTTGATCATCGGCAATCAGCAATGTGGCCGGCATAGGCCTCCTGGTTCAGCGGCAGTTCGACGGAAAAGACCGCGCCCCCGGACGAACGATTCTCCGCCAGAATCTTGCCCCGATGGGCCGCCACCACGAGGCGGCAAAAATGCAATCCAAGCCCTCGTCCCATTCGAATGTCTCCGGGATCTTTCCTCCTGCCAAACATCTCGAACAGGTGAGAAAGATCCTCAGGCGCGATGCCGGGGCCCTCGTCCGCAACCCGAATCATGACCTGGGAGGATGACGTGTCGAGAGATTCTCGATCCGCCCATTCTCGCGCCTCCACGTGAACCGACACCGTAATCCTTCCTCCTTGTGGAGAAAATTTGATGGCGTTGTGCACAAGATTGATGAGCACCCGTAACAGGCGACGACGATCGGCCATCATCGCGACATCGTCTTCCGGCATTGCGACATGAAAGTCAATTCGTTTCGCGGTGGCTTCGGATCGGAAGAGCTGCATCACGTCAGTGACGAGGCCTTTGACCGATACCGTGGAATTCAAGAGTGGCAGCCCGGAGTAGCTTTCTTGATAGACATCTAACATGTCGTTGATCATGCCGAGCAACAGGTCGATGGTGAGGCGCATATCGTCCCACCATTGTCGGTGCGTAGCCAATTGCGATCCTTCATCTTGTTCAAGCAACTCCAATGTCTTCTTGATCCCCACCAACGGATTACGAAGATCGTGAGCGAACATCGAGGCAAACTGACTGAGCGAGGCGAGGCGTTCCGAACGGATCAACTGCTCTTCGAGGCGCTTCTTTTCCGTGAGATCGCTCAGCTGGACCATGACGGCAACCGCAGATCCGGTATTCTCAACCGGCACCAGATCAACTTCCATGATGAGCATACCCGCTGTCAGTGAAGGCATCTGCATCTCGCCGACTGACACTTCTTTCTTGGTGGCGATAACCGCTTCCAATAATTGGCGCAACCGGACGCGATCCTCCTCCCGAAAGAGGTCTTCCACCTTCGCGCCGATCAGATGATCCGCCGATGCCCCCAACTTCGTCTCGCCTCGACGATTGGCAGCCTGAATGATTCCCCCTTCGTTGACGAGCAATCTGGTCTCTGTCGAATGATCCCACAACATCCGATAATGTTCCTCGGAAATGACCAGTTCTTTGTTTGCCCGCTCGAGTTCAGCCACATACCGTCCCCGTTCACACGATGTACGCTCCAGGCGCTCCGTTAATTCATCGAAACTCGCGGCCAAGGTATCGATCTCCACAATGTCGGCAGACTGCGTGGCCATCATCGGCTTCTCACCACTCTGCTGTCCGAAGCGCTGTACGCGCTCGACCAACGCGTTGATGGGCCGCACAATGCGGCGACCGAGGCGCCATCGAAGCAGGGCGACCACGGCAAAGACCAGCATACCGAACGCAACGAGCTTCCACAGCAATAGACGCAAGGGCGCATACGCTTCGTCGGGATCTTGGCGGACCAGAATGGACCACGTTTCCGCCTGAACAATGCCTGGTCGAAGCGCCACGGATGCGAACCCGACGATCCCGCCTCCTTGACCGTGAGCATCGTCCTGAACTTCCATCCATGCCGCATTAGGAGGAGTGAGGTTCGAGGCGAGTGAGTCTCTTAGCGGACCTATCAGAGCCGTATGCCGTCCTGGTGGGAGAAGCGGGCAGGCCAACACCGTTCCCTTTGGCCCAATCAACATCACATGGCCGGTTTCGCCGATCCTGCTACGAAGAACCGAGGTCAAGAGCTGGTCCTTCTCGATCACCGCCTTGATCGCACCCAACACAATCCCGGCCTCATCGACAATCGGCACGGCGATGTCCAACTCCCCATCGCCCCTTTCGTCGAGTCGTAACGCCCCCACCCATAGTCGTCGCTGGTCAAAGACGACTGGCCACCAGGGCTGTCGACTGTACTGCGTCGTGGGGTGTCCGCTGGTGGCTCTACCGACGGAGCGACCTCGATGATCAAGAATTTCCAGCGACCGGAAATACGGCCGTTGCGACTCCTTCCAGCGCTCAAGGACCTGGTGGTCAAACGTCAGCCTGGTACCTTCTCGGACCGCTTCACGTACCTGTGGTAAGGAGCTGAGCCGTTCCACCCACCCGACCTCCTTTTCGAGGATCAACCCGACTTTATCTGCGCTCTGGCGGGCAAGTTCTTGAAACCCGAGGCCGATGGCCTCGCTGAACGAATGTTTGGTCTGCCAATACGCATAGGCTAGACCCAATGCGCCGGAGAACAAACCGATGGAGAGGACGGAGAGTGTGATCGAGCGCTGAAGACTGACCCGCTTCCTCATAGGGCACCGAAGAATCATGCCCGATGCTGGGATGGAGCTACCGCGGTCTCTTATTCCAACGCTTCTGAGCAGCGAATGTCAAGAGTCCGCAATGTTGCCGTAAATATCCGACAGTCCATAGTAGCCTATGGACATGCAGACACTTACCCAAATCACGCCGGCCGATGAGCTCGCCACTCAAGGCCTAAGTCATACGACGATTGCAAGGCACCTGGGCCAACATCGAGAGACCATCGGACTCTGGCTCAAGGGGGGTGCGGCTGACGGGCTGGCCGGGTTTCTCGCGCGGTATGCGCAGGCCAAGAAGGGGCCCCGACGAGCGCGTCAGGTCCCGGCGACGATCAAGCGACTCATCTGGGCGCTGCGCATCCGTGAGCCCGAGTGCTGTGGCCAGAAGATCGCCTATTTTCTAGAGCGGGAACATCAGATCCGGCTCTCCGTGCCCAAGACCTACGAGATTCTGGCGGAGCAATACGTGATCCGCTTGACGTGGCGCAAGAATCAGAAACGAGGGGCCGTGCCAACCGCCTCCGGTCCTCGAGTCGTCATTCAAATGGATACGGTGGCCTTGGGCGGCGTGTTTGCCTTCACGGGAATCGATATCTACACCAAGGAGGCCGCGGTCATGCTGCGGCCCGCCCTCACCAGTGAGGATGGCGCGGTCTTTTGGCAGACCGCCATGGCCCACCGCTTTACGGGACGTGTCGCCGTGCTGCAACCTGACGGGGGGCCGGAGTTCAAGGGCTCCTTTGCCCAACAGGCCCACGCCTATTGTGATCGGCATCGCATTGCCCGACCGTACAAGAAGAACGAGCCGGCCTATATTGAAAGCTTCAACCGGACGCTGCGCAAGGAAGGCTTAGGCTGGGGAACCTAGCGCGTGGAGGATCTCCCCCGCTTGATTCCGGAGGTGCACACGTTTCTCGACCGGTATCATGACCACCGGCCACACGTGGGATTGGTACCCATACGACCTCCGCTCACCGCGCGATCAGCCCAGGAGGCCCGACTGTCGGATATTTACGGAAGAATAATGCGGAGTCCACGATAATATCATCAAGAGGCAACCAGCTCGATCTTTCGACGTGGATGGCAATGTTTCGGCTCTTCGGAACCGCTCCAGACCACTTCCTCCTCGATGTTGTGCATATAATTTTCCTCAAGACTTGAACCGTGCAGACGGCGTATACTTCACATGTCAAGTGGCCGTCATGATCGCAGCGGAGCCTTGGTCATGGAACACGCCCATCCACAACTACATCGTTATCGGGCAGTCCTTCATCCCCCACGTTCAATCACAGACCTCTGCCGGAAACCAATCCACCACAGGAGGTGTCACCATGTCCATCTCACGAACACTCCATGCATATCTCAATCACGAACGAGTTCATTATGACGTGTTACCACACCCAGAAGCCTTTCGAGCCCTTGCCATTGCGCAGATGCTCCATACCCCGGAGAAGAACGTGGCCAAGGTTGTGATCGTGAAGGTGGATAAGCAGTTCGTGATGACGGTACTACCGGCAAGTTGGAATGTGGACCTCCATCGATTGAGGACTGTCTTCGCGACACATTCGGTACGGCTCGCGACGGAAGGTGAGTTCGCAAGCCTGTTTCCCGACTGTGAGTTGGGCGCCATGCCGCCATTTGGAAACTTATATAAGATTCCGGTGTATGTCGATCAATCGCTCACTGAGGACGAGGAGATCGTTTTCCAAGCCGGGACTCATTCGGACGCGATCCGTATGCGCTACTGGGACTTTGCCGCACTCGTATTTCCGGTGGTCACGGAATTCCATCGTTCACCCGTAGAAGTCTGATGCGTCCGGCTCCAGGCTTTTGGTCGTGGAATGACCACGGAGCAATGCCCCCTCTATTCGGCTCGTGCACGATCAAAACAACACGGGCGACCTCCCACCGAGTAGGAGGTCGCCCATGGATAGCCCTGAAAACGCAGCCGGTATTTAGTACGGGATCACGTGCAAGCAGTCCTTGCTCTCGTTGTTCCAGACCACATCGCACAGGTTCGACATGCGCGCCACAATCTGCGCCGCCACGCCGCCCGTCCCGCCGAACAACCCGCACCAGCCCAAGGTCACAAAGCCCCAGTGCAACGGGGCG
>JBGTMB010000271.1:0-7326 GCA_041743755.1 Nitrospiraceae bacterium | reverse complement strand
CCAAGAAACTGTCGCCCCCTGAACTCATGCGGAACCTCACCATCGGATACTGGGTCGCGCGCCTCATTCATGTCGCGGCGAAACTCAAGCTGGCCGATTTACTGAAGAAGGGACCACGCACCATCGAAGATTTGGCGGCAGCCGCAAATGTCCAGCCGCAGGCGCTCTACCGTATCCTTCGCGCATTGGCGAGTGTCGGCGTCTTCGCAGAAACCAAGAACGGACGGTTCAAACTCACTCCGCTCGCCGCAACGCTTCAGACGGGTGCCCCCACCTCCATGCATGCATGGGCGCTCATGATCAACGAGAACTGGGGGTGGGACGCCTGGAAGGAACTCCTCCATGGTGTCAAAACCGGCGAGGTGCCGTTCTTCAAGGCCCACAGTGTTCCGCTCTTTGAGTATTTCGAAAAACACACCGAAGACCTTCAGGTCTTTGGCGAATCGATGACCAGCATTTCGACAACCGAAAATCCGACGGTCCCAGCCGCGTATAAGTTCTCGGGGATCCAAACGCTGGTGGATGTCGGCGGCGGACACGGCAGCCTTCTGGCGACCATCCTCAAAGCCAACCCAAAACTGAAGGGCATACTCTACGACCAGCCCTCTGTCATCGCTCGCGCTGAGAAGGACCAGCATGTCACTGCGAAAGGGATCAAGGAGCGCTGCAGGCTCGAATCCGGGAGCTTCTTCGAGACCGTACCAAAAGGCGGCGATGCCTACATCATGAAGTACATCCTCCACGATTGGAACGATGAAGAGTGCGTGAGAATCCTCAGGAATTGCCGCGCCGCGATGAACGAGAAGGGAAAAGTCCTCATCGTCGATAACGTCATCGCCCCCGGCAACAACCCAAGCTGGGGCAAGCTCCTCGACATTCAAATGCTCATCATCGGCGGGCGCGAGCGCACAAAAAAGGAATTCGCTGCATTGTTTGCAGAGGCCGGGTTAAAGCTGACCCGTGTGGTCCCGACCAAAGGCCCCCTTAGCATCATTGAAGGAGTTCGGGCGTGACCGACGGCATTTTCGCGCCCGCAGCTAAACGCGAGGAATGGTGCGGCGCGATGAAGTCAGAGGAAACGTTGATCACTACCAGCTTTCTATTTTCCGAGTGACCGCATGAGGCAATGGCCTCCCAGGAGCGATCCTCATCGCCGTGAACGTCTGAAGCTCCACCTCCAACGCTCAAGGAAGCAGAGTCATCTGGCAGCCGAGTGGACAAACGGGAAGGCCCTCATCACACAGAACGACTACACCCTCTCCCGGCTCACCATATTGACCTGCGGCGTAGCGGGAAAGACTGACCCACCTCAGTATGAGAGGGCTTGCAGAAACGATCGTCTCAGAAATGAAACCTGCTTCCGAGTGGCAGTATGGTGAGAGAAAGCGAAGAGTGAAAAGCTCATACCTGAGGTGTCTTTGGCATGGATGATTGATCCCCGCTGTAGAAACGGACTTCGACCTGTTCCATCGTCGCCAACAGACCCGAATGAATGTGCTGCTCGACAAACGAGAGGAAGGCTTCGATTTTGTCAGCGGCATCCACCAGTTCAATGATAACCGGGAGGTCTTCCGACAGCCGTTCTATCTTGAAGGTATGAATGACACGAGTATTGGCACCAAATCCCATCAGGCCACGAAATACCGTGGCTCCTGCCAGTCCCTTTGCTTTGGCTTGGGTGATAATCCATTCATAGAGCGGCTGGTTCTCATATCTGTCGCTCTCGCCAATGTACATCCGAAGTCGAGAGCCGTCTGCAGAACGCATGGGTCACCTCCAGATCACATAGGCCAGTGTGTAGCCGACCCAGACCGCTCCAAGACCCAGCAACACTTGCGCGCCGACGTTCAACAACGCCAGTCCAACGTCTCCTCCTCGGATCAGGTTCATCGTGTCATGGCCAAAGGCCGAATAGGTTGTAAACCCGCCGAGGATACCGACAAGCAGAAAGGTTTGGGCATCCACACCGATGAACGTGCGAGCGGAAAATAGTTCCGACAGGAAGCCGATACAGAAGCAACCAAGGATATTTACCGCCAGCGTGCCAAAGGGAAACGTGGCACCCTGGCTGAGAGTTTGCACAAAACCGCTGACGAGATAACGCAGAACAGAGCCAATGAACCCGCCGGCCCCGATTAACAAGAATTTGATCATCGAACAGTTTTACACTCAACGCGTCATGCGGTCGACGGGCATCCAGATCTTCTCAACGTTGTCGCTCACGGACGGAACCACGTGACACCTCCGTCCGCAGTATGAAGCGTCGAGCAGCACACCTGTCGAACATTGACGTAACCACGCGGAACCTCGTCACACCATGTGCGTCATACGGACATTCTCTGTTCCGCCCATCAGGCTTGAGGCTTCTCTGAGGATCCAGGAGTAAGGTCGCCGGAGAATTTTTTCTGGAGAAGTTTTCGTCCGAGAATCGTAATCCCTAATGCGAGACCGAGCGAGAGGGGAACGAACAAGGCGGAGGCAATATCCACATTGGGCAACCATCCCATCTCATGAAGTCCTTTGAAGATATAGGCCATGAGCCCGCTGAGATAGTAGGCAATCACAATGACCGACAAGCCTTCCACCGTGTACTGGAGGATGGCCTGGCTTTTTGTCGTCTTATCAACGCTGGCCAAGAGAGTCAGATTTTGGGATTGGAGCATGAGATCCACACGGGCACGAAGGATGGAAATGACCCCTTCAAAACCGCTGCGGAGGGTGTCGATCCGCTTCAACAGTTGTTGATAGCCCTCCGCGACCCCCGTAATCCCGCCAAGAACATAGTCAGACATTGGCCGATACAAGGGAAGTGTGCGTTCGTTGAGTGACGCCAACGTCCTGTGCACAATCTTGTCATAGGGCACTGACGCGGACAGCTCGAAATGCAGCTTGCCGGCCAGCCGAGTCGTCTTCAGCAAGTCTTGCGTCAATCCATTGAGCCAACGCTGGAGTGTGACAGCATCGGCATGGCCGATATGTCCACTGATGATTTCACGCTGCTTCAAGTGCACCTGCTCGAACTTATATGCCTGATCGACGGCAGCGGAAAACAACGGCTTCTGCATCAGCAACAAGTGATAGTACGTTTCGATCCGAACAACGGCATCGACGATATCTTTCAGGTGAGA
This sequence comes from Nitrospiraceae bacterium, assembly GCA_041743755.1. Lineage (GTDB taxonomy): Bacteria > Nitrospirota > Nitrospiria > Nitrospirales > Nitrospiraceae > Palsa-1315. Next base: position 4,198 of record JBGTMB010000271.1, on the reverse strand, counting down.
CTTGCTGGACCGTCCAGACCCGACACTCACCCAATAGCGCTCGCCCCCATGGTCATCCGGTGTAAAGCTGGTCACCAAGGAGGTTTCCTCATCGAGAATCCGGCTGCCATACATGACAGGTCCCGGAAGCAGTGCGCGCAATGCCTCACTGCTTGGCAGGGGTTCAGCCATCAGCACGATGTCTAAACGGCAAACCTCCACCCCATGCGGTGTGACGGGAAACCGATAGTCAGGAAAGGTCAGCGGGCCAAACGTGACTCTCTTGGTCTGAGGGGAGGGAATCTGCCAGACTTGATAACTGTAGTACTCGGTATGTGCTTGCCAGATCATGATGAGCTGATCGCCATTCACCGCCCTTTTGACCCCAGAGCCAAACGCGTCACGAATGACTATCGCGTCATCGGGAACCTTGAACGCATCGAGGAGAGACCTGAACTCATCCCGACTCGCCGGCCGCTGCAGTGGCGGGTCGCTCATGCGAACCGCTTTATAGTGCACGTGTGCAGGGGTTTGTAGATGCTCGGCCCAGAGCATGTGAGGCTGCTCATGCAGCTTTCGAATCAGCTCGCCTGTATCCCGCTTGATCATCTCAGGTTCAGTCATGCTACGGCCCTAAATACAGGTACACAGGCAAACGAACTGCCGCCTCAGGCTACTGAGTTGCCGGCAACCCTGTCAACTGATCGCGAGTCAGCGAGGCGATCAGAAGGCCATTTCATTCCGCACAGAGCTATACGCCAAGCGAACTGCCCTGCTCACCCAGTCGTCAGAGATATGTTGCATCCCTTTCGGCCGCCTCAAGCCGTCCCGACCCTACACCACCCCAGAGGGGCGCCGAGGCCTAATCCCCTTCGCTCGCTGAGGCACTACCGAGCAATATTTTAAGCATTTATTGGACTCCATCTCCTTTTGTCCTACAGGCGCTATTATTCGATGTCCTAACTCATCACAATGTTTTTCGAGCCGCATGCTAGACAAGAGAACTCAACATAGGTAAGATCGGGGAAAATAGGTAGAATGCTATGGCTACAATTCTTGTTATCGATGACGAAGAATCGATTCGGACCCTCCTGACGGAAGTCCTTGGGAGGGCGAACCACCATGTGCTCGTAGCCCAGGATGGTCAGGAGGGCTTGACGCTCTACAAGCAGAACAAGGTGGATCTGGTCCTCATGGACATCTTGATGCCGGGAACCGACGGCCTCGAAGCCACGCTAGAACTGACCAGGGAATATGTCGACGCAAAAGTCATTGCGATGACCGGCGCGCAAGGCGACAAGAACTTCCTCGATGTCGCAAAACTCTTCGGTGCCCGCCGTGTCTTCGAAAAACCCTTCGATCTCGACACATTCGTCAAGGCCATCAACGAAGAACTCGCCAAGTAGCGATCACCGCCCAGCCGCCTGTCTTTGACCTCATCGTCGTTGTCACAACAAAATCCTTTCTCCCGACCGTGCCGTCAAAAGCTGCGAAATCCTGGCACTCGCCACGACGTATCGTCATAATTCTGGCAGAAACAATGCGCGATGGTTGAAATGAGTCCTCGCACAAGAACACGAGATGTGAGCTTCCTGATCCTCTGGGGCGTGTTCACGCTGATGGTGGGGATACTGCCCCTGAAGAACTTTGTAGGTCATGCACACTGGGAATACATTAAGTGGGTTCCGATTCCGACCGTTGAAGATCTTCGTTCCCCGAAATATCTCCTCGACATCTCTTCCGACATCGTCGGGAATACCCTGCTCTTTGTGCCTCTCGGCTATTTTCTGCGGCGGGTGCTCACCTCTTCCAGCCCTTTAAGATGCTTGCTTATTGCTGCCGGGATCGGTGGCATGCTGTCTCTTAGCATCGAGCTGTATCAAGTCTATTGCCACAACCGATTTCCCTCAATTTTCGACGTCATTACCAATGTGACAGGAACAGTCATAGGAGTCCGCGTTCCTCTCTTCTCCAGAAAGAACGCCTCGCAGGCCCCGCAACATCTGAATAGGACATCCAATCAAAAAGATCGTCGCCTCGCTCCTTAGCAGGCTGTTGACAAAGCCCGCCAGCATCGTTCTCGCATCGCTCAGAGGCTCAACGTACGGCACAGAGTACGATTCGCCTCTTCGCTCGCTTCGGCCTTGCTGGACGGCCTTTCTGAACAGCCTGCAGGCCATTGAGCTTCCATCGGTGATCTCGGGTGTGGTGTCGTTTCCGGCGTCGTCATCCACTTTGTCAACAAACTGTTAGTCCACATGAGCCGGAGCGCTTCTGCTGTCATCACACCATCACAATTTCCGCCAACTCAGCGTCCTGCACTGAGTTCTTTCCTGGCCAATGAACGCATCATGACCGGGTCGCTGTAGGCCACTTCGCTGAGCGCGTCCATCATATGCACACCTTTGGCCCCCACCAACTCCTTAGCCTTCGCATAGTTCTTGGCACTGAACCTCGCCACCGCCGGCTGACCATTCACAATCTGACAAGCTAAGATCTCGCCGTTCACCTCCAAGGTGCCACCCTGCTCGATCAACACCTTCGCCTGCGCCTGGGTAATACTATGGAGCTGTGCAAACTCCGCCAATCCTCCCGTCTCCACCAACCGTCCATCCGGCATGATGCAGAGTCGCTTGAAATGCGGAGACCAGTCCTTGCGGAAGTCGATGTACTTAATGTCGCCGCCCCGTGCGACCGCGCGATCCAATGTCCGATAGTCGAGTCCAAGATTTTTCCGTTCGAGCTTCGATTTCAACTCCTCCGGCAACGTCTTATGAAACACCATGGCCGCCACCTCATCGAGCGGAATCGCTCGTGCCTGAGCCAACTGCACCGCCTCGGAAAACTGCATGAGGTCCAAGGTCCAGGTTTGCTTGGGGATCTCCCCGGTCGGATCAATCCGGCAAGCAAACAACCCCCGCGTCAGGACCCCGCCGACCTGCGGGTAGACATACACCCCTCCATCGGTCAGCAGCCTCTTCATCGTCTCCAGTGGAACCTCGTAGCTCTCAGAGAGGACTTTCGCATGTGCAGCCAGATCTTCCTGAATTGTCATCGCACAGGCCGTGACATTTCCCGGCGCGTCGAACTCAGAGTAATCCTCGATGACGTTATAAAGGATCGTGGGCTTCTGCTTCTCAAATTTTTTCTTTATTTTAAACATGACCTATTGCATATAAGATTATGAAATATATAATTATTATATATTTTTTAAATGGCTGTACGGTGGCAAGGTCATCAGCCTTCCATCCTCGACTGGTCCACCAATTGTAAAGTGATAGAGCGATTGAAAGCTCAGCCCTTTCACCGATACGATCTCATGCACCGGGTCGTCGAAGAAACATCCGATTCCAGTGGCCCGCACCCCCGCAGCTTCCGCTTCTAGATACAGCACCTGACCCAACAGTCCCGACTCCCAGAAGAGACGTGGATACCACCAGGCTCCCCCTTCCCGCAAGCGCCCCTCAAACTCAGCCAGCATGCCAAATGAGAATGCACTGTCGCCCGCAATCTCTTGGTGGCAACTCACTTGCACGGCCAGTTTCTTTGCATCCCCTTCAAGCAGCCAGTAGAGAGACAGATCCTCAGGACAATTTGTTGGCGAACTCCAGATCAGCTCGGAATTCATGGATTGCTGGATGGGCGAAAGCTTCTTTGGATCACGGACCAGAAAATACAGCCCCGGCGTGAGGCCTTCAACCCGATGGATAAATATTAAGAGGTGAATCGCTGGCTCATAGGGCCACACATCCCACGGCATCGGTCGCTCCAATTGCGGTCGATCCGCGCGAGGCATCACTCGTTCCATCATGCGAAAGAACGTCTCCGCTGAGATCGATGTTTTGCCATCGAACGACACGGCACTTCGGCGCTGTCGAATGATTTGACCAGCCAGAGGCCCGTGAGGCGTGAGGGGTAAGGGGTGAGGGGGTTCCTGAGCGTGAGAATCCTGCGAAAAAAAGAATAATTGCTGAGGTTGCGTCTTCCAGGAAGCCTCTGCCACCTCATCGATGATGTCCCAATGTACACCATGCTCACCGCTCAACCGATTAGCCTTGCCTTGCCAGGTGCATTCAGCGAGATCCTTCACCACTGCTGAGTCAAGGAACAGCGGAATCTCTTTCCTGCCGCCACTCTCCCCCGGCTCCTTACCTTTCACCCTCTCATCACCCCTTACCCCTAACGCCTCACGCCTTCCGTCTTCAACGGGCCAAATCAC
>JBGTMB010000270.1:0-21205 GCA_041743755.1 Nitrospiraceae bacterium | reverse complement strand
GCGAATCTTCGTCGTATCCGCGATCTGCAACGTCACCGTCGCCTTCCCAAGATTCGTCACCGTACCCCAGATACCTGACGCCGTGACGACCTTGTCGCCTTTCTTCAGGGCCTCCAGTAGCGCCTTCTGCTGCTTCGCGCGTTTTTGTTGCGGCAAAATAACCAGGAAGTAAAAAATGACGAAGATCAGCGCGAACGGAACGAGGGAGAGGATTGTGCTGGCCGTGGAACCCCCACCACTACTCCCTCCGCCAAATAACTGAGCCATGACAACCGATTGCATGAACATACACACTCCTTCTCAACCAAGTTAGTCCCCTGCCGCAGACCGAAGCCCCTGACCGTCCGAAGCTAAACCCTCCGATGCAGCCAGGTCGCGAGATCGGTAAAAGTTTTCCCGGAACGACCGGAACGTCCCTTGTGCGATCGCTGACCGCACTTGGCCCATCAGATCAGCAAAATACCAGAGATTGTGAATCGTATTCAGCCTCGACGACAGCATCTCTTTCATCTGAAAGAGGTGGTGCAGATAGGCCCGTGAGTAACGCGCACAAACCGGGCAGCCACAGGCCGGATCAATCGGTTGCTCATCCCGAACATACCGCGCTTGCTTAATCACCACGCGCCCGAAACTTGTAAAGAGCGAGCCGGTCCGCCCATGGCGAGAAGGCACCACACAATCAAACAGATCGATCCCCCGTGCCGCGCCTTCGATGAGATCCTCCGGCATCCCCACACCCATCAAATACCGCGGTTTCGAAACCGGCAGCTCCGGCACCGTCACATCCAACATGGCATACATCTCTGGCTTCGACTCTCCCACCGAGAGCCCGCCGACCGCGTAGCCCTCGAAGCCAAGCCCGACGAGATCACGCGCCGAGGTCACACGGAGGTCTGCATCCAGGCCGCCCTGCACAATCCCAAAGAGGGCTTGATCCCTACGGCGCCGGCTGGCCTGACAACGCTGAGCCCAAAGGGTTGTCCGCCGTACCGCATCGCGCACGATCGCTCTGTCAGCCGGTAAGGCCACACAGTGATCGAACGCCATCATGATATCAGCCCCCAACGCTTCTTCTATCTCGATGGCCGTCTCCGGCGTGATGAAATGTGTGGACCCATCGAGATGCGATTGAAAGCTCACACCCTCGTCCGTCACCTTGCACAGCTTGGCAAGACTGAAAATCTGAAATCCGCCGCTGTCCGTCAAGATGGCCCCAGACCATCCCGTGAACCGATGTAACCCACCCATCTCCGCCACAATCTTATGCCCAGGCCGCAGATAGAGATGGTAGGCATTGTTCAGCATGAGACGAAATCCAAGCTGTTCTAAATCGACAGGATCGATCCCCTTCACCGGTCCTAGCGTGCCGACCGGCATAAAGGCGGGCGTGTCGATCTCACCATGAGCCGTGCTGAGCCTCCCCAACCGCGCACTCGTCTCACGATCCGCCTGCTGAACTGAAAAGTTCACAATCCCTCTTGCCGGCTACATCTGTTCCGGCGCGGAAATCCCAAGCACGCCGAGACCATTCTTCAAGACTTGCTGGATCCCACTCATCAACGCCAGCCTCGCCGCAGTCCGTTCGGGAGTCGGCGCCTTCTTCTGCAGCCCCTCGGCTGGAGCTAATCCTTCAGGAGTCACCGACAGCAGATCGCGATCCGCAGCAGGAGGCAGAATCCGATGTTTGTTATAAAACGTGTGCAGCAGGCCGGCCAATTGCTGGAGGTAATAGGTCATCCGATGGGGCTCATAGGCCATGGCGCTGCCCTGCAGAACTGAGGGATACGCCGAGAGCTTGCGAATCAGCCCCAATTCATCCGGATCAATCAACACCGTCAAATCCGTCTCGCTCGGCAAGGGACAGGCGATGCCTCGATCAGTGGCAACACGCCAAAGACTGGCGATCCTCGCATGGGCGTACTGCACATAGTACACGGGATTATCGGTTGACCGCTGCTTCGCCAGTTCCAGATCGAAGTCCAGATGCGAACTGGAATCGCGCATCAAGAAAAAAAACTTCGCCGCATCGGCCCCGACTTCATCGATCACTTCCCGCATCGTGATGAACTCGCCGGCACGCTTCGACATTTCTACTTTTTTCCCACCGCGCAACAAATTCACCATCTGGACCAGCACGACCTGGAGGCGATCTTTCGGATACCCATAGGCCTGTACGACCGCTTGCATCCGAGGAATGTACCCATGGTGGTCAGCGCCCCACACGTCGATGAGAAGATCGTATCCGCGCTGCAATTTATCTTGGTGGTAGGCAATATCGGAGGCCAGATATGTATACTCACCGTCCTGTTTCCGCACAACACGATCCTTCTCGTCCCCGAACGCCGAGGATCTGAACCACCAGGCCCCTTCCTGTTCAAACAGGAACTGTTGCGATTTCAGTTCATCCAACACCCGTTGAACCGCCCCTGAGTTCACGAGAGAAGCCTCGCTAAACCAGGACTCGAACTCGATCCCGAAGGACTTTAGGTCCTCGCGAATCAGGCGCAGCAATTCCCTATTGGCGAACGTTCGACAGCCGTCCTCAACTTCTGAGGCTATCCGTCCGGCCAGCTCAGGTCCGAGCTGTTGCTTCACCTGCTCGGCCATAGCCGTGATGTAGGTTCCGTGATAGCCCTCTGCAGGAAATTCGACCGGCCGGTTCGACAGTTCCTCATAGCGCGCGTAGACGGAGGCCCCTAATAATTTCATCTGTCGACCGGCATCGTTGATGTAGTACTCGCTCACAACGTCATAGCCGACTGCCTTGAGCATGTTCGCCACGGCTTGCCCAACCGCCGCACCTCTCCCGTGCCCTACATGCAACGGACCGGTCGGATTCGCACTCACATATTCCACCAACACTCGCCGCCGTTGCCCAATGTCGGCTCGCCCGTAGACAGCCCCTTCCCGCTCGATTTCCCTGAGCACCTCCTGCCAGATGGCTGGTTTAACCGTGAGGTTGAGAAATCCAGGCCTGGCAATTTCTACCCGGTCGAAAAGCTGATCGCGTTGAGCAAGATTGTCGATGATAATTTGGGCGATATCGTAGGGGGCTCGTTGCTCAGATACGGCGAGGGACATGGCGACTGTGGAGGCTAAGTCTCCCCATTCAGGCCGTTTGGGAGTGTCCAGACTCACCTGAGGCCAGGATTCCGTCTTTAACTGGCCCTTCTTTTTGGCCCCGTCGAGCGCTCCAATCAATGCGCTGGTGACCTTTTCCTGAACGACCCCGCTGGACAAGAAAATAGCTCCTAAGTCCTTACCAATGAAAGGGAAAAATAACTGGTCACTTTAGCATACGGGATAATCAGTGACAAGGCGGCTGGATGGAATTCTCCGTCCAATCGCTGTTTCATCAAGGCGGGTGAGACACAGTGCCACAAGATCATCCGTTTGTAGATCGAGACATGGTTTTCCCTTACATCGACTCACCTCGTCCCATGATCGGCAGAGGCACGCGCCCTGCACGACGGTCACGTGGATGCCACGAGGAGCCCAACGAGCAGGATCGGTCGGCCCGAATAGAGCCACCATACGTAGCCCCATCAGTCCTGCCATATGCGTGATCCCCGAATCCTGCCCGACAAAAAGCTGTGATTGGGCAAGCACTCCGGCGACAGTGAGGAGATCAAGGTCCTTCAAAACAATTGGTGGGTTTGGGCATAACTGGAGTAGACGCTCAACCGGTTCCCGATCTGCCGGCCCTTCAAGAATCAACGGAATGACGCCAACATGCTGCACAGCGACGACGACGGGCAGGAGTGTCTCCGGGGCCACACATTTATGGGGGCTGCCACTCCCCGGATGAATGACAACAAGAGACTGTCCGATAGAGTGGCCCACCGCTTCCAGGCAGGCTCGACCAAGCTGGATGACCGGTTCCGTTACCTTCAGAAGAACATCTCCCTCATCGTCAGAGGGGATCTCATCGACCGTCTCGAGAAACCTGTCTTGTTGATGTGCCGCCAGAATCTCCGTCGAGAACGGAGACCTCACGATAACCTCTCGAACTCCAAGTGCCTTAAGAGTTCGGCTCAATGTTCCATCGTGCCCCTGCATCCAGCCAACTGCGAGGTCACAGTCCATCAGCCATGTTCGTACCTGACCGTTAATAGCGTCTGCGTCCACGAATAAGCCCGCGCAGTCGCGCCCCTGCATCGAGGTCCAGGCATCGACAACACCACAGGCATACAGTAGTTTTGCGGCCGGAACCTCTGCGAAGAGTGCCAGCCGATAGCCCGGGAAACGAGTCCGCAGTCGAACCATAGCCGGGACTGCTAATAACACATCGCCAAGACTGCCAGGATGCATCATTATGATTGTCTTTCTCGAAGTAGGCATGGCGGTCATCCTGAGGGAGGTACCCGAGTCAATAAAAGCCGTGCATTTTCAAGCTCGGCCACTGTATTCACATTGTAAAAGGAACGCCCGGTGGGATCGAGAGTATGCAGGTCAGCTTCGGTGACATACTGTACCAGTAGAGACGATTGCGAAACCATTCCTTGGATCTTAAGCCGCCGCGACTGAATCATCTGTTCAACAACCGGCAGGCAACGTTTCCCATACAATGCATGCATGGGATGTAACTGGCCTGCAAGTTTCGCCATCACAATATCTACAGCTCCTCTTCGATTCGTAAACAGATCAATGACCGCATGATTGAGAAACGGCATGTCGCATGCGACCACGAAGATCCAAGGAGTCGTTGCCTGTATGAGCCCGGTGTACAATCCTCCGAGACTGCCGCAATCAGCCACCTGGTCGCGTACAACTCTGGCATCGACGCCAAGCGGATCGCTATCCTTCGCAATGACCACTAGTACCTCCTGAAAGATTGACTGAAGCACGCTCAGCCCCCTTTCAAGGAGGGTCTGTTCCCCGACAAGGAGATACCGTTTATCTTCTCCCATCCTTCTGCTCTTTCCACCCGCGAGAAGGATGCCGGTTACTTCGATTTCCATAATCCCTTCATGCAGCCGACTAAAAAGAAAGAGGGGGTGGGTCACCCCACCCCCTCTTGATGCTTCAGACTCTCTCAGTTGTAATGAACGTTAAACGTTCTTTGCCTTCCGCTTGTTTGCTCGTCTCATCAGGATCCAGCCTTCCAGAAAGACAACGCCTACCGCAATCACTATTGGATAGATATAGGCTTCTTTCGGTGTTGGGGGCTCCAGGAAGGTATAATAGAACGCTGAAACAGCCATCTTCCTCCCCGCATCGCCATTGTGCCCATCCCAAGCAAAGAACACCGTGGGAATGTATTGCCCCATTTCGAAGAAAGTATCTTCGTCGTAATCCTGGTCCTTTTTGTTACCCAAAGGCCGCTGAATGATCACGGTCCATCGGCCATTCTTCCACTCAGAAAAAAGTAGTTTACTGCTCTCTTCGTAGTTGTCTCGCTCTTCAAAATCTTTATCCCATCCGGTACCCTTAAAGGCGCGGAGAGACCCATCAGCCTCCCACTTCATAATGTCCATTGGGAACTGCTCGTTGCTTCCGAACAGATACCGGGGCTTAATCGGCGCAGGTAGCTCCTTCCACTTCACCGCAGTTTCAATAGCGACTGCATCGTTGTACACGGCGTAGTTATTCTGACGCGATGCAATGGATCCCTCTTCACCGGTCTTCGGATCCTGTTCCTTAACATCGATATTGACTGAGGTCGGAGGCCAGGGCAACTTCCCTTCGGCGACGCTCTTTGTACGGTCGTCCCACTGGAACATGAAGGCGATATGCTTATCATTGTAGAGCGATTTCACCCAGATGTCGTCGATCCTGTTCACGAAGTTTCTGGGCTTATGGGTGATCTGGCCACCCATCGCGATAATTCTCCTGGCCCGCTTCTGCCAGAGTTCATTTTCAGGATCTGCAGGAATCTCTCCATTTTCCAGGACCACCCCTGAGGACAACACAAAGTTCACCTTTGGTTTGTCTGTCAATTGATCGATCGAGAGAGGTGTCCCATCTGCCTCGCGTTCACAGAGTGAGTTCACAAAGTTCGCAATGTGCCACCGCTCTTCGACCGTGGTATTGTCGGCAAATGAAGGCATCGGAGTACCGTTGACTCCTGTCGAAAACGTCCGGAAGATGTTCTTGACGTTATAGGGATCTTGCCGGCTACCTCTGAAGTTCCAACACTTGTGCCAGTTGGCTGGCTGTATTGAAAAACCCCAATCGTCTTTGAGATTGAACGCGTTGCCATCGCCACGGCCATCAGCGCCGTGACACTCAACACACTTCTTCTCGACAATGAGTTCTGCTCCCCTCTTCAAACTCTCCTCTGTCGCAGGAATCGGCTTCAAATCGCCCAGCTGCAACACAGTCTGGCTTTCCGACTGCTTGTCCGTAAATTTTCGATCTTTCACAAGCTCGGTGGTAACGAATGACAACACTTGGAGCCGTTGCTCTTCCGTCAGAATGCCTTCCCAAGACGGCATCGCGGAACCTGGCAAACCGTGCGTCACGGTTTCAAATAGATCGTTCTGGCCGGGAGTGGGCTTCTTAGCATCGAACAATGGCAACTCACCGCTGGCCGTATGCCGAATCTTAAACGTCCCCTGGTTGAAGTTGCGGGGACGCGGCCAGAGACGATCGGCACCCGGCCCATCGCCCGCTCCATCGACCCCGTGGCACCAGACGCACTTGGTGAAGTAGACCCGCTTTCCTGCCTCGATCATATCGGCGGAAGGCTCAGGCGCTAAATCACCCTTCTTGAAACCCGCAGGAAGAGTCTCTGCGGCAAAGGTCAGGCCTCCTGTGATTCCAGAGACCAGGATCACTCCGAAGGCAGTCGTGAGGAATGCCCCAGCCTTCAGCCTTAACGAATTCTTCATCGCTTCCCTCATGTCATAAATCCAGGTTGGCTATAAACTCGATGAACTCTAGTCCCAGGTTCTCGGGTAATACCCTGTGTGCCAATATTCAAATAAGACGACCTTCCAGATTTCATCGACAGTCAGATGCTGTTCCCATGGTGGCATCACAGAGGCCCAGGGAAACCCTTCATTTGGCAAGCCGATCCCACCCTTGGATACACGCCAGAAGATGAATGTTTCTTGTAATTGCGCGATCGTACCTGGGTCAGTAAAGTTTGCGGGGATCGGATTGAATGCGAAAGCATGGAGGCCACGTCCGTTTAAATTATCGCCATGGCAGAAGTGGCAATTTTGATAGAAGATCTCTCCGCCCTCACGCACATATTTGAGGTATCCTTGCGCATCCTTATCCCAGGGGTTGGCATTCGGCTTCATCAAGCGGCCCATCCCCTGTTCAACGATATTGGCGTTGCTATACTCCTGATCGTATTTTCCTTCAGGATTAACACGATAGGGATTCTGCGATGTTTGAAGTGTATAGGTCTTCCCATGCACCTTGGTACTGGCCGGAGGGGCAGGGTGCACGGTCCGCAACTCAATTGGCTCCTCGGATTTGGGGACCATGGCGTTGTATGAAAATCCACCGATCAAGATCGGGATAATAAACAGATATCCAATGCGCAATGCCTTGGTGCCCCCGGTCTTGGCATCCAAAACGTTCATGATTGGCTGTTTGAATTTTTTCCAATCTTCCTCATTCGCAGACACCCACATGAAAATGGCCACCAGAGAGATCGTCCCATACATGGCGCGAACGCTAAATGGAATCGGCGGATAGATACGAAACTTCAAATAAAGGAGAATGAATGCCCAAAAAAGAATTCCTTGCCAAAATCGTGGAAACGCCATTCCCATGGCTGCCATCATATAACTAAGCCCTGTAAAGCCAGCCACGAACAATGTGAGTTCCGCAATCACTTGAACCGGCATGTACCCTTCGATTAGGCGTACGGTATTTGATGGAACGATGCCCACAGTCATTGCAGCAAGCAGAAGTATTCCTGCTGCCCCCATCAGTGCCGCGACTGACATTAATGCTTTCATCGGTGAACTCCGTTTACTCGATAAAAGAGATAAATAGCCACAATCATGAAATCTTCGGTGGCGGCGAACCCGTCTTTACCTGCGATAGATAATCGACGATCTTTTTAATAGCGCCAGCACTCAACTTCTGGCCAAATATTTTTGGCATCGTATTATCAGGGAAGGGCTTGACTACATAGGCACTGGGATCGACAATCGACTCCATTATGTAGTCCGGAACAGTCTTTGCCGATCCCTTGTAATCTTTATCCTTCATGCGAAGCGGGGCGTTCGTGCCCTCTTCAAGCGCAGGACCAATCGTCCCCTTTGCTCCTGGAATACCGGGGATCGTATGGCAGGCCACGCACTGAGCCTTCTGAAAAATCAGATCCACCTTCTCAGTTCCATCCGCCAACAGATCGCCACCGCCACCCCCTGCCTTCTCTTCCTGCTGTTTAGGCCGGTCAGCTTCAGGGACAAACTTCTCATACGATTTAATCATCTCTTCAAATGATGGAGCGTCAACTCCTTCGCGTAGATACAACCAGGTGTCTACAGCTGCCAACTCTGCAAGACTTAACGAGATTGGCGGCTTATGAATAGCCGGCATAGGACTTTCTTTATCGTTGGTTCCCTTCACACCGTAACCCGCAACAACATAACAGCTCGGGCAAGCGTGGGATTCTGCAATATATTCTTGACCATTTTCCGCGGTGCCTGAACCTGGGAACGCTTCTTTTTGTGCGAAGTCTCTGGCTTCCGCCTTGCCCTTGCTATACTTAGGATCCTCTAATCGCTCCTTACCTGCTCGCCCTGGAAGGCCTTGCAAGTTGGGAGCGCGCTCACCCAGCATCCCTGCGTGGAACGCGTGACAGAGAGGACACTGGCCTTTGCCTACCGCGCCCTGCTCTTTGTTTTTGCCAATTCCACCAAAAATGATCTTTTCGCCCTCATCCGCAAGTTGCTGGGCAGACATAGAAGAAAAATCCAATTTCACCTCTAAGGGAGGGAATCCACCTTCAACCTGCGGCAACCAGTTTCCATACCCTGATAGACCGGCGGCAACCAGAAACATAAAGCCACCGATCTTGAACAATGCAGCATGATTAGGGAAATAGATCCCCATCATGAAGCATGTTGTCGTGATGAGCACTAAGGAGACCGGAAGCATCCGGTTCGCTTCATAAAAGCTCCCCTTATAATGTGCAATCGCCAGCATTAGTAAGAAGGCGCAAGCCGTGCCGATTAAGAGCTTGAACAACGAGCGCTTCCTTGCTACCCCATCTTTAATAGATACCAGGGAATACACGAAGAGACCGGCTAGAAGCGCGAATAGCGGCCACCCTATCGTTACAGCTTCCTTTGCTAAATCGCCCACAGATGTAACCTCCTGAAATTTGGGTCAGAGGGAGCCGCGTATTCAGCAACTCCACTCCCCCAACCAAGATCCTTAAAGATGATTAGTGGCCCCCAGCCGGCTGCGGTGCGCCGCCCGGAACCCCTGCCTTCGCCTCAACAGGCGCCTTCTTCATCCCGAGGCTTCCCAGCCAGAAGACGAATAGGATACTCACCCAGAAGAACAATACATTGAATGAAATCATGTTCGCGGCAAAACCCACCGTATGCGTATAGGCCCAAGGTGAGTTATCACGCATAATCTCATTTACGTGCCAGAATAATCGGACCGAAGAACGGATGTATCCCATCAATCCCATCATCCAGGTAAAAGCCGTTGCAAGCATGATTAACGCATATTGCGATCGAACAGAGATCTTTCCCCATTCAATCGCCCCCATCTGTTTGGCGCCCTTCATCATGGCTGCATTCAACGGAAACATGAAGAAGAGACAAGACAGTGTTGTGGCGACTTGGGGCACTGAGAGCCCCACTCGCACGTTTGCCGGGATGTAATACCCATAGATTGCCAGCCAGATAATGTTCACATAGGCGCATGCGAAGAACACGCCCATGAAAATGTTACCGAACTTCGACCAGGATACCGTCGAAACCTTATTCCCTCGCATGTACCACACGAAGCTCAGAATGGTGGTAGTGATGATCACATTAATCCCACCGTTCTTGGCCGACATAACCCCGTAGTTTCCCAGCACCGGATGCTGTTGACCACCCATCGCTTTAAGTTCCGCTGGAGTCATGACGATCGTGTGGGGGGTAATGAACACGAGGTAGCCGCAACAGAGAATGAATACGAGATACTTAATATAGCGTTGATATTTCTCAGCCCCGCGCATCCGACCCAGCGCCTGCCAGAGATAATAGTTTGTACTCAAGAAGAGAATGCCGATCATGGTGGCCTGAATAATGAAAAGCCACGCCAGGAGGCCTCCCATGAGCGTGATCCCCATCTGTTGGCGATAGGCGTACACCTCTCGCATCAACCAGTAGCCGGCAAACGGCAAGGGAATTAAGAACGCCACGCCGAGCGCCATCGCGATATACCCCATCCAGTCATAGTGCGCACGATCCTCGTCTGTCTTGGAGGCCAAGAACTTGTATGCTGCGTAGGCCGCCACGACACCACCGCCAAATGCCATATTCCCCAAAATGCGATGCACGTTGAGGGGATTCCAGAGGGCGGTATGAATGACGTGCCAGATGTTCCCCAGGTAGCGACCCTGCTCATCGACGCCGGCAGGCGACATCATAAAGCCGATCCATGAGTTCGCCAGGAACATGAGCAAAGTACCGATGACGTTCAAGATTACGGACATGCTCAAATGAATCCACTTGAGGAACCCGTCTCTCATCTTGTCCCAACCGTAATAGTAGATGTAGAGCGTTCCACTCTCCGCCACAAACATCAACGCATAGATATGCATGACTGGGCGGAAGATACCGGATAAATAGCCGAAAAATGCGGGGTACAGCGTCAAGAAAGTGAAGATGAGAATACCACCCAGAATTGCGGTCAACGAATAGGCAGTCAGACTGATTTTAATGAAGTCATAGGCGAGCTGATCGTACCGCTTCGCCATCGCTTTATCCTTCGTCACCACCCCCATAAATTCGATCACCATGCAGAAGATCGGCACTGCGAGCACGAAACTCCCGTAGTAGAGATGCTGTTGGTTGGCGAACCAGAGCAATACACGGCTTTCGAAGTTGTACCGCGGATAGTCCCGAGGGCCATCGACAGTCTTCGGGGCAGGGGCGCCGACGACGATACCCTCCGTCTTATAATAGACGTCTCGCCCCTTCTCAACTTTCGCCTCACCGTCCTTCTTCACCGCATCAGGGGCATCCGCGCCCATAGCCAGTGACGGAAGCGATACAGCGATGGGGAGCAGGAGAAGGCCAACCATCGCGCAAAGCGCCATGATTGAAAAAATCTTCTTCCCGGCTACACGTCCCATGAAATACCTCCTTGATGCATTCTGAAAAAGACTCATAACAATCCCCTGCAAGCTCGACTCAGGACGGAATGAACCCCTACTGCCTACTTCCGGAATAAATACCAGAAGTCCAGTCCCTGCGAGTCCATCAAGAAGTGGTCAACTGCGAGAAAATAGGTAATGCAAACTGCCAATGACACCACCACGTATACGACTGTCATACCCATTGCACTCCCTCCCTAAACCTTACCGACATCCAAGAAATCATAGCGCCGTAGCGGCCCCGCTTAACAGGGGCACTGAATTCCAGCAAACCAATAAAAAAACCACAAGCCTACCGCGCAAGTGATGTAAAAAATCATCTTCCCAACTCTGACCTTTATCTCGCTATCTGGTACTGCCGTGGCCATTGCGTCTCCTTCTCTCCTGAGGCAACCACTCCATCCCGACTCAGCTCAGCGAATTTCTTGACACACAGATACCCGTATGTTATTCAAAATTCCTTGCGAAACACGAAAAATCAGAGGAAACTCGATGCAAAGAAAATCAAAAGTGTTCGACATTATAGTTTTGGTCGGAATGGTTGTCAATATACTTTTGGCCGTGTTTCTCATTCTCTATTACTTTGATTTCCTGTAAGTTTCGCAGGGTCTTCCCGTTCACTTTTCCTCTGATTTCGCATCAGAAACTGCACAACGAAATCCGATCGTCTCATCGCGAAAATCCTGAACCAGCTTGCTTCGGCTGGTAATGCGAATATCGGCTCCCGTGGTCGCATAGCCTCCCCCACGAAGCACTCGAAATACGCCGTGATCAGGGCCCTGAGGGTTCTGATCCGGAGCCTCTTCGTAGTAGCGCTCCGCGTACCAATCATCGACCCACTCCATGACATTTCCTGCTCCATCCATCACACCGTACGGGCTCTTATCTGTCTGAACCGTCCCGACAATTGCGGAAACTTCATGGCCATCCTCTACCCTCGCCCAATTGGCTCCGTTGGGCTGCTCAACATTACCCCAAGGCCACAGACGTCCATCCGGCCCTCGCATGGCTTTTTCCCACTCCGCCTCGGTTGGAAGCCGTCTCCCTTTCCAATGGCAATAGGCCTCCGCATCCTCCCATGATACATAGACCACAGGCTGGTTGAGACTCAGCATCTTGCTCATGTTCTTGGCGTAACGAGCAGGAGGACCGGACTTGCGATGCCCGGTCGCATCCACAAATTTCTGGTACTGAAAATTAGTCGTTTCATAGCGATCAATGGCAAATGCACCCAGCACCAGCGTACGTTGCGGCCGCTCATCGAACCCACCTTCATTAGTGCCACGGATGAAGGGTCCTGCCGGAATCGAAATCATTTCTTCCGGAACCGGCCCCTCACGAGCAGCCAGAGAAGGGTCGGGCGACCCCGACGGCGTTGAATTTGTCGAATCGGCAGGAGACGTTTCAAACGGGGTCAACGTCGAACCGCGAAGGATTCCCATGATAGGAATCGCAGCAAATGCAAGGATGGCAAGAAGAAACAATACCTTGAATTTGGTTTCGAGCATGTTGGTTATGACGCCGCGGGACTGTCGCTGGCCTCCATATCGCTCGCGCAGCGAAACCCGATCGTAATATCCGTCCGCCAGGCTTTCGCGGCAAATCGCTTGGAGAGTCGCGCAGTATGCTCGGTCTCTCGCCACGACCCTCCGCGCACAACTTTCAAGTCCGCACGGTCCGGCCCTTTCGGATCACGATAGGGTGCTTTCTGGTAGTAATGCTCATCGTATGAGTCTGCTACCCATTCCGCAACATTCCCGGTCATGTCATAGATTCCATAGGGACTTCTACCAGCTTCGAATGAGCCGGGAGGCGCAAGATACCGATATCCATCTTCACTCCCATCCAGATTGGCATTGGCATGGCCAGTTTTGACGGTGTCGCCCCACGCGTATTTCCGCTTTCCTTCACCACGGCCGGCCTTTTCCCATTCCGCCTCCGTAGGAAGACGTTTTCCTGCCCATTTACAATAGGCCGCCGCCTCGTCCCAGGTCATGCTCATCGCCGCAAACTCAGGCTTCAACAGCTTGGATTGATCGTCTTCAAACACCTCGATCTTGGGCAACGAACGCTTAGTCATTTTGGCGAACCGGGCATACTCCTCTTGCGACACTTCTTTTCTATCGATATAGAATGCACTTAAAAACACTTGCCGTTCCGGCACCTCATCTGGATCACCATCTTTGCTCCCCATAATGAACGGGCCATCGGGAACCTGCACCATCTCTCGCCCTTCATCTCCTATTTTCGTCTTATACATAGAATAGTCCAGAGAGGGCGCGCTGGTTGGCGCAGGCCGAGCCTCGGTCTTAATCGACGAAGCCAAGGCTTTCATCTGCTTCGCCTTGTAGGATTCATAGACCAGCAAGCTGATCATCAGGGCAAACGCCCCAAAGACGAATACGATCGAGCCGACAAGCACTCCCTTACTTTCCATCATGTCTCATACTCCTCCGGATGCAGCTTTTTTCTTTGCCGCTCTCATATCCAGCAACATCGAAATCTGCACACCGAGAAATCCGCCCATCGCAGCACCAGCCCCCGCCCCCACAGATATTCTCTCTGGTCCGGCAATAAGCCAAGCAAGCGCCCCACCGAGCAGAGTGCCCACTAAAATACTCGCTAAGAAACGGCGCCCTCCCATAAACCCAATCACACCGCCGAGCACCAACCCTGCCCCACTCGCCAGCGGCATGATGCCGCCCCCCATAATAATCCCGATCAGCGTCCCGACAGTTCCCATCACGGCTACACCGAACAGGATATCGATCACCTGCTTGATGGGCGCAACGTGTTCCGTGCCGGAATTGGCCATGCTGACTACGGTCCATTTCTCTAATGTCCGGCGCTCGCCACAATCGAGCCAAAATCGATTTCAACACCGGATGCGGCAATGATCGAGATGCCCCAGGCTTTGGCAGCCGGTTCGTGCTTGTGAATCCTCTTGAAATCCTCATAGACGTTCACGCGTTCCTCGAACCACTCCCCAACAGCCTTCGTACCGCTTTGTACCACGATCTCTGAGCCGCTGAAGATCCCTCCCTCGGTAAACGTGCCATCGGGCTTGGTTGCACTCCAGACATACTTCGTAAAGACCGGAATAAACATCAGATCGGTATCGAGCGAAGCGTACATCGCCGCAATCGGCTCAGTGTCCGTCGTGGCTTTTTGTAGACGCCAACGCCAGGTGAGGACGGGAAAAGCCTTGGGATCCCAATCGATCTTCTTTTTCTTGATTCGCTGTCCCGCGTCCTTTACGGCCAGAAAGCTCACACCATCCTCCGTCTGAACCTTATACGCATCCCGCCCCTTCGACTGGCTTCGTTGATTTTCATGCTCCCAATTCAATGGAAATCCTTCTGCATCTTTCGTCTGAAAATCCTCCAGAACCAGGGACTGACTTTGGGCTGTGACCGCGCCCTGCATCACCATGCTTCCATACACGACCAATACGACTGTTAGGTATCTCAGGATAACCACCCCTCCCCTCATACTTCCTACCCCTTTCGGATGTTAGGCCTCTTGCGACGACGACGGCGGCGCCAAGACCCTTGTGTTTCCCTCGACTAACTCTTCTCCAATCGCTGGGGACTGGTTACGCTGAGACATCCAGAACAGGACGAGCACCGCTCCCCAGAACACCATCATATTGAGCGTCACCATTTTCGCCGCAAACGCAAAATCCGGTGTGAAGGCCCAAGGAGAGACATCCGCCATCAACTCGCTGACATGCCATGCCAGCCGCCCGGATGAACGGATATAACCCATGAGACCCATTACCCATGTGAAGGCTGCGGCCAGTCCAAACAACCCCGCCATGCCCCTGAGAGAAATCTTTCCCCACTGAACCGGCCCGTGAAGAACCGCCCCCTTGAGCATCATGCGATTGATGATGATTCCAACCACAAGGACCGTCAACGTAGTTGCGGCCTGCGGCGACGACAGCCCAACACGGAGCTTCGCCGGCAGATAGTACCCATACACTGAAAGCCAGATAATGTTGAGCGCCCCCAAGAAGAACAACGCGCCGATGAGGATGTTCCCTTTCGTGACCCAGTGCACAACCATCGTTCGATTGGCGCGACGGTAATACAGAAAACTCATGGTGGTCACAAGAATCATAATGTTGACCGCACCGTTCTTTGCCGACATCACTCCATAGTTGCCGACTACGGGATGCGACGCTCCGCCCATCGCCTTCACTTCACTACCCGACATGAAAACGGTGTGAGGCGTCAGCCACACGAACAGCGCCACCATAAACACCGAGAGCAGCACTTGATAATAGGGCTGATACCGTTCCCCACCACGAAGGCGCGCCATGCTCTGCCAGAGGTAAAAGTTGACTCCCAGAAAAAGGACGCCGATTAAGATGGCCTGCACGACGAAGAGCCATGTGAGTAATCCGCCCATCATCGTCACCCCCATGCTCTGGCTGAATGCATAGACCGATCGCATCAACCAGTAGCCGGCAAAGGGCATGGGTAACAATGCGATAACCGTGACAAATAAAAAGATATGCCCGACCCAGTCGAAATAGGCGCTCTCTTTTTCTGACTTGCTCGTAAAGAATCGATAGCACGCGTAGGCCATCACCACCGCGCCGCCGGACATAATGTTTGCCAAGAAACGATGGACATTCAATGGATTCCACAGAGCAGAATGGAGCAGATGCCATCCGTTCCCCAAAAACTGCCCCTTCGCATCGACGCCAGCCGGCGCCATCATGAAGGCCGACCAAGCGTTTGCTAGGAGCAGCAGTGCCGTCCCAAATAGGTTACTCAACAGGCCGATTGATGCGTGGACCCATTTCGAAGCCGGCTCAACCAACCTGTTCCAGCTATAGTAATAGGTGATGAGCAGCAGCGATTCCCCGAGAAACACGAATGCATAGACCGGCATAAAGGTTTTGAACGTCCCGCCCATGTACTTCATGAAGCTGGGATAGAAATAGAGAAAGACCCCCAGCATGCAGCTCCCGACCACGGCCGTCACCGATAAGGCGAGGAGAGCAACTTTTGCCAAATCCCGCGCAAGGCCGTCATAACGAAGGGCAAGTTCGGGGTTTTTGCTCCTGAGCCCAAGAAATTCCAGCAACACACAAAAAATCGGTAACGCGAGAACAAATCCACCGAAGTAGGTGTGGAGCTGGGTGACGAACCACACGAGTAGTCGACTATCCATTTCCCCGAAACGCGAGTAGACCGTCTCTTGAGGAGAAGGGGCCGGCGGCCCCTCGGGAGTCCCTGTTGTCTTGAAATACAGGTCGGTGGCCTCCTCAGCAAAGGATTGGCTCTGAAGCCCCCAGCCAATCCCCAAGGCTGCGAGAACAGCCAGCAGTAGGACAAATAACCCGATGACTCTGAGCGTGTTCTTCTTCATAACCAAACTCGCTTAGCAGACTGTCCTCGTTGTTCGTGAAGCGTGAAGCGTGAAACGCCCGAATCCGGCCACGAACGACGCTTCACGAAATACGCTTCACGGGTTTCGAGCATCCTGTTACACCTTCGAGCCGGAACCGGCAGTCATTGACACACCTGCTCCCGTTGACTTGCCAAGAATGCCCATGACGAAAGGACATCGGAGCAAGGCACTCGACATCGTGTGTCCCTGCTGCTCTTCCACCTGCCGGCGAAACCCGAGATAATAACAATACAGCGCCATCATCCCTGTGACGAATCCGCCACAGACCATCGCATAGGCAGTGGGAATTCCTGGCTGCCTCAAGAAGAAAATGACACAGCCAGCCGCCACGAGATAGTATGTCGCAGCAAAGGAAAGCCCAGGCCACCACCAATACTTGAGCAATTCACCCGGCTTTGTTTGGGACAGCCCTTGAGTCCATGACGATTGAGGATGAAGCCCGCCCAAATAGGCACAGAGCGCGACCCCGCCCCCCAACAACGCGACAGCAGACAATTGCACCAAGGCTGCAACCTGATTCGTCTCCACCAAATATCCCAGGGACGCACCCAGCGCTCCCACAATGAGACCAACTGCGACCCAAGGGCCGAATTGCGTCGTATGGTTGCCCACCATCGTACGGAGTGCCACCCCATCGGGAAATGTCGGAAATGGACGGCCCATGAGGGTGACTTTCCGCACATGACCGATCTCGAACGCATCGCGCGCAACCGACGTGCAGGAAATGATGATGGCCATCATGGCCGGCCCATCTGGATGTTTAAGATAGTCGTACCCGACAAGCCAGAGCAACGCCAAGACTAACAGAGACAACTGGACTCCATACACAAACCCGATCCAGCCACCAAGCCACGTGAGTAACCGGTTACCATCCTCTCGCAAGATATTCCCCCACCCAGTGGCCCGACCAACTCGATACGCGAGCAATGCCGTCACCAGTGAGACAAGGCCGCTGACCGCCAACAGCACGATCGGTTCAGAAAGCGGCAACAGCAGCTTGGCTAATCGATAGACCGCAAACGCCACCAACCCAGGCACAAACATCACGATCCGCTTTTTTTTACGCACTGAGTTTTCAGTCACAGCCAAACTGAGGCTGGGTAATACTCGTAATGCCATTCGGTGCAACATTACAACACCAGTGATGCGTGATGGGTGATGGGTGAACAGTGCCGGGAAATATGCGATCTTCTTCGCTCATCACTCATCACAGATCACCCTTCACTCTTCTGAGCGCCCATTCCAAAGTAACGCGCCTTCACTTCTTCCATCAGTGCAACGGTAATGCGCGTGCCGCGGCGATCTACCGCAGTCCGTTCCAACTCGATGCGTGCCATGGCACGTACCGCCGCCGGCACCTTGTCCAATCGCCGTTCCGCTTCTGGCTCCCACTCGATGCGTTCGCCAGTCCTTGGGCGGAGCACGATGTCATAGGTGACTACCCGTTCTCCTCTCATCCGCATATCCTGCTCGATTTCACTTCGCACGAGTGGGGCGAGATACGGCGGCATACGATCCAGCCGATGATTGGCGTCATCGGTCCACATCATCCGGTCGATAAGCCCACTGGGTTGACCGGCAGGGACGTCGATCCCGACTCGCAATCCACAGCCTCGACATTCCGTTCGTATGAACCACTGGGGAGTTCCATCCCCATACGACCGTTCTTCAACTCCTTCGGTATGCATCCAGCGACCGCAACCACAGGTCAGCATGGGAAAACACCGTGAGGCGTGATGCGTGATGCGTGATGCGCTTCGGAGCACGTGTTCATCCTGAATCCCCGCACGGAGTACCCATCACTCATCACAGATTACCCTCACCTATCCAATCTTCCCTGGGTATAAGAGATAGAGCATCGTGTAGGTGGTGGTCCCGGTCACAAAGAGGACGCAATAGACGACCATCGTAAACAGCCCGAGTGCCCGATGGCGGCGCGCGCCGTTCGGCCAGATCCGTTGGATCGTCATTTCAACCGAAAACACGATGGCGATGATAGCCAGCAAACTGACATACACCTCGAACTTCCTCATCGAGAAATCCGCGGTGGCGATACGCGAGAAGAACAACAGCATGACGAGCGCCGTGAGCGTACCAAAAATCACCCCGATCTTCTTCCACGTTGTGAGCAACAATGTCTCCCTGAGCGATCGGACACCATCGATCACTTGTTGCGCGCGAAAACCCAGCACAATCATGTAGATCGCCATGACCAATCCGAGAATCACCAGAATGATGTGCACCGTCAGCACAGGAATGAAGACGTATTCGTAGAGCACTTGCGACCCACCGAAGCCTTCCTTCCCTTCAAACGCCAACACGCCTAATTGGCGAAAGAGATAGTAGCTGATGAAAAACGCCACCATCGCGATCATCCCGCCGAACATCATCCAGTGATGCGCATCCGCACGGTGTCTCTTCGCTTGGATCCAGCCGATTACGAAGAGCCCCGTAAAGAACGTCGCCATGAGTTGGCTCATATCTGCCCCAACCGTGGCATGGGTTCCAAAAAACCCTGGCTCTTTCAGCCATTCAAGCATAACGCCCTCGTCGTTCGTGAAGCGTGAAACGTGAAACGTCTGAATCCGGAAACGAACGACGCTTCACGAGATACGCTTCACGCTTCATGAGCCTTTACCCCCTGCACGACCGCTGACGGTTCTAGCTCTGTGACCGTTGGGAAACCGGCCTCCTTCATCCACTGAATCGCGTCCGCTGCCTTGTAACAATCACCTCGCTCTGTGTTCACAAGAATGTGGATCGCGAACGCGGTGGTCCAAGCCGGGCCGGTTCCGGCCTCGTTTAAGAATCGGTCCTTGATGACCAAGCGCCCACCCGGAGCCAAATGGGTCCAAACCTTTTTCACCAGTGCCGCATTCGTCGAAAAATCTTGATAGTGCAGGATATCCGACATCAGGACGACATCGTAGGATCCGCCAAGACCATCCGTATTAAAATCTCCTGGAAGCAACGCAACCCTCGATTCCAAACCGGTCTCTTTTACCGTTCGTTCCGTGAGCCGGAGCGTCATAGACAAATCAAACACCGTGGCAGTCAGCTCCGGATAGGCCTGACAAAACGCAATCGCATTCGTCCCCGCCCCACCACCCAGATCCAGGAACCGCACCGGCCCGTTCAGCTGCAGCCGCTTAGCGAGGTCTGGCCCGCTCTGTTGTCCAATTCTATGAAGGACCGCCAACACATTACTGCCTAATTCAGGGTCAGTCTCAAAGATGTGTCGATCGACCGACCGTTGTCCTGTGCGAATCGTCTGCTCTAGCTTGCCCCAGTTTTCCCATTCTGCATCGTGAAGTAGCAGGAGATGTCCGATATATTGGCCGGAACTGCGAACCAGATGCGTGGCTGCAGCCGTCGAGTTTCCATAGGACTCCCCATCCTTCTCCAACAGTCGCATCGCAACAAGGGCATTCAACAGCAATCCCAGTGTCTGTTCATGGGCGCTAAGACGATCGGCCATATCATGGAGGGTTCTCTGCTTCCCATCCAAAGCGGAAAATACATCCATCCTGACGGCTGTGAGTAGGATTTTGGTCTCCCAGTAGTATCCCAGCTGGAAGATTTCCGCGAGCGAGAGTTCTCGTGACACACCACTTCCCCCAAGCAAATTGCTTTGAATCTCGGCATCTTACCTAGATCGGAAACTGAAAGGCAAGGTGAAGAAAAGGTGACTGAATAATGGTGTGCCGATCGGAAAAATACAAAGGGCAACGGATTGCTCCGCTGCCCTTTGATCGCGGGTTATCCCGCTCAAATATGTACGAGCTTACTTGATTTCAGCCTTGAGGTTGGCGGTTCCGCCATCTGTCACATCGACCTCAAACTCAATTTTCTTACCCTTGGCGGCAAAAGGATGCCAAGCGATCACCTTGTGCTTGCCGGCAGGCACATCCTTGATCTCGAAGGAGCCATCGTCCTTCACCACCGCAAAGTGCGGGCTCGATACCGGCAGAAAGAAGGCCTGCATGAATTCATGCTGGTCGCACTGTAAACGATAGAACCCGTCCTTTTCGGCTCCGCCACGGAACACCACTGGCTTATCAAGCTTGTCACCCTTCTTGGCCAAACCGATGTTGAAACCGGTGGCCGAGCTGGTGCCCTTCACCACAAAGCTATGGGGATTGTGGAGCACACCTTCGACTGACTTTGGGTCATCGGGGTCAGCATCATGGTTTTCAACCTTGAATGACTTATTATTTACCACCACACCGGCGAACGGCAGGAACTCACAGAACTCTGCAACCACCTCAGTGCCCTGATACCCATCGACGAACGCCTTATCCTCGACGTCAATGACGGCGACAACCGCGTTCTTCAAGCCGCCATCCTTGCCGACTTCAATCTTCTTCAGAAACCGCTTGTCCCCGTCCATCAATTCCTTGTGTGGGTTCTTGGGACAGAAATTGGGGTTGGGGAACTTCGAGAATAAAAATTCCTTCTGCTCGGCCTTGCCCGCATAGGTCACCTTGC
>JBGTMB010000269.1:0-11057 GCA_041743755.1 Nitrospiraceae bacterium | reverse complement strand
GCCGGCCGTCTCGATCTGGATAGTGAAGGGCTGCTGCTTCTGACGTCGGACGGTACGTTGGCCCATCACATCACAGACCCACAGCATACGTTGCCAAAACTGTACCTCGTGCAAATCGAGCGCATCCCGAGCGAGGAGGCTTTGGAGCAGTTGCGAACAGGAGTGGTGCTGAACGGCAAGAAGACCAAGCCTGCTGAAGTCCATCTGCTGCCGGACGATCCGAAGTTACCTGATCGCCCCGTGCCCATCCGATTCCGTAAAACCGTGCCGACTGCTTGGGTAGAGATCACGTTGCGTGAGGGGCTGAACCGACAGGTCCGGCGCATAACCGCTGCAGTAGGCCACCCGACGTTGCGGCTGGTGAGGGTGGCGATCGGGCCGGTTCTGCTGGGTGATCTCCACCCAGGAAAATGGCGGGATTTGACGAGTCGTGAGATCTCGCAGATCTATTCAGCGGTTTGTCGGTAAGTCTGGAGCTGTACGGACGATGCTGAAGTAGTTCGCCAGCGGTAATCTCGCTTCGCTCCCAGGAATCGTGAGGCGTGCGGCGTGAAACGTGACACGAGCATGAGCCGAGGAGCTGCGGTCTTGCTAGCGAAAAGGTGCGTCTCGGCGCGCCAGGGTTGGGCAGGGGAGAAGACTGGATTTTTCGAGAATCCTGTGCGGTGCATAGCCGTGTTAGCCATAGGTCTGTTGATGAGCCTCGCTGGCTGCCAGGCAGGAGGTGGAAAGATCTTGCCAGGGACGCCCTGTTTGGCGATCGAGCGTCATATCAATTTTTCTGACAGGATCGGTACCCTCAACCGACTGGCCGATGCCTTTGAAGGGCGGTGCTATGACACTGTGATCGTTCATGGCGAGAAGGCCCGGTCTGAATTCAGGCACAAGACTTTTTCCTTCCTGAAGGAGACCACCAACGTCTTCATCCCGGAGGGCTCCTTCATCGATTATGTGTTGGAAAGTTATGAACGCGGCTATCTCAGCCTCCTGCTGGCGGCGAGCTATGCGAACGTGCAGAAACCGGAAGAGGCGAAGGTCGAACTCAGGCAATTGGATCATGAGCTCTTTGCGCCGCTCTATAATTACGGCGAAGACCCGGTCAATTTATTACTGTCAGCTGTGTTGTGGGAGCGGGTGGGAGAGGTGAATGAGGCGCGTGTCGATTGGCTCCGGCTGAGAGACCTGGGTGTGATGTGGAAGGGCCAGCAGGATGCGGTTAGACTATTTGCTTCGCAGCAGGTGGATCGGATCGATGACGGGCATGCCGTAAGTGAGCCCTGGCACGTCTATGGCATCCGCCGATTTCCTGAACTCACGTGGGATCTGCAATTCTTTGGATCCACGAGCGGATATTTTTCCGTGAACGCGAGCGGAGAATTTCTTCCTGCTTGTGAGTCCGACACCGGCGTGCGGCTGTCCACGAAAAGTTGGTTCGATAAGGTGGCGATTCGCCATAACCATGGATATCACCCACTCCTCAACATGCAGGCATGGGTCCGATTGCCGATTGGCTTGACCTACAGCCTGGTTCCGTTGGCGGCAGGGGCAGGCATCATGGTCGGAGGCTGTGTGCTTGATGCGGCAGTTAAAGGTAAAGGGGCGCTCTGCCAGCTCTCGGTAATCGGGGGGATGGCCTTGATGCGTACCGCACCGGATGTGCTCGAAGGCGCCCTGCAACCGGACTTGCGGCATTGGGAGCATGTCCCGGCGGCGTTTGTGGTAACCAGAGCCCCAAGGCCAGAACTGGAGCCCTGTTTTCCGAAACTTGAGACCGCGGTTCAGCGATTGTGGTAGCGCGCAGTATTATTAGACACGTCTGTTGCAACCGCGAGTTTGTTGCTCTTGTGCGTGAAGCGTATCGTGTCCTGGCGTTTCAAGTTTCACGTTTCTGGTCCCAAGTTTTCGGGGGTTGTTCCCTACCAACATGAAACCTGAAACTAGAAACCAGCAACTTCACTCCTGAGCCACGCATTACCGGAAACGTACGTTCTCTCGATTTCGCAACGAACTGTTATGAAAAATGCGGGTTAATCACTTTCGTGGGTGGCGACGACGGCGTGCTTGAGGCTGGTCGAGCGCTTGGCCCCAATGGGACAAAAACTTGGTGATGAAGGTGTGTTCCTGATCCGGCTCCACGGCCAACGAGGCCAGTGCACGCGCGACGGTGAGCGAGATGTGATAGCCCACGGAGCGGGAGGCTAGCGCCCGCCGGTAGGCTGGATGGGCGTGGTTGACCCAGACGGTGGATTCGACGAGCCGTCCCAGTTCTGAATTGTCAGGATTGTCCTCGAACTGAATTCCCAACCCGTATCGCATCGGAGCACGAGAACGTCCATGACCCGGGAAAATGGCAGAAGTTGAATCTGAGATCGTGGATGTCGCAGGCTCGGTCACTGCGGTGTATTCGTCCGAAGGGGGAGGGGCTATTGGTGGCTGAGTTGGTTCAGTCTTCTTCTGCTCCGGCTCGGCTGTCAAGGGCGTGAGTAAGACCGCGATGGTCTCTGTTCCAGCCGCACTGTCGGCTGTCTTGCCGTCGATCGGCAATCGTTTTTGGCCGCCGGCACGGCGTTCGACGAGTGAACCGAGTAGCGGAAAATCGTCGGACAATTCTTCCAACACTCGGTCCAGGTCTCGCTCCAATGGCCGCATCATCCGGGACGAGGCTTCCGGTGTTCCGGCGCGCCCATCGCCCCAGGCTTCTAGTTGCCGTGAGACGGCTTCCTGAATCGCTTTGCGATAGGCAAGATAGGTTGCCCCTTTGGCTCCCGCGCGAATGAAATCCCCTTTGTTCAGAGTAAGTGAAGCAGCGAGATCGGGAACTTCGATCAAGCCGTTGATTCGCTCCGCTTGTAACGACGCGACGCCCAACCAGTCCCATCCGCGTTTGATGACTTTGCCCAACGTGCTGATCGCGACGCCGCGTTGATCCTCCGGTAATGGCGCGGTATGGCGGGACAAATACCCCAACGCCGAGGGTTTGCGCCGCCGGGCCAATCGAATGGCCAACGGAGCCTGGTCGGGTGCCGACATGGGGTGCCGTTCTAATGGTCGCCCATTGACTTCGAATGCAATACCAGCAGGGTAATGACAGGACAGAAAGGAATCGAAGGGAGGTTCAAATAACGGCTGGAAATGCCGACGCATCACTTCTTCAACAAACCCAGGGTCTACAAGGGGAGAGAGTGGGGTGTGTAGTTTCAGCCGCACCGCAGTGCCTTGCTCGCCGATCAGTCCAGGCGGAGGAACCCATTGCCACGGTGCGCGATGGCGCGAGGCCAAGTGCCATCGGGTAGCCACATGCGTGCTGCCACGCCTGGTTTCGGTTAGCACCTCTTCGCATACCAGCAGCCCCAGTTTGATGCCGACTCCGGCAAACCCGATGCCCTGCCCGCGCACTTTTGTGCTGGCCGCGATGTCGTGATACTGCCGCATCGACTTCCGATGCATGCCGGATCCGTTGTCCACGACGGTCAGCGTGGACTGCGCGGGGTCAACCGTCATAGTGATTCGGCTGGCCCCTGAGTCCAGAGAATTGGCAATGATCTCGGTAAGGATCGTGTCCGCGATACTGGAGGGATAGGCATCCCGGAGGTCTTCCAACAAATGTTCAAGATCGACGCGAGTCTCGCCCATGTATCACTCCGTGAGGTCTGCGCTGTATGGCGAAGGGGACTGTAGACGGGAGGCACAGGTGAAATCAAGGCGAAGTCAGAATCCGAAGCTTCTCCCAGGAGCGATCATGAGTAACTGAGTTAGGCCTCCGCGAGCCGCGAAACGGGGAGGGCCGACATTTCATCACGCCGAGCAATCAGAAAAGGCTCCCATCCCTCCGTGAGGAGATGGAAGACGCGCTAGACGGTCTCCTGTGCTCGTGCAACGCGCGGCCTCAGAAGGATGGGGAAGGAGCGGCCAGGTGCCCTTCTTGCTCGCAGAACGCGCACGATGAAACTGTGCTCGTCCGATGCGCGCAGGAAAGGGCAGCCTTGGCCACTCCTCTAGAGAGACGTAGAGATCGGAATGGACGCGCGCAGTGGAAGATCAATCCGCCCCCATCCCTGAAGAGACAACGAGCAAGCTCGTCTGGATCATTTAGATGGGTGATGAATGCTGCATGCTTGTTCGCTTAGTAGCGTATATGCTATGTTTTCAAATGAGGGAAAATGGCAGATCCATCGAGCAAGCAGCCCTCAAGTCGCCTGGTCTATGACGGCGCGGTGTTCCGAGTCGAGTTCTACGTTGCTCCGGGCGGGGCTGCGCCGGCAGAAGTATGGCTTGAACAGCTTCCTCTTGGAGGTCAGCAGAAGTTTGCTGCGCTGTTTGCGCGCATGGGAGACACGGGGAAGATTTGGAATGAACGAAAGTTCAAACATTTGACCGAAACGGACCAGATCTTTGAGTTCTCGAATCCTGTGCTTTTTCTTCATCGGGCGGCGACAAAACCCCCAAACGAGAAATCGACCGAGCCGAAGCTTGCAAGAAAGATTTTGAAGGGAGAGTGAAGTATGAAAGCTAAAGCTGCGAGAGCGGGCAAGGGGTGGCTAGATAGAAAACTGGCGAGTCCGAAATTCCGCAAAGGATTTGAAGAGGAAGTGCAGAAGTTGGCCATCGGCGAGCAGCTCTTTCGGCTGCGCCAAGAAGCGGGACTCACTCAGGCACAAGTGGCGCAGCGAGCGAAGACTACGGCCTCAGCCATCAGCCGCTACGAAAATGCGGAGTACGATCGGTATGAACTTCGCACGCTCCATAGGATTGTCGGCGCCTGCGGAGGGCAACTCGATATTATCCTGGAGCCTGGGCCGAAAACTCACCGGGCCGCTTAGGTTAGGACGCCGCGCGTCGCGAAATGGAGAGGACCGGTATTTCATCACGCCGCGCAATCAGAAAAGACTCCCGACCCCATTTGTTCGACCCCATTTGTTTTCCCAGGCTATGTAAATACATAAACTGAAAATGCTCTAGCTCGCCTTTTTCATCTCTCCTGCCAGTAAATCGTTGATGAGTGATTGATAGGGGATCTCTCGCTTGGCTGCTAGGGATTTCAGCCAGCGAAGCACCGTGGGGTCAAGTCGGATGGCAATGAGTTGCCGCCGTTCCTCCCCCAAGGGAGGTCGTCCCACCGGACGCATAGAGGTGAGCTGCCGGTTGGATAGCGGGGGGATGTCAGAATAATCAATTTTTCGCTTCCTGGTAGCGCTTTTTTTCTTTTCGGTTCGCCAATCGCGCACTGATGACTCTGATAGTTTTTTCATGGCCGTGGCTCCTGAGCGTGTAGGCGATGACGAGAATGTTGCCTGCTGCCGATTGTGCCAGCCGAAATCGTCTCGCTTCCGTGGTCGAATGGTCGATGTCTTTGCCGTCAATGCCGTTCGAGTCAAAGAAGGCCGTGCCGGCTTCTTCAAAGGAGACACCGTGCTTGGTCTTGTTACTGGCGGCTTTCTTGGTGTCCCATTCGAATACCAATTATGTATATACCAAACTGGAGCTGTCTGCAAGTTGGCCTCTTAGGGAAGAGTCAGTGATCGGAAGCGTGCTATCACCATCTCGCCGGTTTCTAAGCGAGAAGCAAGGGAGGCCGTCGCCGCGCGCCACGAAACGGGGCCAGTCGACATTGCATCACGCCGCGCAATCAGAAAAGATTCCCGACCCATTTCTTTTTCCCAATGAGTGCCAGTTCCGCGTTTACGCCTGGGCCTCTTCGATCACAGCAAGTCGAATGAAAACGCCGGTCAGATATACAAATGACTCGACTTCCTTCCGTGTGAGGTCCGGTTTCGGTTGTCCATCCCTTCCTGCGTGGCGGATCTTGTTTCCATAGACCACGTACTCTTTAAGGATCGGCCTGTAGAGTTCCGAGACTTGCACTGCCTTAACGAATAGCTCCGCATTACTGGACAGGTCTTTGTCACCTCTGCCAGTCACAATTTTGGCCAGCGCCTCCAACGCCTCATACATGTCAGTGACAACATCCGGATGAAGTTGAGGTTTGCTGATTGAGTGCAGGAGATGCTCTAGCCCTTTGATGAGGGGACCACGAACACCATCGTACTTCTCTGACTGGAGGCACCCAAGCACATCATTCACAAGTTTATCGTCTAGCAAGGATGATCCAGAGGGAATAAACCGTCCCTGATACCAGCGAATTCCGAGATCAATTTCTGAGAGGTCTAAGATGTTTTGAATATATTCAGATAGGCGCTTTCTTTGCTCGGGAAGGACGAGACAAAGAGCTTCCAGTGCTTGCACGTTGAGCCAGAACTCGTCGGAAATTTCTACCCAGGACGGAGCAAATTCATGGGGATTCTCGCGAAGGCCAAGAATAACTAGAACCGATTTATCTTTCCCTCCTCTGACGTGATTGGGAAGCGATGACCAAAACTCCCCAAAGATAGCCATCTTAACTCTATTGACGAATCGTTCCTTCGCTCCGTCAGTGCTGATAGGGATCTTGAAGCGTTCATGAAACTCTTTGTTCATTGTCGTGAGAAAGCAGTTCAGAAATGTGCCCGTATCTGTGCCCGCGCGAGTCTCTATATCACCTCCCGCCACCCTACGCAAACCTATGAGGTAAAGAAAACCCCCTTAGTAACCTATAGAGATCACAAGGGGTTCTGTCTGATGGGCAGGCTTAGGAAGCCGCTGCTCTATTCAATGCGCCTACGGGCGCATGATCTCCACGATACTGAATTGGATATCCAGGGTCTAGCTGCGCGCGCGAGATGTGCCTTCCCCTGGGCGACACCGCCCGCTCTAGTGCTCCTTCCAAGCTCGTTTCTTTCACTCTCCCGGGAATGGTACCCGTATCGGCTCTACTGCGCCCGTCGAGCGAGCACATTCTGATCGTGCGCGCTCCGGGAGCAAAGAATCGATGCGGGTGTCATTCCACCGCCCCAAACGTTCTCTCATCCCCCCTCGTCGTTCCCATATGCTCCTCGATATCCGACTGCAAATGCCTCGCTCCTGCTTGGCAATCATCCCTCGTGTCGGCGACGCGGTGGGTGCGGAAGATGAATTCGTCTGAGTCGGGTGGCGGGAGCGCCAAGTCCTTCGTATTGTTGCGGATGAATCGTTCTACAGATTGATTGTGTAATGGATACTGCGTCCGCCCCCGGCGGGCACAACGATACCCTTGTCTGCGAGATCCTGCAAATCACGCGTCGCCGTGGCCTTGGACGCTCCGGTAATGGTCATGCATTTTTTTGCGCTCATGCCGCCTTCAAAGCCGGTCGGGCCTTCGTCCAGCATGCGGCGAAGGATCTGTATCTGGCGGTCGTTGAGCTGATCCCTCCACCGGTCGAACAGTCTCGTTTTCTTCAAGGTGAACTCGATCTGTTCTTCAGCCTGAATCTGTGCTTCCAGTACCATGTTGACGAACCAGGTTACCCATGGGGTGATCTCATTCGACTGTTGCCCCTCTTGCAGCGCCTCGTAATACTGCTTCCGGTTGGCTTCGATCGCCCTCGACAGGCTTAGCAATGCGGGCCGTCCGAGCCCCTGCGAGAGCGCCTTCTCGGACAAGGCTCGTCCGATGCGGCCGTTGCCGTCTTCGAAAGGATGGATCGACTCAAAGTAGAGATGCGCGACCGCCGAGCGTACTGCCACCTTTCGAGTTTCTCTTTTTCCACATGGGGCTGAGTCATTGAACCACTGAATGAAACGTGTCATCTCTTCCGGAACCGTTGCCGACGACGGCGCTTCAAAATGCACCCGTTCATGTCCCACCGGCCCAGATACCACCTGCATCGGTTCGGCATGCGTCCTCCACTGGCCTGGCGCAATGCGTCGGTGTCCGGCCATGATCATGCGGTGCCACTCAAATAGTTTTGCCTCGGAAAGCGAGGCCGCAAAACTGTTGCGGACATCGATCATGAGGGCTGCCGCGCCTTTGGCCCTTTTGTCCCCTGCCGCAGGGCCGCTTTCGATGCCGAGATTGTGCCGGATTGACGACATGACATCTTTTCGGCTGAGCAGTTCCCCTTCGATGGCGGAAGTCTTCAGCGCCTCTACGACCATCATCTCGATGGTGGTTTCCACCTGCGCATCAGCTGTCAGCCCTTTCAAGAGCCCGCTTGCGCGACCGGTTCTCTCGGCTAATGTAAGCAGGACCTCTTCGAGCCTGGAGAGATCATATCGGAACTCAGGCCAGTCACTTTGCTGCCAGTTATAGGTCATGAGCCGATTATATACTCATTCGGCTCATTTCATATTAATATATGAGCCGAATACTTGGCGGCTTCGGCTTATTATTTCCTCAGCTTCGAGTGTTGTTCAACACCGCTCTGTAGATGCCCTGCCCCCGCCTGCAGATCCGTGGCGTTTCCACGGACCATGCGAAACCAGTCGCTCAATGTTTTGGTGAAGACGTAGTCTTTCCGAAGGCTCGCGCCATCGGCACACGCGATCAACCCTTCGCCCGCCAGTGAGGTAAGGAAATCTGATGGGATGGTTGCGTGCCTTGACACTTCAGGGCGGTTGGAGGAAATAGCGGGGTAGGGATTGATTCTTCTTTGCCAAGGGTTCGGAGAATTTCGCGAGAGACCCCGCAGCGTCAGGCCTTATTTTCCCATACTGCCCAGTCCCCCGAGCAGGGGTGCCAGTGCGTCTTCGCCTGGGCCTTTGCCGTTCTTCATGTCAGTTTTGATCTCTTCGAACAACTGATTTGCCTCTGGGCCTAGAGAGCGGATGGTCTGTTCGAGACGGCCCAACATAAGCTCCCGCTTAACTTGCTCCTCGGTGAGTGTGTCTGCCTTGATACTCTGATCGATCAGTTGAGAGAGCTGCTGGAGTTTCTTGTGGAGGTCCGGTGGGAGTGAGTTCAGGACTCCGGCAGCGTTATAGGAGGGATGGTCTTCAGTTTGTTGAGCCCACACTGGCGCAACGGCAATGAGACCCATTGCGATGACGAACCAACGTGTATGTCGCTTCATGTTGCTCTCCCATGTGTGTAGAAACAGGGAAAGTATCTCAGTCTATAGGCAGTCTGTCAGTAAAATCCTGGCAAGTTGCTGAAAAGCTCATTGTGCCATGAGTGGAAACTCAATGGCCCGCGCATGTTGGGCAACATGAGAGAATTGAGGAGGATGCTCAAAAAGACCGTCCAGCAAGGCCGCAGGCGAATCGAAACCGGAGGCGTACTCTCAGGGGTACGTTGAGGATTTCGAGGAGCAGAGAACGACGCTGGCGGATTTTTTCAGCATCCGATTAGTCGTTCGACTCGAGGCTCGACGGCGTCTTGTTGAGTACGGTCGCAGTGGCGCGGGAGAGGGCTTCGTCGTGTGCGTGGTCGAGAGTGTAGACACGGAATTGGACCAAGCGGGTCGGCAGCAGGTCGAGGAATTCTTCTAACGGTTCTGTCGAAATACCTTTGGTGCCAGGGTCATACACGTAGAGAGGGTTGCCGCGCCGGTCTTTCGGATCTGGCCGCGGGTCGAGCGGCGCCATATCGACGCGGAATTCCACTTTTTTGAGTCGCGTCGGCAATTCTTTTTTGATCTGTTCTTGGAAGTGCTCGTGGCTGGGAAAGTCCATGCCGCGTTCCTGACCCTTTTCTTTGAGCACGGCGCTGTAGGCCATCTTCCACTTGACGTCGCGGGTGAGAATCCGCTGCCATTCTGTACCCAGGCGCCGCTCGGTGGCATGGCGTGAGGTCTTCCATCCCCGAACCTGTTCAAGTAAAGACCAGTCGGTCAGTGTCAGGTACTCGTCCATCTTCTTGCGAGGGTCGTGGGGAAACAGGAGCTTCATGCTGTCGCCAAAGATGTCACGAAGGTGAATGTCGATCGCGCGCGTGGTCCGGTGGTAGTAGACGTTGGAATAGAGATACATGCGGGTATTGAGGAACATCTGCAGGGCAGGAAGGCCCGTCTTATGTATCGTAAATCCCTTGTCGGTGATGATCGTGTAGTGAATGAGCCTGGAGAGATCAACCGGGCCGACGGCCACGCCGCACATATAAGAGTCGCGCAGGACATAGTCGAGGTTGTCTGCGGTATAGCTGCCGGAAATGACCGGCTGGAGCATGTTGAGCCATCGCGGAATGCGGGAGTTGTCTTTGCCCTTTTCCTTGAGAATCACATGTGCGATTTGATCGGGGTTGAGTTCCTCGCCTTTGGCGAAAGGACCGGACGGACTGCGCCTGATTTTGCGGATGATGGGGCCGAGATGATCTCGGATGATGATCTGCCCGAGTTTTTCGTGGCTGGCGCCGAAGGCATGCAGGTAGTTGTCGTCGAAGAAGTGGCAGAAAGGGCCGTGGCCGATGTCGTGCGCGAGAGCCGTGACGCGGAGAAATTCTTCGACATAGTTCGCTGATGGAATCTCTTTGAGAGCTTTTTTAAGAAACGGATACAGATGCCGGGCAAAGCGGCCTGCCACATGCATCGTACCAAGTGAGTGGACGAAGCGGGTGTGTTCCGCCGAGGGGTAGACCCATCGGGCACTCTGGAGTTGATAGATGTATCGGAGACGCTGGACCCAGGGGGAGTCGATCAGGTCTTTTTCCGTCCGTTCGTGAGGATCTGCTGTGGTGAAGGGTACGGTGAAGGAGACGTATTGGTGAATGGGATCGGCGATCAGCGCCGATCCATCGTAGGGAGCCGTAGATTGATGACCGAACTCAGGCATGGTAGAGGGTCATCTTAGCCTACATCTTGAGAGGGCGGCAATGGCTCTGTCTGGGTGAGTGGATGTGCCCGCCGATATTTGGCCACGAAGAAATAGGCCAAAGGATAGGCGAGTGCCGCACCGAGAAGGCTTAAGACCATTCCACCAAGAAAGAACGGCATGGCGTAGGGCATGACCTGTTCATAGATTCCGCTGAAGCTCATGTCCTGCCAGTTGAAGGAGGGGCTATCGGATCGGCCGAGTAAGAGCGCACCGACCCAGTAGGTGGCGCCGAGGATGGGGACTACGGTCCAGGGATTATTGAGAAATGCGCCTGCCATGAGTGAGAGTAGGTTGAGCCGCAATGCCCAGGCGAAGAAGAACACCATGAGGGTGTGCAAGCCGTAGGCAGGAGAAAAGCCGATGAAGACTCCGATGGCGAAGGCCAAGGCCGTTCG
>JBGTMB010000268.1:0-3224 GCA_041743755.1 Nitrospiraceae bacterium | reverse complement strand
TCGACCATCGACAACCGCATCAGCGGCTCGTCATCGACCAAGAGGATTCTGAGTCCCTTCATGACACCCGCTCCATTAACGAACGATCTCTAGAAACAGGCAGACAGAGGGTAAAGGTCGTTCCCTTTCCCACTTCGCTGTCCACCAGGATCTTTCCACCGTGGCGCTCAACGATACCCAGACTGACCGACAGGCCGAGACCGGTACCTTCACCTTCCTTCTTGGTTGAAAAGAATGGATCGAAAATCCTCGGCAGAACTGCCGACGCGATGCCCGATCCGGTATCGTGAACTTCGATCAGACACACCCCTTCGACCACAGACGTTCGAATCGTCAGCATACCTCCGTCTTTCATCGCTTGGACCGCATTCAACACCAAGTTCATCAATACCTGCTCAATCATATGCCGATCGACCATCACAGTCGGCAACCCCTGACCGAATCCCGTTTCCAAAAGGATTCGGTTCGGAGCCAAGAGATGCGTCGTGAGGACCAACACCCGGTCCACGACATGATTGATGTCTGTCAACGCAAATGCAGGTTCGTGCTGCTGAGAGAAATCGAGGAGCTGACGAACAATCTTCTGCACCCGCCGCACGCCATCTTCCATCGACGCCCAATATTCCTCTTGCCGACCCAGCGACAGTGTGCCCTTCCGCAAATTGTAGAGACAGTTGAGAATCCCCCCCAAGGGATTGTTAATCTCGTGCGCCACCCCTGCCGCGAGCTTTCCGACCGAAGCCAGTTTCTCCGAGTTCCTGATCTGTTGCTCCAACTTTTTGGTCTCCGTCATATCTCGCGCGATGCCCAGTACGCCCAGGATCATGCCCTCAACCCCATGCAGCGGGGACACACTCACCATCACAGCCCTTGGTTCCCCTGTGCGCGTTACCACTTCGACCTCATAGACCTGTTTCGCGCCGATGTCCAATGTGCTTTTGAGGCGCTTCCCTCTATGGCGCTTGGAGAGAAGCGCAAGGTACGGGCGCCCGATCAGATCGTCTTTCCGATAGCCCCATGCTTCGATTTTGCTGTTGACATAGGTAAACCGCTGTTCGGTATCAAGGGTGTAGATCACATCGTTGGCGTTCTCAAGAAGATTTTCGAGATATTGTTTGGTCTCTTCGATCTCTCTGGTGCGCTCTTTGACGTTATGTTCTAATTCCTCTCTGTAAGTATCCAGCTCCCGTTCAAGCCGCTTCCGATCGGTAATGTCCCGCAATTGCACCATGACCAACAGCTGGTCGGCCACTCCGACACGAATCAAATCCATTTCAGCCGGAATGTCCTGTCCGCCGGCATGGCGCACCATGATCTCCTGAGTGGATACTTTCCGCTGCCCGGAAATAACGTCGTTCAGCCATCCATGCAACGCCTCGTGATAACCTGAGAGCACCACTTCGAGCAGGCTCTGGCCGACGACATTCGCCTCGGCATACCCCAGCGCTTGCTCCTCGCGTTTATTGACGGCGACGATCCTGCCGTGTGGATTCACCATAAATACCGAGTCCGCCACCAAGTCGAAGAGCGCCTTGTAGCGCGCCTGCGAAGCCACGAGCTGTTCTGTGCGCTCCGACACGGCCTGTTCCAGATTGGTGGTGTAGGCTTGCAGATGCCGCTCAAGCCGATGACGTTCGGTCACATCGTGAACAAACGCACGCGAGTGAACCAACCCCCCCCGCTCTTGATCGATCAAGGCCGTGGCGTGAATTTCCACATCGATCGGGTGACCGTCTTTCGTAAAAAACACCGTCTCCATGGAACTGCGCCCTTGCGCGACTAATTGCTCCAGATAGTGCAGGACGAGCGGTTCCTGGCCACGCGGCACGAGGTCCCAGAGACGCATGGCCAACATCTCATCCAGGCTATACCTCAGCTTCTCGATCCCCGTCTTGTTCACATGCACGAATTGACCACTCCGATCCAATTGGCAGATCATCTCAGGAGAATGCTCGATCAGGTCGCGATACTTCTCTTCCAGACGGCGAACATCCACCACGCGCTGTTCGATTTGTGCAAACGACCGTTGGAGATTCTCTGCCATGTGGTTGAACGCATCGGCAAGCTCTTCAATTTCATCGCCGGTCTTCAGTTCCAATCGGCGATCTAATCGGCCGCTTCCGATTTCACCGACCCCGTCGTGCAGCAACTGAATGGGGCGGGCGATCCGGCGTGCAACGAGTACCCCTGTCCCCCACAGCACCGCGAGCACAACCAATCCATAGAGCAGCACTTTCGCCACGAGTTCGGCCAGCGGCGCATAGGTCTCCTTGGGATCCTGCCGTACTACCGTGATCCACTGATGTCCGCCCAAACTGCCAGGGGCCAAGCTCTCGCCGAATCGGACCGGCGCGAACCCGATCAAGGCATTCAGGCCTCCGTGTGAATCGTCTGCCGCAACGGCCCAACCGGCCTCTAGTTTCCCAAGGGCGCCGATCAATTCGGGTCGAACCGTATGGGCTTCCGGAGGCAGAACCGGGCACATCACAGGGACACCATCGGAACTGAACAACATCGCGTGGCCGGTCGCCCCAATCGTGACGTCGGCAATGGCATGGAAGATGGTGTCTCGGCGTAATAATATCGTGACCGCCCCGATCGCCTTCTCCTTGGCATCGTCAAGAATGGGCACCGCAACCATAAGCATGTGACTCCCGAATGCAGGATCGAAGGCAATCTCGCTCACATAGCCCCGAGGACTTCCCCCTTTTACGACCGCCTGCCACCATGCAGTCTTCCCGTAAAAATATTCCACTTGTGGAATGGAGCTGACCACCAGCGCCCCCTGCTGATCGGTGACCAGGATTCCGACATAGTCCGATCGGCGGATATCGTGCCACCGGATGAGGTAGTTCGTGACGATGCGATTGATGAAGAGGGGAAACTCGCTTGGCTTACCTCGCTGCCGCCATCGCTGCTGCCAATCCTTGATCATGCCCTGGATGCTGCGCGCATCTTTTCCCTCATACGTGCGGTTGGCTTCGGTCACGGCGGTGTGGAGAAAGGGGGTCGTGGCGAGCTGCTGGGCTTCGTTCATCCCACGGCTGACCTGCATTTCGATGCGGCGAGCGGCCTCAACAGCGACTTCCTTGAAGTTGGCGCCGGTCATGTCGCGAAGCGCGCGCCGCTCCTCAATGTACGTGAGTACGAGCAGAAGGGTGAGAGGGAGCAGTCCGACCAGCACGATCGCCGCGATGATCTTATGCTGGAGACTGTGAGACCGA
>JBGTMB010000267.1:0-2917 GCA_041743755.1 Nitrospiraceae bacterium | reverse complement strand
TCCGAATCCGGAAACGAACGACGCTTCACGAGATACGCTTCACAGGTTTCGCGCATGCCGCTGGCGGACTTTTTCAGCACCCTGCTAGACATGCACGACCTTGAGCGGCGCAGGCTGTCGGGTGACCTCCATGACTTGTTGCGCCACCGTGTCCACCGTCAACCGGTCGAGGCAGTCCCAATAGGGGCAGGCCTCATAAATACATTTTTCGCACGTCGGCACATCGGGACGCAGAACGACCCCCTGGCCGAGCGGCTGCCAACGCGTCGGAAGATTGTTGCGCCGCGGATCGAACAGACTGACATTCGG
This sequence comes from Nitrospiraceae bacterium, assembly GCA_041743755.1. Lineage (GTDB taxonomy): Bacteria > Nitrospirota > Nitrospiria > Nitrospirales > Nitrospiraceae > Palsa-1315. The sequence goes on along the minus strand of JBGTMB010000267.1, from coordinate 2,608 downwards.
CACACCGCAGGCTGCGGCAATATGGGCCGGGCCTGTGGCTCCGGAGACCACCGCATGACTGGCCGCAATCACGGCCATCAACTCGCGCACCGATAACTGTCCCATCAGATTCAGGACTGAAGCAGAAAACGGCACATCACTGCTCATGTGCTGGTTGAACATGTCTGCTTCCACCTGGCTTCCCGTCAATACCACCCCCACGCCCTTCCGATGCAACTCATGCGCGAGCGAATGATACTGTTCAATCCGCCAACGTCGGGCTGCAAATCCACCTGGATGGAGCACCACCCTCGGTGTAGGCATACCGCGCAATCGCTCTTGCCCCCACGCGCGCTCTGTATCGGTCAGCACGAGACTCGGTGGAGAGACGATGCCAGGCTCCAATCCAAGCCCCGCAAGCATACCGACGTTATACGCAGCTTCATGCTTAGCAAAATCTTTCCGATGTTCATAGATCCGACGATTCGCCAACACACTATACCAGCGGTACCCTGTGGCCACTCGAATCGGCACCCGCGCCAGGAACGCCGCCCACATCAACCGTTTAAACGGTTTGAGAAATACCACCGCATCGACGGCCCGGCAAAACAACGCCTTCAACTCGCGCAGGGATTCCCGGCCCGTGACTGTCCAGACCTCGTCGAGATCCGGATGGTGCGCCAAGAGCGGAGCGGCGTACTCGCTGGAGAGAAACGTGATCCGTGCCTCCGGCAGAAGTCGGCGTAGCGCGGACGCGACCGGCAGACACAAAATTTCATCGCCGATGCCATCAGGCCTGACTAAGAGGACATTCATCGGGGAGCCATTCGCTGAGAACGCTGGGCTCGAGCCGCTGCCAATACTTGTTGTGGCGACACCAATCTCAGACATTCCAACGACACCGTATTGTGGCAGGTTCGACTGAAACAGGGACTACAGGGTACCTTCGCCGTCAAGACCGCATGGCCCACCCCGTAAGGACCAGTCCGAACCGCGCTTGTCGGCCCGAACAAAGCCACGATCGGTATACCCACTGCCGCCGCAACATGCATCGGACCTGAATCATTCGTAATCAGCAGTGATGCCCTGCTGAGGAGCGCTGGGAGCAGCCCTACGGTCGTGGCTCCGGCCAGATCGATGGCAGGAGTCTTCATCATCCTGTGTACTTCAGCGATATCCGCTCGTTCATCAGGACCTCCGATCATGACCACCGCGCCAAATCCTTCTTGCTGCAGCCGATCTGCAACTTCAGCGAACGACGCAGGAGGCCACCGCTTGGTCTGCCACCGGGCAGAGACATTCATCGCCACCCAACTCGTTCCCGGCGTCACACCGGATCGACTCAATACACGATCGACCTCATCGTAATCGGTTTGCGGGATGCGAAAGCGAAATTCCGGCGCGCCGGACTCTACCGCTCCCACGGCCTTGGCCACAAGCAGATACCGATCAACCGCGTGCATATCCGATAGTGGAACCGACACACGTCTTGAATAGAACCTGGGGCTCCCCTCTCGCCCATTGGCAAATCCCACAAGCAGAGGTGATCCACTAAACCACCCGATTGCAGCGCTCCGGAACAGACCCTGGAGATCCATAACAAGATCGAACTGCTCTGCGCGAAGAGGCGATACCTGGGAGAGCCAACCCTTAAGGGTTGATTTCACCGGCCACACCCGATCGACCCCGTCGATCCGATCTACGAGACCAGCCCACTCACGTTTGACCAGCCAGGTCAGCCGAGCGTTGGGATAGGCTCGACGAATCGCCGCACAGGTCGGCATCGCATGCACGATGTCACCCAGCGAACTCGGCTTGATCAATAAGATGTGGCGATAGTCGGACATGTCAAGCCTGAGTGATCCGCCGTCAGCCGTCAATTCGTCTCGCCATTTCCAGATTATTTCTCCGCTGTTCCTACCGGTTGCGACGCTGTCTTCACTGCATCGTTCAGAATCCAGTCAACGGCCTCAGCCATAGACTTCGCCATGGCATCCGGCATCGCCTTTTCGACCTTGAGCCTGTCCAACGATTGCGCATCGACCGGCGCTGGCGTCAGGAGAATAGACTTGGCGCCTACCCTGTGCGCTAGTTGTATGTCGCGTACGTGGTCGCCAATCAAATAAAATCGACGGAAATCCAGTTGTAACTCCGACACAGCCCGCTCCACCATGCCCACGTTCGGTTTGCGACAGCGGCACCCATCATCAGGATGGTGCGGGCAGAAATAGATTGCGTCAAGCGCCACGTCCTCCTGCTCCAACAGACCTTGCAACCTGGCATGAATCGCTTCCAAATCTTTTAGTGTCAAGATTCCACGGCCGACACCGGATTGGTTGGTCACAACCACCAATTTAGCCCCAACCTTTTTCAAACGCGCCAGAGCCGGACCCACCCCTGCCAATAGCTTCAGGTCAGCGGCAATTTTTAAATAGCCTGGATCGTAGTTCAATGTTCCATCTCGATCCAGAAACACAGTGACACCGTCCAGAACGTTTGTTTGGTTGATCTGGTTCATTTGGTTCGTCTGGTTTAAACCAGATGAACCAGACAAACGAGATAAACCAAAGAGACCAGCTGTCTGCTTCGTTGCCGCCTCATAGACCTGATCAACAGTTACTCTTGTCAT
>JBGTMB010000266.1:0-5773 GCA_041743755.1 Nitrospiraceae bacterium | reverse complement strand
CTCATCTTGTTATTTATTGCGATGCCGATGAAGTACTTCATGGGGATGCCGGAGGTCGTGAGAGTCGTGGGCTCAATACATGGAGGATTGTTCCTGCTCTATGTCGGCCTGTTGGCCGCAATACATTTTCGGCAACGATGGCCTATCATGTTTTCACTGTATGCCTTTGTTGCGTCTATTATTCCGTTTGGCACATTCATGTTGGATAAACATCTGCGCGAGAAAGAAGTAGTAATGAACTGATCAGAAAGTAACATTCATCTTGGATCCCACCAATAGACTTCTGGCTCAGATTTCTATGCAAGATTCAACGGCTCCAGCGGATCCCGATTTGATTGGCCAAGCAATTCAGACATTCCGGATCTTCTGCGGAATGGTTTTATTTTCATTTTCCAAGTACGGCCCAGGGCTTCGCGAGCGTATCTGTCAGAATTTTGTGGCTCGTGGTATGGGGTGCATTGAGAGTATCTTTGCAGTGTGGAAGGCTGGAAGTGAGCAGGACGCCTGGATTCTCCACCGATCGCTTCTGGACAGACTTATTCATTTACACCATCTTGCTGAAACCGATGGGTTTGAGAAGTTCGAGGAACATTCGTTCATATCTATCTACGATATGAGACATCAACTTCTGTCCGACCGCGATATGAGGCACAAAGCGCCGGAATCGCTCAGGGAACTTCAGCGAACGAATCGTGCGAGATACGATCAACTTAAGAGGCAGAGGACACGCTGGCGACGACCAAAGGCAGAAGACGTCGCCAAGGAAATGGACTTGGGCTTTCTCTATCGTTTCGGTTATGACTATGCCTCAACGCATGTTCACCCGATGGCGACGGATGGCGAAACAGATTTTGTTAGGTTGACGTCGCCAACTCAAACGATGTCGCCGAGCGACGCAACTGTGGTCAGAAACTCAATCGTGGTGCAGAGCATGTTAGTTCAGGAGGCATTGAATGTTAGCGCCATGAAATGGCGGAGGATAGTTTACGGTTTCTTGGACCAGGTAAACCGTTTTGCTGGAGAGGGATCGTCTGATCTGCATCTCACTTTATATAAGATTGCCAACGCTGGACCCGAGTTCGAGCTTTGCTCTCCGGATGAGCACGACAAAGAAAAGAGATAGGGAGTCTTGGATTGTCAGGAAATCGTCAACCGCTCAGTTGATGACGCAGGGATCAATCCTTAGTCATTTTGCGTGATTCGCTTCATGCCCCACGCACTATTTGCAGATTTTCCCGTCGAAGTGGAGACAGCTCGTTTCTCCTGATTTTACTTTCCAGGTCTTCAACAGAGGCGCTTGCCCGTTCTCTCTCATCTCGACGACGAAGTCTACGAGGCCTGAGATCGGCAGTTTTTCTATGTGAGGCTTGGCCGTTTCCGGAACGTCTATCCAGAACACCCCGCCGAGGGTCGAAATCAAGACACGATGCGTGTCTAGGTCGACTTGAATGACGGGACTGTAGAAACTTTTGTCTTCAGCAAAACTGGGTGATGCGATCAGACCGAGGAGGAAGGCACTAAAGCAGATCTTGAGAAGTCGGCTATGACTGTGTGGCATGATGAGTATATCTTTCTTGCGAGAGAAATCAGACGGTCATTATCGCACTAGGGCCAAAGGGAAACAAACTGGAAATTATTGAGCGAGGCTGCGTTCTGAACGCTGCAAGTGGGCTTTATCAAAACGTTGCGTGCAAGAATTTCTATGGTTTGTATGCATGCACAATAAGAATAAGCTCCCGCAGGATGCTCAAAAAGGCTGTCCAGCGCGGCCGCAGCGAGCGAGGAGGCGAGGCGTACCCTTGCGGTACGTCGAGTCTCTGAGCGATGCGAGAACAACGCTGGCGGGCTTTTTCAGCATCTTGCTAGGCAAGAGTGGTGATGTGGGCCTGCGTGACCGCCCCGCCCTTGATCCAGTATCCGCGAATATCTGGCTTCGATTTTTCCATGAGGGAGATGAGCAGATAGGCGGGGATAGGGAGATTGATCTTCGGCCAGATTTCTTCGTAGTCTGTGGCAATCTTGATATCGGTGATGGAGGGGCGTGCCGGGTCGTGGGGATGAGAGTGGTAAACCACTTGCAGGTCGAGCCCTTTGTTCCGAATATCCTTTTTCGCAAGGGAAAAGTCCTGCATGTCCATTACGAAGGCGATTTCGGCTCGCTCGGCTGGTGACAGCCGTTCCAAATGTGCCACCTTTGCCGGGTCGAAGGACGACAATTTCTCAGCTCCTTCGAGCGCCACAATATTCTTAATCCGATAGACATGGGTGACGGCTCCATTCGTTCCAGCCAGGAGTCCGCAACATTCATAGGGGTCGAGTTCCCTGGCGTGGGCCACCATATCGTCGAGGATCGATTGAGGGATGATGAGATCAGACACGGCTAGCAGACTACTGAGAAAATATTTTGGTACGGAAGAAATTCATTGGCCCGCTTACCTGTGGCAACAGGAGCTGGCCATACAGAATGCTCAAAAAGATCGTCAGCGCGGCCGCAGCGAGCGAGGGGGCGAGGCGTACCCATGCGGTACGCTGAGTTTCTGAGCGATGCGAGAACAAAGCTGGCGGACTTTTTCAGCATTCTGTTTAGCTAAATGGTGCAGGTGACAGTATAGTCCATACTGAGATTTGTGATCTTTGGATTCTGGCCGCAGAGCGGGCAGGCTGGGTCTTTGGGGCGTCTGACTTTTCTGAATTTCATCTCAAGGGCGTCGTAGATCAACAGGCGATCGGCCAATGTTTCACCGATGCCGAGAATTTCCTTGATCGCTTCCGATGCCTGAAGAATGCCCATGGTTCCGGCGAGAGCGCCTAACACGCCGGCTTCTTGGCAATTCGGCACGAGTCCTGCCGGTGGCGGCTCCGGGTAGAGGCAGCGGTGGCAGGGATAGCCGGCATGAGGCTTGATCGTCGTGAGTTGTCCTTCAAACCGGAACATGCTGGCGGAAATAAGTGTCTTTTTGGCGAAGAAGCAGGCGTCGTTCACGAGAAACCGCGTCGCAAAGTTGTCGGATCCGTCCAGCACCATGTCGAACTGGGAGATGAGCGAAAGAATATTGTCGCTGTCGACGTTCTGGTGATAGGTCTTGATCGTAATCTCCGGGTTAATTGCCGACAAGGTCTTCCTACCGGACTCGACTTTCGGCAGACCCACCGTGGCTGTAGAGTGCAGGATTTGGCGTTGTAAGTTTGAAAGATCGACGACATCGCCATCGACCAGACCGATGGTGCCCACACCCGCGGCAGCGAGATACAGTCCAGCCGGCGAGCCGAGCCCTCCGGCGCCGATGAGCAAGACTTTCGCCTTAGCCAGCTTTATCTGGCCCTTACCGCCCACGTCGCTCAGAATAATTTGACGACTGTATCGTTCTATCTGTTGTTCAGTGAGTTCCATGTTCTTTCCCGTAAGGCGTGAAACGTTAGGCGTTAGGCGACTGGATCATCTGAGGGTTAGCTCTTCTTACTTCTTACCCCTCACCCCTTAGCCCCCACGGTTTCTACTCCACGACATTCAATTCGATCGGGTCGACGACGACGCCTTTCGTGCGAAGGCCTACGATCGCCCGCTCGATTTCTGTGCTGTCGCCGGTCAGCTCAAGATCCATCCATCCGGTGGTTTCACGCACATCGGCGCGTCGGACGTTGGTGACGACTTTGTATTCGTGGCCGATCTGATAGATGACCGGTTCTTTAATCTTGTCTTCTGGGAACTGAACGTGCACTTTCACATGTGGCATGATGTACCTCCTGCAATGGCGGGCACGATCGACACTTCGTCCCCGTCTTTGAGCGACGTCTCTTTGCCCTTGAGGAATCGAATGTCTTCCTCATTGACGTAAATGTTCACAAATCGGCGGAGCTCACCCGTATCGTCGCAGAGGCGATCTTTCATGCCGGGATACGCGGTATTGAGCGCCTCGATCATCTCAAGCACGCTCGCGGCTTCTGTTTCGATTTCTCCCTGGCCTTTGGTCAGCGGGCGTAGCGGAGTCGGAATGCGAACATTAATCATGAGTCACCACCACCGTTCTTGCCCATTTTAAATGTTTTCTCAAATGCAACCAGACTTGGCTGAATGCGAACCGGCCGTCCGACGGCATCGATTACGGCTTCCTGGGTTTTTAAACCGTTCCCGGTGATATAGGCTACGGTCAGATCGCCTTTCTTAATCGTGCCGTTTTTCACCAACTTTTGGAGCACACCGATCGTGACACCACCGGCCGTTTCGGCGAAGATCCCTTCCGTCTGCGCCAGCAGCTTGATGCCCTCCACGACCTCGTCGTCTGTCACCATGTCCATAGAGCCTTTGCTCTCTGCTGTGGCCTTCAGGGCATAGTACCCGTCTGCTGGATTCCCGATCGCCAAGGACTTGGCGATGGTTTTGGGTTTCACCGGTTTGAAGAAATCTCGCCCTGCCTTGAATGCGGTGGAGATCGGCGAGCAACCTTCGGCCTGCGCCCCGTTGATTTTTGTCCGAACCTCATCGATCAATCCCACGTATTTCATTTCGTGGAGGCCCTTCCAGATTTTGGTCAAGAGCGAGCCAGACGCCATCGGGATGACGACTTGGTCCGGTGTGCGCCAGCCGAGTTGCTCGACGGTTTCGAATGCCAACGTCTTCGAGCCTTCTGCATAGTAGGGGCGGATATTGATGTTGACGAACGCCCAGCCGTGCTCGCCGGCGATTTCGCTACAGAGCCGATTCACATCGTCGTAATTACCTTCGATCTCCACCACATTTGGTTTATAGATCAAGTTGCCGAGCACCTTCGCGGCTTCCAAATCGCCCGGGATAAACACGTAACAGCGCATCCCTGCCGCAGCCGCATGAGCGGCGACGGAATTGGCTAGATTGCCGGTCGAGGCGCAGGCAATCGTTTCAAATCCTAACTCTCGCGCCCTGGTAATGGCGACGGCCACAACCCGATCTTTGAACGAGAGCGTGGGGTGATTGACTGTATCGTTCTTGATGTAGAGCTCGTCCAGTCCGAGGTGGGCGCCAAGATTTTTCGCGCGCACCAGCGGGGTCATCCCGGCATGCAGGCCGAGAAAGGTGGGCCCTTCCACCGGCAGGAGATCGGCATAGCGCCAGATGCTATGTGGGCCGTCATGAATCTTTGTGCGGGACACATTCTTCTTGATCTCCTCGTAGTTATATTTCACCTCGAGGGGGCCAAAGCACATTTCGCAGACATGGATCGCTTTCGTTGGGTATTCTTTTCCGCACTCACGACAGACTAGGGCTTTCATTGTAGCCATGGCGATTCCACCTTACTCAGTCAATAATTACGGCCGGACGGCACAGCCGGCAAACGGATCGCCGTCATCGAACAGTTCGGTAATCGTTGGATGTGCACCGCACAGTGCACAGTCAGGATTACGTTTCACTTTAATTTCCCTGAACAGGGTCTTGCGCGCATCGAAATCCAGGAATCGGTTCGTCAGAAGATGACCGATTCCAAGGATGAGTTTCAAGGCCTCAGTGGCTTGGATTGTGCCAATAATGCCGGCTAATACGCCGATCACGCCTGCCTCTTGGCAGGAGGCGACCAGCCCAGCCGGCGGCGGAGTCTTAAAGACGCAACGATAGCAGGCAGACTGTTTCGGCACAATGGTCGTCACCCGGCCATCGAACCGAAGGATGCCACCGTGGACTAACGGTTTTCCAGCAAAAAAACAGGCGTCGTTGATAAGGAACTTGGCCGTAAAGTTGTCGACCCCGTCGATGACAATGTCGTAATCACTAATGATTTTCAACGCATTGCCGGCCGTCAGA
>JBGTMB010000265.1:0-3221 GCA_041743755.1 Nitrospiraceae bacterium | reverse complement strand
GGGAATCGTGACATCTATGGGCTCGATTTCAAATGGGTCAATGACGATCAGGTGGTATCGCAAGCCTATCCGACAGACGTCGTGCTTTTGGAACGCCGAGAATGGGGCAACATGTATGCCAGGATCAAGGCGATCTACAAGGGAGAGACGCTACAGACAGAAGGGAATGACAGTGGATGGATCGCCTTGGCTCCACTGATCGACAGCACTAATTCTCTTCATCAACAGATCACTCGGATCGAGCGAGTCGAGATCGGCGCGATGAACGCGGACATCGAGCAGGCGCGACTGAAGATTCGCGCGCTTGAAATGGACGCCTCCGCCCCCGATACAAGGGATAGAGGGATAATCGAGAGCCTCAAAGCCCAGGTCGCTGAGGCTGAATCCCGTTACCAGGCAAAAACTCTGGAATTGGACACGCTGCGCACACAATTTAATGAATACTCTGCTCTGATGGTGGATGCCAACGGACGAGAAAAACAGATTCCAGTCGGGCAGATCATTCGCGCCCTACGGCCAAACGAGATGGGCCCGATGCACAAGAGCTGGATCTATCTCACGAATGTCTGGGATGTCCTCAGCACTGAGCCGAGAGAGGCCAATACGGAAGGCGGGATTTTCCCGGCTATTTTCGGTACGGTCATGATGGTCATTATCATGAGCCTCGCCGTCGTCCCCTTCGGCGTGCTTGCTGCGCTCTATCTGCGAGAATATGCCAGGCAAGGCGTCATGGTTCGGCTTGTAAGAATTGCGGTCAACAATCTCGCAGGCGTGCCCTCGATTGTCTTCGGTGTGTTCGGACTCGGCTTTTTCGTGTATGCCGTGGGCGGAACCCTCGACCAGCTCTTCTTTCCTGAGCGACTTCCGACTCCAACATTCGGCACCGGCGGTATTCTCTGGGCGTCCCTGACGCTGGCCTTACTCACAGTGCCGGTGGTCATTGTCTCCACAGAAGAAGGGCTGGCCGCCGTACCCAGGGAATTTCGTGAAGGGTCATTGGCGCTTGGCGCAACCAAGTTGGAAACGATGCTCAAAGTCGTGATACCCTCAGCCTTGCCGGGCATTCTGACTGGATTGATTTTGGCGATGGCCCGGGCGGCTGGGGAAGTGGCGCCGCTCATGCTCACAGGGGTTGTGAAACTTGCGCCGTCGCTCCCCATAGACGGTTCCTGGCCTTTTCTCCACTTCGATCGAAAGTTCATGCACCTGGGATTTCATATTTACGACGTGGGCTTCCAGTCGCCCAATGTGGAAGCCGCGAAGCCAATGGTCTATATCACGACTCTCGTATTGATTACTGTCGTCGTGCTGTTGAATTTGACGGCCATTGTCCTCCGTAACCACTTGCGCAAGAAATATGCGGGATCAGTACTATAAGTATAAGGAGGATCGTCATGTCTCCTACTCCAGTTTTGCCACAGCAGTCGTTACCCTCACACGGGCTCGACTCCCAGAGGCTTAATGTGCAGAACAGTCCTCACCAGTCTTCTGACCACAATTCCAAGGCTCAAGCCGTCAAGCTGACCTTGAATCAGGTCAACTTTTTTTATGGGGACCGCAAGTCTCTCTTTCATATCGATCTGGAAATTCTCAAAAATCAGGTCACATCGTTCATTGGGCCGTCCGGCTGTGGGAAGTCTACCTTGCTGCGCTGCATCAATCGGCTCAACGACTTGATTGAAGGTACTCGATTGGAAGGCACCATGCTGCTTGACGGCATGAATATCTACAGCCCCGATGTAGATATCACCGACCTGCGGAAACGGGTCGGAATGGTCTTTCAGAAATCGAACCCTTTTCCGAAATCGATCTACGAAAATGTGGCTTATGGGCCGCGTCTCCATGGAATCAAGAACCGTGGCCAGTTGGATCAGATCGTAGAAGAGGGGCTCAAGGGCGCAGGGCTGTGGGATGAAGTGAAAGATCGGCTCCACGTCAGCGCCTTCGGTCTCTCTGGAGGACAGCAGCAACGGCTCTGTATCGCCCGCGCGCTCGCGGTCAAACCGGATGTCTTGCTGATGGACGAACCCTGCTCTGCGTTGGATCCCGTCGCCACTGCTAAAATAGAAGAGCTGCTCTTTTCCTTGAAGCAGGACTTGACGGTCGTGATTGTCACGCACAATATGCAGCAGGCAGCACGGGTGTCCGATTGGACCACGTTCATGTACCTTGGCGAAGTCGTGGAGTTCGGACTCACGAAACAGCTCTTTACCACGCCTTCAAAGAAGCAGACCGAAGACTACATCACCGGACGATTTGGGTGACAATGATGACACAGCGCCACTTTGACGAAGAACTTGCCGACCTGAAAACCAAGCTCCTGCGAATGGCTGCGCAGACGGAAGATCAGATCGACCAAGCCCTCACCGCGCTGGTGACGCGCGACTCAGCCCTCGCACGCGAGGTCATCGAGCGGGACCATCAGATCAATGCCTTGGATGTGGAAATCGACGAAGAGAGTATTCGGTTACTGGCCCTCCATCAGCCTGCGGCACGAGACTTACGGTTGGTCACGACAGCCATGAAAATCGCCACCGAACTCGAGCGAATCAGCGACCTGTCGGAGAATGTCTCCGAGCGGGTGATCGAGCTGAACGAAGAGCCGCAGCTCAAGCCCTACATCGATATTCCTATGATGGGCAATATGGCACGGATGATGGTGAAGCACAGCATTGATGCATTCGTGAGGGATGATGCGCAGCTCGCCAGGAAGGTGCTCGCGGACGACGACTACGTTGATGATCTGATGGAACAGTTGTTCCGAGAGTTGCTGTCATTCATGTTGGAGGATACGCGCACGATTTCACGCGCTATTCGCTTGAGCTTCATTGCCAAATACCTCGAACGGATGGCCGATCATGCCACCAACATCGCTGAGCTGGTGGTTTATCTCGTAGAGGGCAAGATCATTCGCCATACCACTCCGTCAGCTCCACCTAAGGAACCTCTTGCAAAGGTTGAACCCTCCTGATTCTTTAGATTGATTGTGTATCGAGAAGAAGAGTCAGCGTGACGCCACGTTCTGTGATGAATCAGGCTCATCGCAAGTGCGGCACGCTCTAGCGGATCGGTAGGATGTGGTTAGGCCACAAAATCGGTCGTGAAGAGCATGTAGTCGAATCGGTGTCGGCGAAGCACGATCTTCTTGGATCGGGCGAGTTGATCGACGGCCTGAAAAATTTGATTCCAGGTGTATTGAGGCATGAGGCAGACGAGCGAAT
>JBGTMB010000264.1:0-17221 GCA_041743755.1 Nitrospiraceae bacterium | reverse complement strand
TATGCCATCAAAGAGCAAGGCTTCCGCCGATTCTGCATCCTGCATCCCGACACCACGTATGGCCGCGAGTTGGCCCGACTCTTCACCCAGGAAGTGCGACAGCACGAGGGAGAAGTGATCGCCGTCGAATCCTACAAAGAGGGCGAAATCGATGTGAGCGGGCAGCTCAAACGTATGAAGGCGGAGGACCTCAACCGATATGGCTTGGCCGTGCCGGTCGATCAGACAAAACTGGCAGGGAAACTGACAAAGCTGGACAAGAAAGTCTATTATACGCCGGGCTTCGATGCGATCTTTATTCCGGGCCGCGCAGCCGACGCCGGCATCATTACGGCCCAATTGAATTTCCACGACATGAAAGTGCCGTTCCTTGGCGCGAATGGATGGAACTCACCGGACTTCGCCCGCACGGATGATTCGTCGATCGATGGAGCCGTGTTCGTTGACGGCTTCTTTATCGACAGCCAGACCCCGACCGTGCAGGATTTTGTCGCCCGGTATAAAAAACGGTTTGAAGCCAGCCCGACACTCTTTTCGACGCAAGGCTACGACGCCGCGAAATTGGTGCTGGATGCGGTTCGAAAAGGGGCCTCTTCCGGCGAAGCGGTACACGATCAACTGCTGACACAGCCTGATCTCTCCTCCCTGACAGGACCGGCAGCGTTCGGACCAGACGGAACATTGAATCGTCCGCTCTTCCTGATACAAATCAAACATGGCCGATTCCTTCAGGTGAACTAACTGGCCACGGGAAAAACTTAGTTTATGCACAATACACCCTTAGAATCTGAGAGAATGGGCCAATGAAAAAAATAGCCGCAGGCTGCTCAAAAAGGCCGTCCAGCAAGGCCGCAGCGAGTGCAGACCGGAGGCGTGCCCTCTGGGGCACGTTGAGGATCTGAACGATGCGAGAACGAAGCTGGCGGACTTTTTCAGCAGCCTGCTAAGAAAGCCGACCGCATGAACTCCTTACCGCAAATCCTCCACACGATTTCCTATATGGGGCTTCCGCTCCTCTTCGCCATGGTCTTGCACGAATACGCCCATGGCTGGGTCGCCAATCGATGCGGCGATCCAACCGCCAAACTCCAAGGCCGGCTCACCATGAATCCACTGGCGCACATCGATCCCTTTGGGACCGTGATCCTGCCGCTGCTCTGTCTGCTGATGCCGGGAGGGTTCTTCCTCGGATGGGCCAAACCGGTCCCCATCGATCCACGCAATATGGGCCAACCACGTCGCGACATGGCGCTCGTCGCGGCGGCAGGACCGGCGATGAATCTCGCGCTGGCCGTCGGCAGCGCGCTGCTCTTCGCGCTCATCCTGTCGATCGATCCCTCCATCGGGGGCGCGCAGTCCACATCGGAAGAACCCTCGAGCACGTGGCGCCAAATGTTCCTCCAGCCGATCGCCGCCATGTCTATCTACTCCATCTTGATTAACGTGCTCCTCATGCTGTTCAATCTGCTGCCGCTCCCCCCGCTGGATGGCGGGAGAATTCTCACGAGCCTTCTCCCGGATACTGCGGCGATGGCGCTCAGACGTGTGGAACCCTACGGCATGTTCATCTTGATGGGGCTGATCATCTTAGACCCGCAGATCCACTTCATCCATACCATCACGAGCACCTTGACCCACAGTCTATCCAATTCAATTCTCTCCACCGCAGTCGGTCTCGGAGGAACAGGAAACACCCCATGACCACACCCAGGAAACGAGTTCTCAGCGGCATGCAGCCAAGCGGGCTACTCCATCTCGGCAATTATCTCGGCGCCTTGGAAAATTGGAAAAGCCTTCAGCATGAGTTCGAGTGCTATTTCTTTGTTGCGGACTGGCACGCGCTCTCAACAAACTATGCCGATACCAGCCGTATCCGCGAGTTCTCACGGGAGCTGCTCATCGATTGGCTCGCCGCCGGTATCGATCCAGAACGGTCCACGGTGTTCATCCAGTCTCGCGTCCCTGAACATGCGGTGTTGCATCTGCTCCTCTCGATGATGACGCCTATCTCCTGGCTGGAACGCAATCCGACCTACAAAGAGAAGCAGGAAGAGATTAAAGAAAAAGACCTCAGCACCTACGGATTTCTGGGCTACCCGGTTCTGCAAGCCGCCGATATCTTGTTATATAAACCCGATTTTGTCCCGGTAGGAAAAGACCAACTCCCCCATCTCGAACTCACGAGAGAACTGGCCCGGCGATTCAACGATATCTACAAGACATCTGTGTTCCCCGAGCCCAAAGAACGACTGACACAGTTTCCCAAGGTCATGGGCACCGATGGCCGGAAGATGAGCAAGAGTTACGGCAACACGATCAACCTGTCAGACCCCGAGCCAGTCGTGAGGCAGAAACTCAAGACGATGGTCACCGATCCTGCCCGAGTCCGACGCCACGACCCCGGAAACCCCGACCTGTGCCCCGTGTACGATTTTCACAAAATATTTTCATTACCGATGGTTCAGGAGCAGATTAATACCGAATGCCGGACGGCCGCCATCGGCTGCATCGATTGCAAGAAACTCGTTGCCGATCGAATCGTCGAACGCATGACACCGATGTGGGACTCGCGCACAGCGATGATGAGCCATCCCTCACGCATCGACGAGATCGTACAGGACGGCAGCCAGCGCGCCGCGAAAGTCGCAAAGGCCACCCTCGCCGGAGTAAACGAGGCGATGAAGATCTAACGGCTCCGCCCCGTCCTCTGTAGAATTGCTGAAAACGCTAGAAGAACGGCCGGCGGCATGGAAAAATTCCGACAGCTATTCACCATCAGACCGCGCGCTGGATAATCCAGCCCACACCAGCGAGCAAGAGGATCTCATGAGACAATCACAACGTTGGCTCGGTGCAGCAGTCATCGGATGCGCCTGGGCCCTCACCGGCTGCGGAACATGGATGCACTCAGACAAACAGTCGGTCACCATTTTCACCACCCCGCCTGAAACTGCAGTGGTCATCGACGACTACCTCCACCTCACCGCGCCTGGCACCGTCACGCTCAGCCGTAAGGGCGACCATCTTGCCCAGGCGAACAAGGACGGCTATGAACCGACCTCGCTCAAAATCGACCGGACCTGGTCCTGGTGGGTCGTCGGAGATATTTTCGCCTGCCTCATTATCTTTTCACCTATTTGCATCATGAACGACATCGAGCAGGGCGGTTACTACACCTTCGACGACAAGATTTATGTGACGCTGAATCGCAGCACGGCATCAAGCCCGGCCTTATCGAAGTAACCATCAACCCCGTTTCTGGGCGAGAAGATTCACCCACCGCCCCTTGCGCTCTCGGTTGGTCACCACGTTCAACTCAAGAATGGTCCATCCGGCTCGACGGACCGCGCGAGCGAGTTCATTCTTTTTCCAGCGAGCAAAATAGCGCCCGGGGACCCATCCATCCGTCACAAGGCGGCTCGTCACACCATAGGTCACCGTCGCGGCAAAGAGGCCGCCTGGGCGAACAAGCTTGTACAGATCGGCTAGGATGCGACGGGCGTCTGGTTTAGGGAAATGCATCAGCGAGGCGGCAGCCCAAAGGCCATCGAACGACATCGCTTGAAACGGAAGGTCGCGTAGATCGGCGCGGACCAGCGACAATGAAGGATATCGACGTCGTCCTGCTGAGAGCAATGCACTCGTTCGATCAACACCCACAACATGATACCCGCGCCGAGCGAGATCGCCTGCATCCTGCCCTCCACCACAGCCGAGGTCCAACAGGCTCGCACCGGCAGGGAGATATTGAAGCCACTCGACCAACAATGGTGGCCGGCGATGCCGCCTCTTGTCCCAGCGGGCCATGCATTTTTTCGCCGACCGTTCATACGCATCGATCGTCTGCAAAACGAGTTGCGTTGTGTTATCGTGAACTGAACGAAGAGGAGCCATTCATGCGGCGAGTAGGTGGACGATGACTGTTCTGGCGTTGGTATTCATCCTACTAGGTACGAGCTGGAGCACCGCCTGGGCAGCCGATCCACCCTGCGACAAGTACCCCATTGTCATACAGACTAAATGTGAGGCGATCTGGAAATCGCTGTACCAGGAAGACGGCCCCGTGATCGCGAAATTCGGACTGGACCAACAGAAGCGGCGCGAGGAAGGCAAAATCAACGCCGAGCAACACCTCGGAGAAAACATGGCCTTCATTAAGCAGTCCACCGAGAAACGCCTCGCACGATTGAAAGAACGGATGGCCAAAGAGTAAGGCCTCATAATGTGTCGGCTTTCGGCTTCTCTGGCAACCTTTCGGCTGAATTCAGTAAATCCCGCCCCACGATGATCGGCGCCTTGAAGTGAATGGCGAGGGCGATAGAGTCTGATGACCGACTATCGAACACCTTCACATTGTCTTTGAACGCCACGGTCAACGCACCGTAATAGGTACCGCTTTTTAGTGTGATGACCGTCTGCGTGACTTTCCCGCCAAATGCTTCCAGGATCGTATGCATTAAATCGTGCGACATGGGGCGGGGCAACCGTTCACCATTCAATGCGCCTTGGATGGATACGGCGACCGTGACGTCGATAAAGATCGGAATGGCCTTGCCTTCCGCTTGTAAGAGTACGACCGGACCATGATCCGACATGCGGACCTTCACGTCCGTGATCGTCACTGGATCGGTGGGATGCGCGACGCCACCGTCCGCCTGGACCTCTGCATAAAATAACCCGGCCAGGAGAATACTGATAAGGAGGACCCGATTTGGTATCGTCATGGTTGCACCTCCTACAGCGAGCTAACAGGCTGAAAAACTATGTGGGACCTGAGAACTTCGATGGTCCACACGTCTGGGACCGTGAAGAATATTCCCGCAGGATGCTCAAAAAGTTCAAACTTTCTCACCGGCCCAACCCATACGCGCAGAGACGCTCCTTTACCCAAACAAGGCCGCGCGCATTCTCTCCATCTCTCTTTAAGGGAGGGGCCGAGGCTGCCCTTTACTGCGCCCATCGAACGAGCACATTCTTATCGTGCGCGTTCTGCGAGCAAGAAGGGCACCTGGCCGCTCCCTATCTCTTTTCAGCATCCTGCTAAACCCGGACAAACTGATTCGTCTCTTTCTCCACCCCAATTTCGGTCTCCGGTCCATGCCCCGTCACCACGATCGTCGCATCGTCCAAGCTATACAATCGCTCTCGTATGGATTGTTCGATGGCATCAAAGTCTCCACCCCAGAGATCGGTTCGCCCGATGCTGCCGCGGAAAAGCGTATCGCCGGCCACAACGAGGTTGTCGTCAGGAAAATGAAAACTCATGGACCCAGGGCTGTGGCCCGGCGTATGAAGTGCAACAGCTGAGACCTGGCCGACCAACAATCTCTCCTCATCCTTGAGCCAGTAGTCAGGCATCGGAACAGGCACATAGGCCACGCCGAACATCCGACACTGCAATTCGAGATTCTTCCACAGCTCAAGATCATTTTGATGCAGACAGATCGTTGCTCCTGTCGCCTTCTTCATTTCTCCGGACGCGAGAAAATGATCGAAGTGGGCGTGGGTGTGAAGGATATGTGTGACCGTCAATCCAAGTTGGTGCACCTCGTGGAGAATTCGCTCGTGCGCTCCACCCGGATCGACCACGATCGCCTGTTTCGTCACAAGATCGCCGATGATCGAGCAATTGCAACCAAGGGGCGGGACGGAAAAGGTTTTTCTGATCATAGTCGTCAACATGGACGCATGCTATCGTCCAAGCCCATCAAGGCGCAAGCAACGGCCCTTCATCCGGCAGGCAGTTAAAAAAAGTCCGCCAGCGTCGTTCTCGGCTCATCGAAATCCTCAACGTACCCTCCGAGGGTACGCCTCCGGTTTCGACTCGCCTGCGGCCTTGCTGGACAGCCATTTTGAACAGCCTGCGAGCTGAGCGGGAACCACCCGCGACCGCCTACTCCCTGCTTTCCTCATTTCGAACTGTTAGTCAACCCCCTTCTGGTTCTGCTTGAACCTGAATGGTCCAGGCGACCTCCGTATCGAACAACGTCCAGCTTCGCCCTTGACGACGACACCACACGAGAAACCCTGCTCCGGTGCCGTCGGGGCGAAGCGTTTCGACATACAGAAGTGCATGATCGTTACGCAGGCTGCGCGCGACACGAGAGAATGCCAAACGATCCAAGATCGACGGCGCTTGAACCGGCATTGAGCCGCCTACCGTGATTGGGTGTGCCAGGGACACCTCCGGCTCTTCGAGCCTACCCTCTGCGGCAAACCGGTAGCCGACAGCAAAGTGAAATCGCCCTTCAAGCCGGCTTACGTGCCGGTTGGCCGAAATAAATTCCCGAATCATATCCGTCGGCAGTTCGTCATTGAAGTAGCCCTGCTCCTGAAACACTCCGACCGTCGTCGATCCCTCCTGATCCGGAGAGAGACGGAGCCTGGTCATGCGTTCGATCACGACCAACTGAGTCGATGACGTGAGAAACTTACTCGTCACCACCTGGTCGTACAAGGCATAGTCATCAGCAGAAATGGCCTCGGTCTTCTGATCTGATCCCGCCACCGCTCCCGGCAGGCAGAGAAAAACATTCACGAACAGCACCGCTGCGATTACGACTGTCAAGCGGTTCATCATTGTGCGAGCATAGCGTCCAACACGACGCACGGTCAATTCAGGGAATCCAGCGTGGACAAGTCGGGGCGAAGCGTAGATAATCCGAAAACTGGAGGGACGTCACGTGTGCGATAAGACTCAATCGAACCAATGGCCTTTGTGGATCGGAGCAATCGCTCTCTGTGTCTTAGCCAGTAGTTGTAAGCCGGACGATTCGCCGTTCAAAGCGGAAAATGAGTCGCTCCGCAAGCAACTGGCAAAGCAGGAGTCGGTGGTCACCTCGCTGCAGGACGGGAACAAGGTCATGCATCAACAGATCGATCTACTGAACCAGGAATTGCGCGATGCGATGAAATCCGCCCAAAGCGCCAAGGCCGAAGCCAAAGTCGCCGCCGCCGACTTGGCGGTACAAGCAGCCCAGGCAAAAAAGCTGAGCGCGGATGTCCAAAAAACCGTCGCAGCCCAAGCGGCGCAGACAATCCACGTCGAAGAGAAAGGGACTCAGACTGAAGACATCCCCCGCCCCTTGAGCACCGTCGCCAAGGTGGTAGAAGATACCCTCAGCCGTAACGGATACCACATCAAAGTGAGTATCAAGACCGACCAAAAAGCGGTCTATGTGACGGAGCGAAAAGTCTCCCCGCCTGCCTCGCTGGAAGTCTCCGGCTCACGGAATCAATACGTGCTGTCGCTTCATGGCCTCCCTTCAAACATCACCCGACTCAATGTCAAAGCCGACTTTGAAAAACTGGCGCAGGGTGGGCGCGTACTCAGCGTAAGCGCGGAGGAGGTTGCGGAAATTGAACGAAGCCTGCTCCGGGAAGTCAACAAGGCTCTGGCCTCCCCCAGCAAAACCTAGCGAGGCTGCTGAAAAAGTCCGCCAGCATCGTTCTCGCATCGCTCAGAGACTCAACGTACCGAAGCGCACGCCTCGCCTCTTCGCTCGCTGCGGCCTTGCTGGACGGCCTTTTTGAGCATCCTGAAACTATTTTGATATCGGCGCTATATGGAAGAACCCATCGCCGTTTTGTGTATAAACTGAGTTTTCCCACAGCCTGCTAACGCGACCGCTGCCCAGCGACACCTGAAACGTAAACGTACAAGGTAGCGAGAAAGAGCCCGCACCAAAGTTCCCTTTTCTTGGTGAGGCGCGAGCCTCGTGCTACATTTCACTCCGAGGGTTATCTCAATACACGGTGAGACGATGCGATTCCTCTTCATCATAACCACTATCGCTATCGCGACGCTCGCAGGCTGTGTCACACAGCCGATCGAACGTCCTCGCACATCAGTCCCAACAGAACGGCCCTGTTGCCGATCCGCCGAACGTCTACCGAGCCGGAACGCGATCGTACAGACAGCGGCCAAGCTCGTGGGCGCCACCACGATTGAAAGCAACGGCCGGCACATCGCCTATGATTGCGCAGGGGTGACCCGTGCGGTGTTTCTCAAACACGGGATCGATCTCTATGACGCTGAGCCCATCGCCCCTCACGCCAACGGCGTCCGGATCATTCATGCACACATCCGGCAACAAGGCAGGTTCCACCGGGGACCTGTCGCCCACCCCGGTGATCTGGTCTTCTTCAATAATACCTGGGACTACAACGGAGACGGCAAGGTAAACGACTCGCTGACGCACGTCGGGATCGTCGAACGGCAAGAAGCAGATGGCACCGTGGTCTTCATCAGTCGCGTGGCGCACGCCGTCGAACGCTACCATATGAACCTCCGTCTGCCCCACGTCCACAAAACCGCTGACGGTCGAATCCTCAACGACTACCTTCGCCGCAAGCATGTGCGAGACTCAGACAACACTCCCCACCTCACAGGGCAACTCTTCGCCCAGTTCGCCTCTCGGGTGAGACACTAAACCTCATGGTTCATAACGGGTTGAATCAGTTAATCTGATGATGTGTTGAACGTTCGATGTTCAACAGACCGACAGAGCATCAGATACGTGTCCCTTCTCGCTGTGTAGGCATCGAAAGCAAAAACGCAATTTTTATCGCCGGCGTGCTTTAGTACAGGATGCAATATGCCGATATCGACACAGCAGTGGAGATCGACCTCCACACCGAATCACGGGTGAGGGGTCACCATTTTCACAATAACCTGCTACAGTTATTTTATGGCGTCTGTCTCACACAAGAACTCAACCAAGAAATCCACTCCTCTCCGCGAGAAAATCCTCGACGTGCGGAGCAGCCTCCTGAGTCTGCACAAGGCCCTCATTCTGGCAGAACAAGTCACCTATGAGCGGATCAATGGCCGTGTCGAGTCAACCAGCGAACTACTGCACTTGGTGTTAAACGATCCTTGGTTTACCTGGCTTCACCCTCTCTCGCAACTGGTCGTCCGTATTGATGAACTCCTGGACGACAAGTCTGAGCTCTCGCTTGTTGAGGTGGAGCACTTTCTGATAGAAGCCCGATCCCTCATCCGCCCTTCGGAAGAAGGAGATGGATTTGAACGGAGTTACTACGAAGCCCTCCAGCGGGAACCTGACGTCATCTTCGCCCACGTCGAAGTCAAGAGACTCCTGACCAAAGTCGCCGCGTAATGTTCTGAAATACTCACGCCTCATCTGTCTCCTGAGCCGCCCTAGCCTTCCACTGAAACAATACCCAGCAATTTCGGCAACTCGTGTCTCACCGCCACATCTCTCGCAGGATGCTCAAACTGGTTTGTTTTGTTTATCTGGCTGATTTGGTTCATCTGGTTGGCTTCGTTTAACCAAAAACGAGAGAAACCAGACAAACCAAATAACGGTCTTCTTGCGCTGGCGGACTTTTTCAGCATCCTGCTCATCCAAGAATCAAGTTTTTCTTGCCTGTACCGATACGTAACGTAGACTCATCTACGGAGAGATTATAATTATGCAACCACGATGTCGCATGCGAGTGCCAGTCCACTACCCTGCAAGTATCCAATGCGATACCGAGGCCGGAGAGGGAGTCTTGTTCGACCTCTCACCTGCCGGCTGTCGAATGCGCAGCGACATCGCGCTGAATGCGGGAACCTATCTCGCACTGCGGATTGCGGTGGCGCAGGAACCAACCCCCCTGGCAGTAGAAGTCTCGGTGGTTCGATGGTGCAAAGACGGGCACTTCGGAGTGGAGTTTCTGCGGTACAGTCAGGGAGACCGTGAACGAGTGTCCAATCTTGTAGCGGACCTGCCACCAATGCCGATACCTACTCATTCTGATCACGCGATAGCGACCCTGAGCGCTGTCGGCTCTTAACGGATGCTGAAAAAGTCCGTCAGCATCGTTCTCGCATCATTCAGATCCTCAACGTACCCCAGGGGGTACGCCTCCGGTCTTCATTCGCTGCGGCCTTGCTGAACGGCCTTTTTGAGCACCCTGCTCGGTTCTCTCACGTCAGTTCAGACATCAATAACCAGTGACGTAGTCGCGTGCATTCATCGTTATTCCACGGCCTACAATCTTTTCTGACACAGGGATCGTGCCCTTAGGAAAACCTGCCGTGGGCAGAGAGTGCCCCACGGTTCGAGAGCCCCACACAAAGGTTGAGGCGAAAAGAAGGACAGGCCAGCCCAAATGTCCGACTGCAAAATAAGCTACAGCCGGCCTTCGTCGAGCTCGATCACATCGGCCCAGGTGGTGACAGGAGGGAGGGACACGACCGGCACGCCGCGTTTCGTCGCGATGTCGTGCACGCGGCTTTGAAACCGCTGGTGCGCCGCATCATCTTTGGGACCGGAAGTCAGGAGTCCCTGGCTCCATTGCGCGATTTCTTGTTCCGACGGTTTTCGACTGTTGGCCTTCACCCAAGCCAGCAATTCCTCATCCGTTCCACCGGCCAACACCAACTGCTCGAAGGCCTGCGGATCAATCTGTAGAAAATCGACCAGGTACTTATCGAACCCCACCGTGATGTAGTTATAGTCCTGAATCTGCCCGGCGTTCCGTAGCCGAATCTTGTCAATAAACCGCCCCAAGTGGGCAATGCCACCGATGAGGGATTTGGGACTGCGGGGATAGGTTTGAGATGTCATCGCACCTGGCTCTCCTGAATACCCTGAGGCCTGTCAGAATTCTCCCGCCGGTAGTTAGCTTGCTTTTCTCACTTCTTTCTTCAATCGCTCAGCAATCCACATCTTGATAACCGATTGCCTTGTTACTCCAAGACGACTTGCCTGAACGTCCAATGACTCGATGATCCAACTGGGAAAATCGACGTTCACGCGTCTCTGTTCGTGCCCAGGGCGACGGGCGTTCGAGAGGACAAGATGAGGCGTAATGTCCTTCCCCTCATCGAACATCTTTTCGAGAATCTTCGCTTTCATAGTACAGTTCCCTCTCTTCCTTTCTGGATCTTCGGACTGAAATCAATCGAATGCTTCCCTTCCGATAGGTGAAAAAGGCCGACCATAGCTTCTGACTGAGGGCTGCAATGAGAAGATACCAGCCAGACACGCTTGTCATCTAGAGTAGCATTGGATTTTGACTTCCGAATTCGCGATTGCAGAGGAAGGCCATCGACCCGCTGGACATGGCACGTGAAGCGCCTCAGGAAATTCAATGCGCAGCAGACGAGCTACGGCCTATCCTGCGCCAAGACGATATCATATAACAAGATGTGACCCCTATACGCCCCTCATCGTTCATCGCTACTGGCTCCATCGTTGAGGGGCATTACGTTTGACATAAGCGGCAGCCTTTAGGCCGTCCGCTCGATGGAAGGGTTAGATTGCTGCTTGGCAAACGCGGCCTGAATTGCAGCGTGATCGGGCAGTGAGTTCACGTGCCAGCGTATGAGCTGCACATTCGCTGCCGAAGTGGCCTTCTCCTTCTTCTTGTCGGTTTCTGCACGAGACGTTGTTTCGTGCGACTTGTCGTCTAGCTCAATGGCGGCCAACACCGTTGAGTCCTTCCCACAGATTACAAAGTCGTAGCTCAGCCGATTGATGCGGTTGTTCCACTCGTGAAAGTTGAACCCTTTCTTAACCCCAAGAACGCGGGACACCTGCACCTGTGCCAAGACAATATGCTCAGGCAACGCCTTGACGAGGCGGTGATAGAGCACCTGTTCCGGTTGAGAGAGTGGCCGCTTTGCATAGAAGAGCCACGGGTCCGCTGCGCCGCCCGGCAGATCGCGCTTCTTCAGAATAACGAACGCGACCAACGCGAAGGCGAGGAGCACAAGAACGACTGAGACAAGCTCCAAGGGGAAAGTCCTCGGTGTGTACTGAGCACTCTAACTATTGAATATACTGACCGGTATAGCACGCCAATACCACATGTCAATTTCTAGCGTAATTCCCGTGATGTTGCATACACTTGTCAACTCTACCCCCAAGGCAGCGAAGGCGTGCTATACAGAGCGGCATAATTCCGTTATTGCTGCGAAGGGCTCAACCCTTGGATCAGCGCATCGACTGGTGGGACGAACAATGGGGTCTGACCACTTTATCTTAGGAATGGCGCGAGCGCTGGCCTGCCGCCGCTGCTCCCCACCTCCCAGAACGACTCTTCCGGGCATGGCCGAGTGGAAACCTTCTGGAATTCCTTCAGCTGCGATCATTCGATCGTAGTGCCTCAGTCAGTTCCAGCTTTCCCAGCACGTATGATCCATGACGGCCCTACTGCAACTGCGGACACGCCGCTACGACAAACCAGTATGCTCATAGTCTACATATTGGCGGGCGGGTTCGCCTCTCCCGACCTCGACGTACTGCTTCGAGTACGTATCGGCCTCTCGGGGCTCCACGCGCCCGTCTCGCTTGGCGTCTCCCCAGTCTCGAAACGAGTCCCCATGAATCCTGCGCGCCAGCCCGCGCCTCGATGAGCCCCCGTTCTTCCGGTGAGGTCGCGCGACAGCATGCCAGCGCTCGGAGTGGATGTAGATAGACAGAGAGAGCGAATTAAGGTTAGAAAAGACTCCCGGTATATTTTCCTGTCACCGCATGTGGATCACGCATAACGACAAGCTTAAGCGGCGCGGGCCAAGAGCGTAATACAAGGAAACTCCGAAACGTCTCACCGCGTCCGCCTCGAAGCGCCTGTTAGGCCGCTGTGAGCCGGACTTTCCCGACCTTGCCGAGTTTCACATGCTGCTTGGCTTGCCAGAGATCGTAGTTGGACTGCATGGCAAGCCAACTCTCTGGAGAACGGCCAAGAGCTTTTGAAAGGCGTAGCGCCATGTCAGGGCTGATACGGCTCGTACCCGTAAGAATGCGATTCAGCGTTGAAGCAGCCACACCAAGCTTCCCGGCCAGTTCGCGGCCGCTAAGGTTATTGGGCTCCAGATAGGCCTGGAGAATGAACTCGCCGGGATGGGGAGGATTGTGCATAGTCATTAGTGGTAGTCCTCATAATCCAAGACGTAGGCGTGTCCGTCTTTGAACGTGAACGTTAAGCGCCAGTTTCCATTTACCCACACAGACCATCGACCGCGCTCCGATCCCTTCAAGGGATGTAGCCGGAATCCTGGAACATTCATGTCCTCAATGGACAGAGCCGTGTCCAAAGCTGCTAAAAGCATACGCAGGCGCTTGGAGTGGTGCGGTTGGATACCCGCCGCGCTCCCCGACTCAAAGAACTTCCTTAGCCCTTTGTGTCGGAATGATTGGATCACATGCCAGATATAACATGTTGCGCATCACGCAACAAGGCCTAACGTTCGACGTAAGGGGCGACCCGCTTGCGGGGCGTCCCCTTGACGGAGGGGTTAGGCCACACGTTGACCATGGCGTGCAAACGGAGACCAGTGGATAAGTTGCACGTAAATCAGGTTCAGACGAACCATGAACTCTCCATACTCGCGAATCTTGGCGTGAATAACTTCGGCAGAGAAGTCTTCTTGATCGAAGATAAGCTTGCCCGTTTCTGGGTCAACGCCGACTTCGGGGTTCGAACGGACGTATCCGTGGACCTCGCCACCTGCCTTCAGTTCAATGTACGTCGAATGCAGCAACCGATTTCGGTAGTTGCGAAGCTCATGGAAGCGCAGCCGCAACTCCAGCATGTCTTTCGCCTTCTCCGACCCGTTTGCAAAATCGTATTTGTCCGTCAGTTCAATGAACAGGTCAGTGACCTTGTTGATGAGCCTGTAGTTCGTTTCCGCACGAAGCTGCGTCGGAGGCCACTGCTTTCGCTCCGGGTCTAGGATGAACCATCCAATCTGGCGGTACAAGTTCTCGACCCATTGAAAGACGATGACAAATTCACCGAGCGCCTGGTGCGTGGAATCGATACGTGATTGGGCGTTCATCTGTGGCCTAACAGTGTTTGGGCGGATCCGCATAACAGCGCCTCCGTAAGGGGGAGTTAAAGTCCATCCAGCGGACTGCGAACACCCCCTGGCCCTCGGTTGAGGACATGCGTATCATGCGTATAGATCATCGTCGTTTTGACGTCGCGATGCCCCAATAGCTCCTGAATGGTTCGAATATCAGAGCCGCTTTCGAGCAGACACGTGGCAAACGAATGGCGGAACGTATGGCACGTAGCTCGCTTCGTATGAAACAATGGTATCTGACACCTTTATTTTGCCTGCCCTATTTGTATCAAAGCGTAGATGTCAAACCCTACAGAGTCCGAGTCCAATTAGAGCTATAGATGCGCATGTTGTTCATCTGAGACCACTCCCGCTTACGCCACATCGGAATCGTCGTGCTCGTCTTATATTTCGCTGAATCTAACAGACGATCGAATACCTCTCCGGTGATAAACGAGTCATCGTCGTTCGCGATCTCTGTCAGTTTCGCGGCGAAGTTGGCCGCACGACCAACCCACACCAAGTCGTTGTCACCGCGAACCCCGGTGCGAGCCACCAACAAGGAACTGCGGTCCACGCCCACGACGTGTTTCACGGTGTGGGCGATTGTAGTTCCATACTGAGTGATAATTGCAGGGTTTATGATCTTCCTTACCGCGTAGTTGATCTTCAATGCGGTCGATGCAGCGTTGGTATTCGGAGTCTTTCCCACATAGACCGCCATCACGCGGTCCCCGTCGTACGCAGTGACGACGCCATCCTCGTTCCTGATTATTTGGGCAGCGCTGTAGAGGTAAGCGCGGTAAACCTCTGCGGCGAAGTGCGGCTTAAAGTTCTGCACCATGTTCGTGGAACCAGACAGGTCAGCATACAAAACCGTTCCGTCGTCAATTTCTTTGGCCTCATTTTTTTCGAGCGCTATGTCGCTTGGTTCGGGGGCGGTCGTCGCTTTCGATGTCTCCCATTGCTCTCGAAAGATACGTTTGACTTCGGCTTCGATATCAGTAGCGAAGCTCACCGCGAGCCCATCCTTTGAATTAACGCCGCAATGTCGCTGCAGATTGGAGCTAAGTTGTCGGCAAGAGACCCAGTACGCGAATCAAACCTGAGTGGGTTCAACCCGAGAATATCGGTCGGAATCTTGATGTCATCGTCGCTTGGAATAATGAACAGTGTCCTCGCGCGCTCGAGCGCTCCCATGAACAGCCCAAGTTCAAAAAGCACATTGTCTCGTGGAGCATTAGAAGTGACGCCCCGGCTTAGAACCTGATCGTCAGGTCCGAGCACTAACGCCGCAAAGTCGCATGCGGCTAGCTGCTTTGCAAGGTCATCGATGGGAAATTGGGACGGGGTGAATACGCCACCCATCCACCCACGGGCGCACTATAAAAGGTGGCGACTTCCACCCGGCTACAAGTGCGTCCACGATCGGGAGCGACTCCCGTGACGACCCGACAAATAGGATCGGCGTTTCGTTTCTCTGCCGGATAGATCGCGTGCGCTGCCGAAGTCGGTCGCCGAGTTCCGCGGCGATGCGCCGCCAAGCCTCGGGGTGTGCGGCGGCCACTGCAGTGAAATCAGCTTCCGTAACCCGCGCCGTGACAACGGTCTCGCGCGCGATAACGCTTGCCGACCGGAGCGCCCCGACGCTGAGTAGCGCCATTTCTCCGACTTGTTGACCAGCCTTGCGATAGGCAATCTCCTGCCCGTTGATAACGATGGCCACCTCGCCGATCAAGATAAAGAGGATGTGGTTATCCGCGTTTCCCTGTTCGATGAGGCGCGTACCTGGCGAATACTCGTCGAGTGTGACTACATCGGCGAGCGCCGCAGCCAGCGCCGCGTTACCGTGGACTACGTACTGCTCGCTTAGTGCTTGGAGGAGTGCAGGGGAGGTGGGCCCGCCGGAGAAACGTTCAATCGGGCGCATTACGCAACTCCACGAGCGAGGTCCAATGCCGCATAACTATTACTGATCAGTGCACTAAATAGTGCGTAGTATGTTATGCATGTGCCATGCACAGACACGACGATGCCAGGACACTGGCTCCGGCGGCGCAAGCACATTTGCGGCGGTTAGCCGTCAAAGCTGTGCGCGCAGGTCTCCGGCAGACCGTGGCGGCCACGACCTACGGGGTGAGCCTGCGTGCCGTGAACAAGTGGATGGCGATCGACAAGGTCGGTGGGCTGCGCGCCTTGAAGCCGAAGCGCCGGGGCCGCCGCCTTGGACAGGGTGGACGGATGCGCATCGCTCACGCGCAGCGCATCCGTAGCCTGATCGTGGGCAAGCTGCCCGATCAGCTGAAGCTGCCGTTCTATCTCTGGACGCGGGCTGCGGTGGCGAGCCTGATTGCGCGGGAATACAGGATCGCGGTATCGCTCACCACGGTCGGACGTTATCTCAGGGCGTGGGGCATGAGTCCACAGAAGCCGGTGCGGCGGGCGTATGAACGGAACGACGCAGCGATTGCCCAGTGGCTGTCGAAAGAGTATCCGGCGCTTGCACGACAAGCCCGACGTGACGGGGCCACGATCTATTGGGGCGACGAGATGGGCTTGCGCAGTGACCACGTAGCCGGAACGAGCTACGCCCCGTTGGGCCAGACCCCGGTCATCCGGGCGACTGGGCAACGGTTCGGCTGTAACATGATCTCGGCGATTACCAACCGAGGGGGA
The DNA here is from genome assembly GCA_041743755.1 of Nitrospiraceae bacterium. Taxonomy (GTDB): domain Bacteria; phylum Nitrospirota; class Nitrospiria; order Nitrospirales; family Nitrospiraceae; genus Palsa-1315. The sequence continues at coordinate 741 of JBGTMB010000264.1, read as the reverse complement.
TTGTCCTTCATGGTATTTCAGGGCAAGTTTAAGGCGCCCGTGTTTGTGGCGTTCCTGCAACGGCTACTCAAACAGATCGCCGGAAAGATCTATCTGATTGTGGACGGGCATCCGGTGCATAAATCCGGGACAGCCACGCGCTTTGCCGCCACCCATTCGTCGCGGCTGCGGTTGATTCGGATGCCGGGCTACTGCCCGGAACTGAACCCCGATGAATTGCTCAATCAGGATGTCAAGACCAACGGACTCGGCAAGAGCCGGCCGACCAACCGAACCGAACTCATCGCCATCGTGCGCAGCCATTTGTATCGGCGCCAGAAGCAACCGCAGGTGATCACCAACCTGTTTCGTGAGCAACATGTCCGCTATGCCGCGTGATGAACTACGCACTATTTGATGGTCGGCTCAGTAAGTGAGCGGCGGCAGGGACATGGCTATAGGCAGCCTATCCCTGACCGTGCCAGAACTCTGGTGACTGAAAAGCTGAGAGATCATCCGCATTTCGAGGATCTGTGTCAATAACCGCCCACAAGAATACACTGCCATTCGCGCAGCCTATACAGTCTGCGGAAAAACTTGGTTCATACATCAAATACCGTTGAAATATGACAGAGGGAACGAAGGCTTCAATAATTTCAGGATGCTCAAAAAGGCCGTCCAGCAAGGCCGCAATGAGCGAAGTGGCGAGGCGTACGCCTCGGTACGTTGAGCCTCTGAGCGATGCGAGAACGCCGCTGGCGG
>JBGTMB010000263.1:0-3563 GCA_041743755.1 Nitrospiraceae bacterium | reverse complement strand
ATGGAAACGCTGCGCCGGGTTCGCGAGGTGGCGCCGACGGCACAAATCATGATGATGTCCGGGCACGGCTCGATCGAAACAGCGGTCAAGGCGATCAAGCTGGGGGCCTATGACTATATTGAAAAGCCCTTGTCGCTCGAGAATGTCACGCTGCGTGTCAAACATGCTTTGGACCAACACCGGTTGGAACAAGAGAACCGGACACTCCGGACCTCGGTCCAGCGGAAGTTTGAGTTGGTGGGGCAGGCGCCTGCGATGCAACAGTTACGGCAACTCATCGAGACGGCTGGCCCAACCAACAGTCGCGTGTTGATCGGTGGAGAAAATGGAACGGGGAAGGAACTGGTCGCGCGGGCTATCCACCAGCACAGCGCCAGGGCCGGTCGGACATTTGTGGCGGTGAACTGTGCGGCCATCCCGGAGACCTTGATTGAGAGTGAGCTGTTTGGTCACGAAAAGGGCTCCTTCACTGGTGCCACCTCAATGAAACGCGGTCAGTTCGAGCAAGCGGACGGAGGCACGCTGTTTCTGGACGAAATCGCAGACATGAGCCTGAACACTCAAGCAAAAGTCTTGCGGGCGTTACAGGAACAACAATTCACTCGTGTCGGCGGAACCAAGCTCATGAAAGTCGATGTCCGGGTCTTAGCCGCGCCCAATAAGGATTTGATTAAGGAAATCGAAAAAGGTCTGTTTCGCGAAGACCTCTTCTATCGGCTGAACGTAGTGCCGATCATCGTACCACCGCTCAGGGAACGACGCGAAGACGTCCCGCTGCTCATTCGACACTTCATGAAAGTCCACGCGGAGGAGCAGGGCCTGCGGATGAAAGAGATCTCACCGGACGCGATGATCGTGTTTCAACAATACGATTGGCCCGGGAATATTCGAGAATTGCGGAACCTCATCGAACGACTCATGATCATGGTGCCGGGGCCCGTCATCGAAGCGGCACAAGCGGGTCTTTCGCTGCAGGCGCGTCCTGTTGGATCCACATCCCAGACGACGACTCCTACTCCCACGGTCAATCCACTCTTCACACAATCGTATGACTCGCTCAGGGACGCCCGCAATGCGTTCGAAAAGGATTACATCGCGCGAAAATTGCGTGAGCATCACTGGAATATCTCTCGCACGTCTGAAGACTTGAAAATCGAACGGAGCCACCTCCATCGAAAGATCAAACTCTTGGACGTGGAGATGCGGCCGGAAGGATAAGGAGATGGAGACTGATGATCTTCTGTGCTCGCGCAACGCGCGGCCTCCGAAGGATGGGAAGGATAGCCTGGCCGTCCTCCTACTCGCGGAACGCGCACGATCAGAATGTGCTCGTTCGACGCGCGCAATCGAGGATCGACCAGGCTACCCTTGAAAATGTAATGGGAATTGGGAAGAGGCGTGCAGTGGAAGATCAATCAGCCTCCATCTCTAAAAAGAGAATACACGAGTTCGGAAGGATCAATTCGATCGGTGGCGGTTGCTTGATGCGCGCAGGAGGAGAGGGCACGGGCAGCGTTTCGACTCTGAACTATGCAGGCCTACCCCTTAAGGGTCGAGCAGCTGCGACAAACCGCGTCATGGAACTTGGCATTGGGGTGAGCATGAATATACGATTCGAGCGCGGAGAGGACGGTCTGGTCTCCCGACGATTTCTTGCAAACGGGACAGACTGGAATGAGCTGCTGCAGAACGCCCATCTCTTGCAAGGCCGCGTCCAAATTCTGAATGGTTCTACTTAACTCCTGCTCCCAATTCTTTCTCGCATCAATTTCTTGTTTCAGCTTCAAAGCTGCTTTAATCCGGGCGAGCAGTTCCACTTCCTCGAACGGTTTCTTGATATAGTCCATGGCGCCGGCTTCGAACGCGGCACGCAAGACCTCCGGTTGGCTGCGCGCGGTCATCATGATGATCGGGATATCTCGCAAGGCCTCCACCTCCTTGATTCGACGGCACGCCTCGATTCCGTCGATCTCCGGCATCCTGACATCCATCACGATCAAGTCGATCTCGGTCGCGCCAGCTCCTCCATGTTCCACATCTAGCTTTTTGAACACGTCGTAGGCTGTCGACGCAGAAAAGGTATCGCGATACCCTGCTTCCCTCAAAATCTTATGGAGAAGCAGTCGTGCGTCAGGAGAATCATCAACCAGGAGGATGTTCATGCGATTGCCATGACGAGATGTCGGTCAGTGCGATACGGCTCACGGCCTGCCAAGAATCCACGACCACCTGTCTCCAGAGTCGTCTTCCATAAAGGAGGGATATCGACCTGGGGTATCAATCATGAATGATACGGGACAAATGTGAGGTTGCAAGAGAAAGCTATTTATTTCTCTTCGTTGACCGATCTGCCAGCGCTCCGCTAAGATGCCTTCCCAATGACCACCTATCGAGATGCCGGGGTCGATATCGATGCGGGCGACGAGTTCGTCGACCGTATTTCACCACTCGTGCGATCCACGTTCCGTCCCGAAGTCCTGACGGATCTTGGGGGATTCGGAGGATTGTTTAAACTGCAGGCCCATCGCTATGCCGAACCAGTCCTGGTCTCCGGCACCGATGGAGTCGGCACGAAACTGAAAATCGCCTTCCTCATGGATCGCCACGATACCGTCGGGGTCGATCTGGTGGCCATGTGTGTCAATGACATCGTAGTCAGCGGAGCCGAGCCGCTGTTCTTCTTGGATTATTTCGCAACGGGAAAGCTTGCCGTCCCCAAGGCTGAATCCGTGCTCAAGGGGATTGCCGAAGGCTGCCGCCAGGCCGGCTGCGCCTTGATCGGTGGAGAAACCGCCGAGATGCCCTCTTTCTATGCGGAGGGCGAGTATGACCTGGCAGGGTTCGCCGTCGGAGTGGTGGATCGCCCCAAGATCATCGATGGCCGCAGCATCGCGCCAGGCGACGCCGTGATTGGACTGGCTTCGACCGGTCTTCATAGTAACGGCTATTCGCTCGCGCGCCGCGTTTTGTTGGATCAGGCGCAACTTACTGTAACCAGTCGCCTACCTGAACTCGATCAGCCACTTGGGTATGTGTTGCTGACACCAACCAGAATTTATGCCAAACAGGTTCTCACATTGATCCAGGAATATCCCATCAACGGCATCGCCCATATCACCGGGGGCGGCATTACTGAAAATCTCCCACGAGTGTTTCCACCCGGCGTACGCGCACAGGTGAAACGAAGTGCCTGGTCTGTGCCGCCTATTTTCCAAGCGATTGCCCGACTTGGACAAGTTGAGCGAGAGGAAATGTATCGTGTCTTCAACATGGGGATCGGCTTGATTCTCGTGGTGTCGGCGTCAGCCGCCCAGGCTGTCGTCGCGCGCGCCACATCGTTGGGCGATCCAGCTTGCCGGATCGGAACCATTGTGGCATCGACCGGCACCGCACCGTTGGTAGAGTATGTCGATTAAACGGGCTGATGCACTGCCAGTCGCGGTCTTGGCATCCGGACGCGGGTCGAATCTTCAGGCCGTCATCGATGCGATCGAAGCTGGGACGGTGCAGGCGAAGATCGTCGCCGTCATCAGCAACAAGAAAGACGCCCCGGCATTAGAGCG
>JBGTMB010000262.1:0-1893 GCA_041743755.1 Nitrospiraceae bacterium | reverse complement strand
ACGAGAAGTATTTGCAGCAGAGTCCGGTGCGCGCGATTCTCTCCCGCATGATCAAGAACGGGAGTGTCGGTACAGGGATGATCTCCTTGACCCCGGCAATTATCACAGAAGAGGAAGCCTGGACGATCATCAACTACGAGCGGACCTTCTGTAAAGGCGAGTAGTGTCGTCGCAACGGTGAATTCTAAGAGGGTGGAGGATCGAATCCTCCACCCTCTTGTTTTGCCTTCAGATCGTGTGCGTCTGCCTCGTTGAACAGCCGTACGCTGGCGGATATTTCACCCTCCCTCCCTAAGTCTTGCCAGTGCAGACTCTTCGCCCTGGAATACGCCTTGTCCCAAGCAAGGCCGCAGCGAACGATCACTATAAAAGGGGTGGCTGGGATAATCCCAACTGCGCGCGTCCAACGAGGGCCTTCTGATTCTTCGACTCCCCCTGATGGAGTGGGCAGATTGTTCTTCACTGCGCGCATCGAGCGACCACCGCTTTATTGTGGGGGCTCTGTGAGCAAGAAGCACGGTCTGCTTGCTCTTTCGTATCATTCTGATGTCGCGCATTGCGCGAGTATGGGGATTGTCCCAGCTACCCCGCCCACTTTTCAGCATCCTGTTAATGAGCTTCGGTGCTCTGGATCGCAGCAAGCTTGGTCAATATCAAAGCAGCAGAAGGATCGGTCGGGTTGATTGCCGGAATAACGAACGGGCGTTGCTCCTGTTGCATATAGGTCTTGGAGGCCCAGCGCACTTTCTGGCTCAGATAGGTCACCGTTTCGCCGAGTGTCACGTCGCCATCTCGGTTGATGTCGGCCTCACCGCGCAGTGCCCTCAGCAAATAGTAGGTGAACAGGCCATGTTGACTCTGGTCGTCCTCCAAACCCTGCCCGATGCCGCTGATTCCGATGACGTGGAGGGTTGAGCTTCCTGTGGGATTCCATTGGGGGATAGTGGTGAGCGCGGTCTTGGTTCGGCTATCCGGCCCCATATGTGACACGATGCCATCGAACAGAAACACCGTCTGTTTGGCCTGTAGGCGAGATAGGGCTGTCTCCAAATTCTTGAGTGGGTATGATCGTGAGCTGGTCGTAGCGGTTCCATCGTATGGTACCAGGAAGGTCTCTCCCGTCGAAGAGACCGAAGCCAGACCGGCGAAATAGATTATGACGACTGCGTTCTTGTTCATGCGAGGCGGCAGCCAGTCCAGCAACGCTTCGTCGATATCCGAACGTATGGCCTTCCAGTCTTGCAGGAGAAGAATGTTGGAGGCCGGCAAGCCACCGAGGGCCTGAAAATAGTTAGAGAGCATCTGGGCATCCATGGAAGCAAACTTACGAGATGGGACTTGCCGGTTTCGATAGGATCCGATCCCAATTGAAATCAAGTAGGTGTGGGGCTGCCGAAATTCGGTGGCGATTGCAGGGATGTGATCCACGTCATCGACGTTGATGCCAGTTGGTTGGATTGCCAAAACCAGGGTTTGAGTCGGCGGCTGAGGAAGGGGTTTTGAATGAGAGACCGCCACGTGGATCTCGGCCTTTTGCTGTTGAAGGGACGGTGGTACCGTTGCCACAAATTCGATCGAGCGGGATTGGCCTGGTTGCAGCCGCCCAATCGCCAACGTGGTGGTCGGAAACTGGGCGAGTAGCGAAGCGGTTCCCGTCAAGGCCGCCGTGACGTCCTGAACCTCCTGCCCTCCTCCGTTCATGAGGTCGATGCGCACCCGAATGCGCTCGCCTCCTTCAAAGACCAATTTGCTGTTTTCGTCCAGTACAGTGGCTTTAAATACGAGTGCCGATGGAGTGTGTTGGGCTGGCGTGGTCGTTGTCGGTTGAACTGGTCTCATGGACAAGGCTGCCACTGGTGCGGGATCGGTTGCATCCGTCGCTGCCAACTGGGT
>JBGTMB010000261.1:0-17268 GCA_041743755.1 Nitrospiraceae bacterium | reverse complement strand
AGATGAAGTGGTGACGGTGAACGGTGCCACAGTCAGCGGTAACACCTATGAGCAGGTGATCAAGATGGTGCGCGGGGAAGCGGGCACAGCGGTGAAACTGGGCGTGAAGGGAGAGGGAGGCCTGCGCGAGATTGCAATCATGCGTATCGCCAGCGAAAAACTTTATACGGGTGAGATGGGATCACATGGTGGGACGGCGCCATAGCTGTGCATCATGCTCAACGCCAGACGTTCACGCTGAGTCTCCTTCGGTCAGATCAAAGTGCGTTTGGTGATGCACCTTGACCTTACAAGGGCCCAAACAGGAGGGTTCGGCCATGATTAGGCAAGTCACACAGGCAGGCTCTATGCTGCTTATTCTTGTCGCAGCACTCTATCAACCCGACATAGCCTCAGCACATGGGACGGCGAGTGGAGAAGATGACCCCTGCCTGCGCCGGATCGGGGAGCAGGTGGTGCATTTCAACGCGTATCAGCCGCAATACCAGTTGAAAGATCATTACTGCACGGACATTCCCCAGGCAGGTGACACCTTTCTAGTCGTTGACCTCGTCGACCCGACGCTGCGCAACGAGCCGGTCGGGATGCGAGTCGTGAAGGGGAACGGGAACAACGAGACAGACGATCAGATTGTGGCAGATATTCGTCCAAGCGCCCACCCGGATGGAGTCCTGAGAAGCGAAGTCCGGCTGGACGAGGGCTTATATACGGTCACTATTGCCACAGAGAAGCAGAATCTGATGAAGCGCCCGCAGTATCGCTTGCGAGTACACATGACCGATTATCAGCAGCTAGCACAAACCGTGGTCGTCCCGCTGCTGGGCCTGCTGCTCGCGACATGGCTTATGTACAAACTCCTACGCTCGACGTGGCTGCGGAATCGGTGGGCCGCCCTCCGTTCGTAGGAAGCCTGGCGTTCCGGTGCGTGATCATTGGGTTTACAAATGGGAGAAGGCTAAATGTCACCGACAATGCAGTCCTCGCCGGTCTATTCGAGGCATGAACGGCTTCTCTCGCGTGACTTACGATAGCTCAACTCGTTTTGGAGATGATCACAGGCGATCCCGGCGAAGGATTGAAGAATGTCTGAAATGGTATCAGTGGTCGAATATTTTCAGATGCTGGCCGTTGCCGTTCTGGTCGGCAAGGTCGTGCTCTTGTCTTTCATCGTCGCGCCGATTCTTACAAAGAACCTGGAACGAGAGCCGTTCGGCAAAGTGGTTCGTCAACTATTTCCAGCGTATTACACGTTGGGCATGGGAACGGCCATCGTGGGATTGGTCTCCGTGATTGGACTGGGGCTTATCCGCGGAATAACTACGGGCCTGCTGGTCGGCGGCGGGACATGGCTCATTATTCTCGTGGCCGAAGCCTATTGCCGCTCGCCGCTGACGCCGCAGAGCAATGCGATGAGGGATCGGCTTACAGTAAGAGCCAGAAATCAGAGGGAACTCTCGATCCGGCCCTGCAGACCGCATGGAATCGATTGCATCAACGGTCAGTGTATCTAAACTCACTCGTACTGCTTGCGGGGCTGTGTTTACTTGGGCTGTCAAGTCGTTGGTAGTTCACCACAGGAGGAGCGCACATGAATGTCACAGGCATTCATATCGCGGCAGGTGTGATGATGGGCCTTTTGTTGACCGGCGCAGCTGGGGCTGCTGACCAGCCCATGACCCAAACTCCATACGCGCATGGTCACGAGGACAAGCTCCCCAATGGCATGATCGGCGTCTCGCTCCAGGTCGGGGCTGAGCATATCGGCGATCCGGCGGTACTCTATGTCGGCATGGTGCATCCGGAGGGACCGGCTCAACAAGCAGGGCTTCGACATGGAGATGAAATCATGAGTGTCGATGGGACAGCGGTGACGGGAAAGAGCTATGAGCAGGTGGTCAAGATGATTCGAGGAGAAGCAGGAACCATTGTGAAGCTGGGGGTCAAGGGTGAGGCAGACAGTCGCGAAATTTCCATCACACGTATGGCCGGTGACAAACTTCCGAAAGGTCCGATGGGATCGCACGGCAGTTCCACCAAATAGGAGTTCATAGTCGTGAGTTATCTCAAAATCCTCTCATTGTGCGGGCTGCTACTCTTGTTGGGTCAAGGCTCGGCCTACGGTGAACCAGGACGGGTTGCGTCCGGGACAACGAATTCCAGCCTGGCGAAGGCGAACCTCTTCCTGGCAGCCGGTGACTACCGTCGTGCGTTGGAGGCATGCCAGCGGGAGATCGACGAAGCCCCGTCGGCGGCAAGCTATATCCATCTCACCTATGTGTATCAGGCGATCGACGCGTATCTAGATCATTTGTTGCAGAAAGAGAGGTGGGTGGCGGTCGAGCATCTGTATCTCAATCTTGCATACCGCGATACCGAGGACCTGATCGATCCTCCGGGCGGACTGGCCCGCATGGCCAAGGAGATGATCCAGGCGAGTGTACGGCAACAGTCCGACGTCAGTGCGGCTATGGCGAATCGACTGGACAAGGCCGAATCGGATCGCCTTTGGGTGGAACAAGCACAATGGCGGGCCACGAACCCTGAAATTTGGTGGCAGGGAGTTCCAGCAACTTGGGTGCGATAAGAGGCAAAATGCGCGCAAAACCGGTCGGGGTGGATATCAAATTGCTGGGCGGCCTGTTCTTGATTGTCGGTGTCGTTGATCTGGTCGTCATCGGGTTGTTCCCCGCTTACGCCTTGAAACTATTCGGTACGGCTGTGACAAGTCCCTCGTCGTTTCTCGTCAAGCTCCATTCTCCTGCCGTGCATCTATTGATCGGGTACGGATTTCTCTGGCTGCGTCCCTGGGCCTGGGGACTCAGCCTGGCCTATGCGGGATTCGGGATAGTGAGTGAGTCGATGAATCAATTCGCTTTCGGATTCCATGTGGTCCGTTCCGGATTCATCGCCACTACCGCCCCGTTCGTCATCTATCTATTTTGGCGCCGGCATCTCTTTACTGATCAGGCAGTCGTGACAACCGCCAGGCCGTCTGTTTCGGAAGGATCGAACTGATGCGTGGAATCGTATGGCTCAGACGAGACCTCAGACTCTCTGACCAGCCGGCCCTGACCGAGGCCTGTGAGGCATGCAGCGAAGTGATCCCGCTCTTTGTGTTCGACGAACCTCTGCTGCAATCCCATGTTTTCGGCTCAGCTTGTGTAAACTTCATGCTCGGCTGTCTGAAAAATGTCGCTGCTTCGCTGGCCGATCGAGGCCTCATACTTCAGTGGTCTCGCGGCGAGCCGGTGGAAGAAGTCGTTCGCGCTGCGCGCGAATGGAAGGTCGATGTGGTCTATTGGAATCGTGACTACGAGCCAGGAGCCATTAACCGAGACCGTGCCGTCCAACAACGATTGGCCCAGATCGGTGTCATCGTGCGGACGTTCAAAGACCATGTGGTCTTCGAGGCCGAAGAAGTTCGAAGCGCGACCGGCGAGCCTATGCAGAGGTATAGCGCCTATCGTGCACGCTGGTGGACAAAGTGGCAGGCGGAGCAACCGACCGTCCTTCCAGTTCCTCGGTTGTTGAAGGCAGAGAAAGCGGCCTCATTGCCCATTCCGTCTCCGTTGCCCACCGCAAGCGACTTGGGATATGAGCCGGTGACGCTCTGGATCGAGCCGGGAGAGCGAAACGCTCAGAAACGATTACGTCGCTTCGTCGAAGGCCCCATTCACACCTACATCACGGGGCGAAATCTTCCCGCCGTCGACGACAGTTCGATCCTCTCCCCCCACTTTCGATTCGGGACCTTGTCTGCCCGCGCCGCAGTACATGCGGCCCTGGCGTCGCTTGCACAGGGCAGACGTGTCTCTCGTCCCGATGTCTTCATCTGGATCGACGAATTAGTCTGGCGGGAATTTTTTCAGCAGGTTCTGGCGGCGTTTCCCCGCGTCGTCGATGGGCCATTTCGCCAGGTTCCAGCACCGGTTCCTCGTCAGGCCGGCACCGAACGCGATCGATTGTATCAAGCCTGGTGTGAAGGCAAAACCGGCTTTCCGATCGTGGACGCGGGCATGCGCCAGTTGAACCAGACCGGATGGATGCACAACCGTGTTCGCATGATCGTCGCCTCGTTTCTCATCAAGGACCTGCGGATTGACTGGCAGAGCGGCGAGCGGTATTTTATGCAGCGCCTCATCGATGCCGACGTCGCGGCCAACAACGGTAACTGGCAATGGTGTGCCTCGACCGGCACGGATGCGATGCAAGGGTACAGGATTTTCAATCCCCTGTTGCAGAGCAAGAAGTTCGATCCGAAAGGCGAATACATCCGGAAGTATGTGCCGGATCTTGCGGCCGTTCCAACCGACCAGATCCATGCGCCACATCTGATGACCCATGAAGAACAGGCCCTGGCTAAATGCCGCATTGGTATAGACTATCCTTCGCCCATCGTGGATCACCGGCAAGCCCGCGATGAATATTTAGCCCTCGGCAAACTACAGAGGACGAGATGAAGACCGCGCCGCTCCGTCTTGGAATCAGCCGTTGTCTCCTCGGAGACGAAGTCCGGTTCGATGGGGGACATAAGAGGGACAGTTTTCTGACCGATGTGTTTGGCCGCTATGTGGAGTGGGTCCCGGTCTGCCCCGAGGTTGAGGCAGGACTGGGCACTCCTCGCGAGGCGATGCGACTGGTCGGCAATGCTCAGAATCCCCGACTCGTGACGATCAAGAGTAAGACCGATCACACGCACGCCCTGGAAACGTTGACCACGAATCGTATCGCGCAACTCATGGAGCTGGATTTATCCGGGTACGTCTTTAAAAAAGGTTCGCCGAGCTGCGGTATCGAGCGAGTTCGTCTTTACAATGAGCATGGGATACCCAATCGGACCGGAGTCGGACTATTTGCGCGGGCTTTTATCGAGGAGTTTCCGTTGATTCCTGTCGAGGAAGAAGGACGGCTCTGCGAACCTACACTCAGGGAGAATTTTATCGAGCGAGTCTTCTGTTACCGCCGCTGGCAGGATCTCGTACAGAGTGGCGTCACGAGGCAGGCTCTGATGCAGTTCCACACGATCCATAAATATTTACTGTTGGCCCATAGCCCGCAGCAATGCGAGGTGCTTGGGCGGCTGGTCGGTCAGGCGCATCAACACAGTCCCAAGGAGCTCGCTCACCGGTACGGGGAACTCTTCATGAAGGTATTGGCTGTGAAAGCGACGGTGCGCAAACATGTAAACGTACTCCAGCACATCCTGGGATATTTCAAGGAGCGGCTCAGCGCTCACGAGAAAGCCGAGCTATTGGGCGTGATCGGTGATTATCATCAAGAGCTCACGCCCTTGGTTGTCCCTCTGACGCTGATCAAACACTACGTCCAGATCTTCGATGTCGGCTACATTCGCGATCAGGTCTATCTCAATCCGCATCCGAAGGAACTCATGTTACGCAATCATGTGTAGAAAGGAAGATGCATGCCGCATGTTGTCATAGAAGAAACCGGAGATCTGCAGGGCTTATATCAGGTTTTCACCCCGATCATTCATCGGGCGGGGAGCGAGATCCTCAAGGTCCAGGAGTTTTTTCTTGCACGGAGCGGCAAAGACGCGCTGCTGGATTCGGTTGCGATCGAAAACGGGGTTGCGTGCACCTTCTTTGTCCAGCTCAAGCTTCACGAGAAGGCAATCACCGTTCGTCTCTTGCCTGCCACAGATCCTGAGAAGACACCGGCGGTCAAAAAGGTGATGGCTCTGGTGGCTGGATTCATTCGAACAGTGTACCCGGACAGTCGCTACGGCAAGACCAACTTACAGGAATATCTAGAGGCAACGACGGGTTCAAAGTGAGTGCGAACAGACGCGAATATCAACAAGGAGAGCGATGAGATGGCGACCACGACACGAGGAGTGATTCTAGTTGGACACGGCGGCATTCCCAAAGGATGCCCATCTGAACTCGTCACGAAACTGAAACGGTTGGAAGGACAGCGGCGGGCGGCAGGCATGCCAATGTCGGCGGAGGAACAAGAGCTGGACACAAGAATTCGCCAGTGGCCGAGGACACCGGAAACGGACCCCTATCAATCGGGACTTGAGGCGGTGGCTACTCAACTGCGAGCCAACCTGGGAGACGTGCTTTTTGCCGTGGCCTACAACGAGTTCTGTGCGCCGACGTTGGAAGAATCGGTGGAGGCTCTGATCAAGAAAGGCGCAACTCACATTACCGTGGCCACGACAATGTTTACGCCGGGGGGTTCTCACTCGGAGGTGGAAATTCCAGAAATCCTCGACCATCTACGGCCGCAGTATCCCGGGGTCGAACTCCGCTATGCCTGGCCGTTCGACCTGAAGCTTGTCGCACACACGTTGACGGAACAGGTGCAGCGCTTTTCCTGAACAGGATCTTGTATGGCGAAACATCTTCAATCCGGTGGTTTACGGTGGGATGACCGATGAGTAATCGGAAAGGCGCAAAAGCATGAGACTGAAGCAGAGTGGACAGGTTAAGCTGTGCGTTCTCGGTTTGCTGACGGCCGTCACGTTCGTCGCGTGGGTCGCAGGCCCGGTGGAGGCGCGGCAGCAGGAGATCACCGGTAAAGATGGGGCACCGATGGTGCTCGTGCCGGCGGGGGAATTTACCATGGGAAGCAACGACGGTAGTGACGATGAAAAGCCCGCCCATCAGATCTCTCTCGATGCCTATTACATCGACAAGCATGAAGTGACGGTCGGGCAGTATGCAAAGTTTCTGGAGTCCAAGGGCGTGAACGGGCCGCCAATGTGGCCAACCATGGACCAGCCGCCCCATCAGAAGCGCCCGGTCGTAAATGTCGACTGGTCGGATGCGAACAACTATTGCGAGTGGGCCGGCAAGCGGTTGCCGACGGAAGCGGAGTGGGAGAAGGCGGCACGTGGGGCGGATGGGCGGATCTATCCATGGGGCAATGAACCACCCGATGGGCTCCGGGCGAACTATGGGAAGGAGAAGTGGAACAACCATGACGCGCTGGTGCCGGTGGGACAATTGAAAGACGGCAAGAGCCCCTATGGGATCTATGATCTGGCGGGGAATGTCTGGGAATGGGTGAGCGACTGGTATGACCCGGACTATTACACGACCAGCCCGCCACAGAACCCGAAGGGGCCGGAAAGTGGTAAATACAGAGTGTTGCGGGGCGGTTCGTGGGACCTCGCTCCGGAGCACCTGCGATCTGCGCGCCGGGACTTCAATATACCGTTGGCCCCCGACTACGACTCACCGGCGTACCGGAACTTCAACAGCGGGTTCCGTTGTGCGATGAATCCCGTCCTGACTCCTTCAGGAGGGATGGCTGACTCTGGGAAACTAATGCCATTGCTTCCAGTTCCGGCCGAGTATGCCGACAAACATATGCCGGCTGGCTGGTGGACAGACCCGAATGTCATCGAGCAGGGAAAGCAGGTGTACTCCCAGGAGGGCTGCCGCAGTTGCCATAAGGACGGTCAACCGGTAAAAAGTGGTGGAGGGCTTCGTGACCAGAAAAACACCAGCCGTTTCTCAGACAGCTACTGGTTCTGGCGAGTGGCCGAAGGGGTTCCAAAGACGACCATGAAGGCCTTCAAGTCGTACCTCTCAGAAGAGCAGGTCTGGCAGGTGATCGCGTTCACGCATCAGTTCTCGCATGGGGGAAAACCCTCCGAACACACGGATTATAAGCCTTGAACGGGATGCTAGCCTGAACGCCCCGACAGGGCTGGCATCACTCAGTACGTACCAAATCGATCTTAGAAAAAGCCTTCACGATGTTTACGCCAGGCGGATCTCACTCGGAAGTTGAGATTCCTGAAATCCTCGATCATCTGCGATTGCTGCATCCCAACGTTGAACTCCGCTACGCTTGGCCGTTCGATCTGAAGCTTGTCACACACACGTTACCGGAGCAGGTGAAACGATTTTCCTGAACAGGATCGTGGAATGGATCGGTAGGCGAGAAAGGGAAATGCTGCATGGCGAGAGGATTTCTTTTGGCACTCTCTCCGTATACAATGGCGGACCGAATAATTGAGCGATCGAATGCAGTCTCTTACAACTCAGTTCGCACAGGCCTTCCATGAAACCCATTCGTTCAAGTGGGACCCCGCAACAGGGTTTACACTCGCGTCCGGATTGAAGAGTCCTTTCTACATCGATTGCCGGTCTTTGATGGCCCATCCGGGATCGCGCCGGCTTATGGCCCACCTCGCATACGAATCATTGCTGGCGGTCGAATTCGACTGTCTTGGCGGACTGGAAATCGGAGCGATTTCCATTGCCACCAGCATCTCGGACTTTGCGTTTGTGGCTCAGCCGACGCGCACGTGGCGGACCTTCGTGGTGCGGAAGCAGGCGAAGGATCATGGGCTCGGGAAACTCATCGAAGGATCGTTTCAACCTGGAGATCGAGCCTTGATCGTGGATGATGTGCTCACAAGCGGAGGCTCGCTTCTTAAGGCTGTTGCGGCTGCCAGAATGGCCGGCCTGACTGTGACGCATGCCTTGGTGATCGTCGACCGGAAGGAGCAGGACGGGCGACGCAAGGTTGAAGCTGAAGGACTCACGCTTGTGAGTCTGCTGACTATCGACGATTTGACTAGCGCGCAACCGACCCACTCTTAGCAAGCTGTTGAAAAAATCCCCCGGCGGCGTTCTCGCATCGTTTAGACCCTCAACAGGGACCCGGCCGCCTCACCACTCGGCGGCGCGCACAGACGTGGTGCTCCTTATTCGTCGCACCGTGCGCCCCTGAGGGTACGCCTCGGCTCTTCACTCGCTGCAGCCTTGCTGGACAAAATTTTTGAACAGCTTTTCGGTTGTTGGCAGTCTCCTATTTACACTGAAACTGAATGCCCCATCGGCGCTCCCGTACGACTTCCTCCGCGCCTGGGACTGGACTGATGATGCGAGTTCGTCCTTTTGTTTCCCCTTCGTGCACGATGGTATAGGGTCCGCTGCATTTCTCTGTCATGAGGGCAAGAGCGTCTGTACGAAACGAGGAAAGCATCGATCCCTGTTCGCCTGTGAAGGGATACGCAACAATCCCTCCGTCCTCCCTTTCCTGAAGAAATTTTGCCCCCTCGCCACAACCGGCCAAGGCGATGAAAAAGAGGATGGCGAGACTTGACCAGATCTTCTTGCGTTCCCTATCATACATACTCATGAGGATGACCCCAGACAAACGATTCACTACTCTGTCTGTTGAGAGGAGGCCCACGATGATTCTGCGCGTGGTCGTCGCTGTTCTCGGTTTGTGTCTGCTGTCTGCGATCTCGATCACCGGTGTGTCAGCCCATCATTCCTATCAACTCACGGTCCAGCAATTGCGCGCAGGATTGACCAAGGCGCCTTCAATGCCGCAGAAGGGTTTCATCTTGATCGATGTTCGATCTGCGGAAGAACATGCGTCAGGATTCATTCCTGGAACCGATCTGAACATCGACTTCAAGGAAATTCAGGCTCGGCATCGAGACATTGGAGCCAAGCTCGATGACCATCTGGTCGTCTATTGCCAGTCCGGTCATCGAAGCAACATTGCAGCAGAGACACTGGCTGATTTGGGCTACCGCCATGTCTACAATGTCACCGGGAGCATGAATGCCTGGCTCGCGGCAGGTTTCCCAATTGAACCAGGACGCCGCTGAACGAGCCGTTCAGTCTCTCTAAAGATTATGGCTCAGGTCAAGCGCGAGATCGACGAGTCCGATCTCCGCTCAAACTTGGGCTGAGCCTCCTCCTGAACAGCCCGTTGGATACTCAGAAGAGACTGCCTCACTGAAACTGAATACCCCAGCGGCTCTCCTGCGCCCCTTCCCCTCCCGGACATTCGACTTGTGCTACATCCCCCGCCCGGCGCCGTCCAACTCCGGCTTGTTGCCGGGCAGAATTGTATTCAGTGTGGCCCGGTACTCACCCATGCGCCCATGGTCAATCCGTCCAACTTCTATTTCCTGATCTCGTTGCATCCGTTCAAGATGATCGAGCACTGAGAGAAGTGGATGCACGGAGCCGAGCAATCGGCCGACCTCGAAGGCTTCCAGCGATTCCACAAATAACTCGTTCAGGCCTTTATAAGAGGTTCCTGCACTCTGGCTCCTGAACCGAGAGACGATGTCCTCATATTCCTCGATGGCCTCTAGCCTGGGCTTGACGCCGCTCGGCACCGCCGACAAATGAACGACAGGCGGCAATTTGACCGCATAGATTTTCAGCTGAGCGACTAATCCACCCATCGCGTCCAGCACATCGGCAGTTTGCATGCACTCATCCTTCGAGCGGCATCGATGACGCCGCGAGACCGAGACCTGTC
This sequence comes from Nitrospiraceae bacterium, assembly GCA_041743755.1. Classification (GTDB taxonomy): domain Bacteria; phylum Nitrospirota; class Nitrospiria; order Nitrospirales; family Nitrospiraceae; genus Palsa-1315. The sequence continues at coordinate 6,999 of JBGTMB010000261.1, read as the reverse complement.
AAGATGTTCTCGCGCCGGGAGGAGGCGTGAGGCCCTCAAGAGCCTGAACGGCCTGCTCCATATCGGATGGACACGGTTTTATATACTCTTGAAACTCACCGGTAGAGGGGTGTTGGAATCCTAGCGTCCTCGCATGCAACATCACACGGGGAATCTCGACCCCCTCTACGGTACAGACTTTTTTCCCGCCATAGGTCTGATCTCCCAGAATGGGATGGCCCAAGGAAGCGAGATGCACACGGAGTTGGTGAGTCCGGCCTGTGCGCGGGTACAACAACACATGGGCCGCGAGTTTGCCAAACCGATGATCCACCTTGTATTCCGTCACGGATTCCTTGGGGCGGGCTGTGTGGGCAGAGAACTTTTTTCGTTCCTTCTTGTCACGGCCGATCGCCAGCTCGATCAACCCATGTCCTTTTTTCGGTACGCCGGAAATAAGAGCCTCATACACTCGCGTGATCGTGTGCTGTTTGAATTGAGCAGAGAGTGCACGATGAGCTTCGTCCGTCTTCGCGATCACCATCACGCCGGACGTGTCTTTGTCCAGGCGATGGACCAACCCGGGCCGTTCTTTCCCACCGATCGTCGATGCTGTGCCGCCGGACGTCTGAAAATGATGGAGGAGAGCATTGACCAATGTGCCGGCCCAATGACCCGGCGCAGGATGGACCACGAGGCCGGCCGGTTTGTTCAAGAGCAACAACACCTCGTCCTCATACAGAATCTCGAGTGGAATGGACTCGCCTTTGAGTTCTAGTGGCTCCGCTTTCGGAATGTCAAAGGCGATCGTGTCACCGGGCTTGATCTTGTGGCTCGGCTTGACGGCCTGACCGTTGATTCGCACACGCCCTTGCCCAATCAACCGTTGCAAAGCTGATCGCGATAACTTGGGCTCACGATTGACTAGAAAGATATCCAACCGTTTTGGCAACTCACCGGCCGTCACGACAAACTCGGTCACCATAGGAAAAATCGCCCCCACTAACACATGCACGCCACGCTACTGCAGCGCGTGGCCCAATTGCAATCAGGAGGCCAACAGAGCCATACGCCACCGGCCGATTCGATTTCCTCTCCAGTCTGGCGGGACTAGTCTGACGCCAACCACGCTTACCCAATCAAGGGAGTAAGGCCATAGGGCTGGTGAATCTCGAAGAGACTCTTGGCAGGTGAGCCGACAGAGAAATGATGGGATGATAATGAGGGAGTGCGCTCTAATGATGGAGAAACTATTCGCAGGACCGCGTCACTCAACAGATGGGGGAACAAGGGTGGCCTGACTCACTCCCTCAGCCGAACGCGCTGCCCCGTTTCTGATAACTCTCGCACGGGGGAATAACTTCATGGTCTGGCCAACCATTCGAGGTCGCCCAGCACGGAGCGGGTTCTTTCGTTGAGGGAAAGGGCCTTGCCGTGAAGATTCCATCTCTGCCAAAGTAGTCCGCAGGGACTGCGCAATCAGCCATGAGAGCTTCAAATTAGGGCTCCAATACACAGCATTGCGCACATGATCGACCAAATCCCCAGGAAGGTTGACCGTGAGCCGAACCATTCGAGGCTGTGGTGGCCCTGCCTCGTGCGGCCTGGAGGACGGACCCGGTGCCCTCCAACGCTCAGGCCTGGCGGAATGACTCGGAGCTGGCTGCTCAATCGACGACATGGCGTATCCCTTCAGATGGCTCTGAGATAAATCGCTCGAGCTATGGCCTGATTTCATCGCTTCGCCTGATACGGCCTAATGAGGGGACCGCGCCACTGGCAAGGGCAGGACGCGGTCCCGATGGCGGAAGCGTGTGGCGGCGGGATGGCTCCGAACGGGCATAGTCCAGAGGTAGTCCCACCTGCGTGAGAGGTATGCACCTCTTGAGTGGGGACCCACCGGCGGTTTCGCTTCGCCAAAAATCTTTCAGACGGTATTCATCGCTCACTCACGCTGATGTCAGGCGTGATACGAGAACTACTAAGCAACCCCTGTACCAGATTTTTTCGCTGTCCAAATTTCCCGTCACTAGACTGTAAGTCGTTGAGCCCATGCGGTGAGTCAGGTGTGCGAGAAAGCGAAGCCTTCGGGCAGTGGGTATCTGATTCCGTACACTGCGTATCCTAGAAGATACAGGCCCAGGACAAGCCGTTACACGAAAGGGCCGGAAAGTGAGAAATAGAGCGTGACCTATTGGTGGAGATGTTTCATTGCGGCGGCGCAGAGGAGAATGAAAATGCCGATCCAGAGGGCCGCTTGCTGGAAAGGGATCGCTTCGTAGGATTCTTCTTTGCCTTCTTCTGCATCGTCGGACTTGAAGAGCACCGAGTACAGAAAGAGCGTAAGAAGACAGAGAACGAGAAACAGCTTCACAAAAAAGACGGTCAGATACTTCGGATGATGCTGGATCCCGCTGCCGGTTTGCGCGGTGATAAGCTGATTCACATAGTGGAAATTGATGCCACCGGTAAACAGGAGGACGATGAGTAGGATACCTGCGACTTTCTTGTAATGTTGATAGAACGCATCGGTGATCGGCTTGATCTGCTCCTTCGCCACGGCGTGCCTCAACCCAGGAGTCACAGCCATGATGAGAAACGCGATTCCACCGACCCAAATAACCGCTGCCGTCAAGTGCACCCAGTGGTTGAGGATTGGGATCAGCGTGTTGAAGTCTGTGACGAGACTGAGAAACGCGTCCATAGGTCGATGTGGGAGGAGCGAGAGGGCGGGCGTTCACGATCCCTGGTGAGTACCGATCTCCGACTCCTCAGTCCTTATTTTACATCGAAATTGAAGACCGGGGCATCGTTACCGAATCGTTTCTTCCGGAGTTCTTCCATCAGCTCAATTGTAATAAGAGGGATGTCATTCTCACGGGCATGCTTTTCAACGCCTTTTTTCACCATGGCGCGCAAGAAGTAGGGAATCCGGTTGAGTCGAGTTTCTGAATCTTCATCCCACGCCACAGAACTTTCTTCCGGCGTATTAAATGCGACTTTGATTTTCTCTCCACCCTTCGGCGTGTAGAGACACCATTGATCTTCGTCCAGCCAGTCTCCGTGATCGACGTAGGGACGCGCGCGGCAGCCGCCACAGATGTCGGTGTATTCACAATCGCCACATTTACCCTTCAGATGCGGGTAGCGAAAAGAATTAAACACATCGGACTGTTCCCACAGATCGACGAAGCTGGTCTCGCGGATATTCCCGGCGGAAAGCGGCATATAGGGGCAAGGGGTCAGTTCACCGTTAGGGGTCACGCGCGCGTAGTTCGTACCGGCAAGGCAGCCACCCCCCATATAGCCCGTCGCTTTGGTGATCGGAGAATTCGGGTCTCGCTCATATGCAAGCCGTTTGAAATGCGGCGCACAACGGGCCCTGACGAGCATGCCCTTGTAATTATCCTGACAGTTGACCAGGTAGCCAAGCACCTCTTCGTATTGGGTCGGGGTGATGTCGGTGAGTTCTTCGCCGCGACCGGTGCAGACCATGAAGAAGACATTAAGCACTTTAGCGCCAAGCTGGTGTGCCCAATCGATCACCGAGGGCAGCTCCTGATAATTCATGGGCTGTGCGCTGAAGTGCACTTGGAAAGCCAACCCGTTCCGCTTGCAGGCCTCGATGCCGGCGAGCGCGGCCTCCCATGCGCCAGGTACGCCTCGGAAACGATTATGTTTCTGAGGGTCGAGTGAATCGATACTGATACCCATGCCCATCACGCCGATCTCGACCAAAGTCTTCGCCATCCGATCATCGATCAACATGCCGTTGGTTCCGAATACCACCATGAAGCCGAGCTTGACGGCATGCCGCGCGATATCGAGGATGTCGGGGCGGACAAGCGGTTCGCCGCCCGTGATCACGAGGAGGCAGCCCTTATTGACCTCGGCAATCTGATCGATGAGCGTATAGCACTCTTCTGTCGAGAGTTCATCATCCCCGCCCGCGGATTTCGTCGTCGCGTCGAGATAGCAATGATCGCATTTGAGATTGCAACGCTTCGTGAGGTTCAGCGCGATGAGATAGGGCTTGAAGTCATCGACCGTCCGGCCATCGTGCGGCGCAGCAGCCGGGGATGGCGGGCTAAAGAACTGTGAGACCTGTTGCTGAATATTGCCAAATGCGCCCGCTGGAGACGGTGCATTAAAAATTGGAAGCGATTTACCCATAGTCTGGAAGAAATTTAGAATTCTAAATTAGGAATGGTGAATGTGTGATGCGGGGGAATTGTCTGTCCGATCAATTCCACATTTCACATTCATAATTGCAAAGCTACGATTTTCCTTTGCCGGTCAGGTTGGCAATCATGTCCTTCAGGTTGCCGGTCTTCATGGCTTCCGCCATGTAGTCCTTAGCCTGCTCGATGCCCTCATGAGCCACTTCAGCCGTGATGACCGTGACGCCGAGCTTATCGGCGTGTTTTTCAATGAGGGCACGCGTACAGTCGCGCATAAACCCTTCAGGAGCCCGCTCAAGCCGTGACTGCGCTTCGGGTAGCCAGCTGTAGGGAGCGGCGGGGGAAGGTTCCACCGCGTGGCCATTCCCTTGACCGTTCTCATCCATGGAGGTCGCGCCATTGGTGCCGCTCGTTGCTGCAGCCACGGTAGCCTGGGCTGCGGTGGAGGCGCCGGTTCCCTTGTTCGCGAAGATGGGGGTATAGTCTTCTGACGCCGCTTCTTGAATCATGGGTGCGGCATATTCCAGCGTGATCGTGGTCATGCCGAGTTTGCGAGCAGTCTTCTCGATTTTGGCCTTAGCGCGCCGACGCTGGAAACCGGCTGGGACCGCACGGATTCCCTCTTTGGCATCTTTCGTCCATTGCATGGGGACATCATCGTAGGCCAGGTCGGTTTCGAGAACCCCTTCCACGTGGGCCGCTGCTTCAAAAAGCTGTTTGTCGACCAGTTTGAAGCGATCGCCTCCTGCGGCGCAGACAGGGCACTTCACAGGTGTCTCGCCCTTTCCGATGTAGCCGCAGCCATCGCAGACGAAGTAATTCTGTTTCATCCGGTCCAAATAGGCTTGGGTGCCGGCGCTCACTTTCGGCTTTTCTTCCACAACCTCGGTCATCATGCCGCTAAGCGTCGAGCCCATGAGATCCTTCATCACGGATTCGTCAGCCTGCATTTTTTCTCGGTCGATGCCTGCGGCATCCAGACTACCACCCAGCGCGTGCATGGCATCCATCGCCCCCTTGGGCAGGAGGTCTCCCACAGCTGAATCGACGACGGTATTGCTGATAATGGTATGGCCCTTTTCGATGGCGTAGCGGTGAATCGCGGTCTTGGCGACGCCTCTGGCAAATACGGGAATCTTTTCCATCCGACGGAGGGCTTCTTCAGTCCAGGCGATCGTGTACTCCGCCAACGTATCGATCGGCGGTACGTGCTTCCTGTTCGACACCAAGATATTGCAGGGCGCGGACCGCAAGAGATTTTCCGTATTGCTGCCGATGTCCATATCCTCGTCGCTGTGTACGCCGATCCGTCCGACGATCAGTAATGCCGGGATATCCTTGCGCACGTATTGAATGATCTTCTCGAAGGCCTTGCCATCCAGCAGGGTGGTCTTGACGTCGGTTTGCTCGGCCTGAGCGAGCTCGCGGCAGATGTCGAGGTGCGACTGATAGATCTTCGCAAGGCCGCTATCGATGATTTCTTCGTGGAGTTTTTCCTGTTCCTTGAAGCGGAACACTTTGCCGGCTTCCTCATTGAGCACACCTGAGATGCTGTGAAAGGCGGCATAGTGGAAATAGGGGTCGAAGGCCGAAATAGCTTCAACAGGCATGTTGAAGGCCTTGCCCAGCGCGAGGCCGGTCATGAGCCCGCCGAAGGAATAGGGGCTGCCGTCCACCGCCACCACGATTCTCCCGCCGGTCATGGGCTGGATTTGCTTGATAATCAGCATGTCCGAATTCCGCACACGACGCAGCACGCGCTCGGTATTGCTGCCGATGACGCTATCCTTCACGGCTCCGACACCCAAGGCCCCCATGATCACCAGATCATAGGCATTGGTATTGATGTCTTCGGCCAGCACTTTCCAATTCCGGCCTTCGAGCGAGCGGCGTTCGATCGGAAGATTGTTTTCCGCGCATTTCTTATCGACATAGTCGAGGTAGGAATCGGTGATAATCTGGAGGCCACGGGTAATCAGCGAATCGTGGATTTGGCGCTGGCGGTCAAGCTCTTTTTCATCATGGTACTCTTCGGGCAAGCCCGCTTCCATCTGCTTGAAGCGCTTATCATGCATTTTGGCTGCATACACGTGGCTCCCCACGATCTTCGAGCCGAATGTTTTGGCGAAATGAACTCCGACGTCGACGGCCGTATTGGAATGATCGGAGTTATCGACCGGTACGTAGATCGTCTTATACATCAAGGTGTCTCCTCAGGATGCCCTCCAGGCCAGGGCGAACGAGAGTAATTATCAAAAATTCCAAACGGTTGACGTGCGTTCCACGCCTCAAAGAATGTGTATGCTAGCACCGGTCTGAATTCGAATGCAAGGTGTCGTGGGGACTGGTGGGACGTCGTCAGGATGCCGGAGTCGCGACGGATTTTTCGCTCGACTCTTTTGCAGAGCGAATGGATTGTCGGGAACGGAGTATTTCTTCCAGGGACAAGAGGGCATCTCGTCCGGAGTTCCCCTCAATGCCTCGAATCAAATTCGCGTCGGCATAGGCGCTTGATTCTTTCGGGGCTTGGGACAGGGAGCCCGTCCACTTCCGTGGGTCCCTACTACCATCTTTTCGTTCCCAGGCCATGAGGCAAGCCTTAGCGATGAACGAATTTAGTGGCGCCGGATTATAGAGGAGCTTTCTGATACTCGTCGGGGTCAGCATCAGTGGGTTATAGCCTGCCGAGAGGTAACCTTCCTCTAACAGCCGTTCCTCCAGATCGGTGTTCGGCTGAATGCCCAGAAAGAACATCAGAGGGAACACTCGCTCTTCGCCCAGGATCGCGGCGACCTTCTTATAGGACTCCACGCTTTGGAGCAACGACTCCTCGGTTTCT
>JBGTMB010000260.1:0-11278 GCA_041743755.1 Nitrospiraceae bacterium | reverse complement strand
CGATCTCAATCGCCCCTTTGATGAATTGCACCACCGCCACCTGCATGCCATGACCAAGACATCGTAAGGCCATACCCAGAGCGGCAGTCGTCTTCCCCTTGCCTGCGCCCGTATAGACAATCAACAGCCCTTTCTCTTCTTGTGCCGCTTCAATACGCCGATCCACGGAAACCTTGAGCCGTTCCATCTTCGCTTTGTATTCGTCTTGCTCCGTCATCTCACACCTCCCAAGCTTGCAGCCGATGAGCGCGTGGTCATGCGAGCAGATGCGATCAATGATGCTGCGATATTCGGCTGACTGCCAAAGTGCAGATGCGAGTAGAGCCCCACGGTGTTACCGGCAACGAGACCATCCTGCCCTTTGGATTTGCCTTGTGCATCCCTCAGCGTACAGGCGTACTGCAACTGGCCTGTCGGCTCGACCAAAGAGTAATGAAACTCATACCCGCGCACGTTGACACCGACCTCGCCTAGCACACAAGGCTGTGAGATTTGGAGTTCCCGATAACCCAACGTCATTTTTTCACGAGACATCACCGCTACTGCTGCGAACAGGCCCACCATTTCATGGGATTTCCCTGCAAGATCGCGAATCGCCTGCGTAAGATACATCATGCCGCCGCATTCCGCATAGATCGTCCCGCCCCGCTCAGCAAATGTCTTGATTGCCGTTCGCATGCCAAGATTCTCAGCCAGTCGCTCGCCATGCAGCTCCGGATATCCCCCGCCTAGATAAAGCATGTCTACATTCGGCAACGCCTGATCCTTCATGGGCGAAAATTTCACCACTTCCGCTCCCTCCGCTTCCAGCAACTCAAGATTGTCGGGATAGTAAAAGCAAAATGCCAGATCCTGCGCCACGCCGATACGAACCCGACGACCATTCGATCCGGATATACTGTGCGACGGCATCGGCAACTCTCTGCACGAGCGGGCCAACGCCTCAACTCGGTCCAGATCGACCGTCTCGGCCGCTGCCTTGGCAAGCCGACCGTAGAGTTCACCTGTCCCCTGTTCCATCGCTGTCACAAGCCCAAGGTGGCGATCGGAGATTGCGATCGCTTGATCTGGCCGTAGGTATCCCACAACCATCACATCGGTTTCTTGTTCGATTGCTTCCTTCAGCAGCTGGTAGTGGCCTTCACTGCTGACCCGATTGAAAAGTACGCCCGCCACTCGTAGCGCCGGATCGAACGTCGCATATCCCGACACCATGGCGGCAGCGGAGCGAGCCATGGCGCTCCCATCGATAACAAGCAACACCGGCGCATCCAATTGCTTTGCCAGTTCAGCCGTGCTGCCGATCTCGCTCACCGGCGAACTGCCGTCGAACAGTCCCATCATTCCTTCTATAATGGAAAGGTCCGCGTCAGCTGAAGCACGTGTGAAAATCTCGCGATTGACGGCCTCTCTCAACATCCAGCCATCCAGATTGCGCGACAGACGGCCAGTCGCGGCGCTGTGATGGCCTGGATCAATAAAATCAGGCCCGACCTTGAATGGTTGCACCTGGCGGCCCCGACCTTTCAGAGCCGCCAGAATCGCCAGCGTCACCGTTGTCTTGCCGACACCACTATGGGTGCCGGCAATGACCAGTCGTGGCGCAATCATACAATTCTGTTACTTCGCATCGTAATTGACTCGCAGCCCAACAAAGATCGATCGCACCGGAGTACCGAACAGTAGAATCTCTTCGTATTTCTCATTGAAGATATTGTCGAGTCGAACGTATGTCTGCACACGGTTCGTGACATTGTAGCTCGCAGAAACATTCCACACGTCGAATGCCCGGATTGGCTGTTGATTGTTCACATCGTTGAACCGTGAGCCCACGTATCGACCTTCCAAGTTGATCCTGAGTGGATCGATCGGCTGATAACTCACGACCATGCTCCATTGATCGACCGGGATGCGTGCCGCTCGATTACCTGGTTGCTGCGCGAGATCCCTGGTCAACGTATTGGTGTACTGGGCTTGCACATCGAGGCTTTTGATCCAGGGCACATCTCTCACCACCGCATACTTGATACTGGCCTCCCATCCCTTTGTACTCACCGCGCCGATGTTCTGCGCGCAGAAAGCCGCAAAAGGACCGAATGGGGAGAGGCCACACACCGCCAAACTTTCCTGCGCGACGATCATGTCACGGTAATGGTTCCAGAAAAATCCCCCGCTGAGAGTGAGGCGGTTGTCCAATAAATATTGGTCCACTCCAATGTCCATACTCTGGCTTTTTTCAGGCTTCAGAGCTGGGTTTCCAAAATTTGGGAAATACAATTGATTGAACGTGGGAGCGCGAAAACCTGTGGCATAACTGCCTCGAAGCTTGGTGCCGGTTTCTTGATGGAGATATCCGGCTGTCGCTCGATAGGTCGTCGCGCTGCCAAAGACGTTATATTCATCCTGCCTCACACCTGCCGTCGCAAACACTCGATCCCAGAGATTGAGTTGGGCTTGAGCGAAGCCTGCATGGCTGGAAATAACTTTATGGGGAATATCCAAATTATTCGTCAGGAGATCGCGATTTTCTCCCTGTTGGTCGCGAAACTGATACCCGGCGGTGAGTAAGAGGGGCTTGCCGATCTGAAAATTATGTTGCCACTCGACTCGATTCGCCAATGTATCGATCTGTGATCGGAAGGCAAACGTCGGAGAGACCACCCCCGTTTGCACGTTCCGTTGAGTCGTCCCCGAAAACGTCTCGGAGTCCTCTGTTTGACGAGACACAGTCAGTGCTTGGTTCCACCACGCGGTGATCGGCTGGCTGTAGGAGGCGCTGTACACAAACTGCTGGCTGTTGGTAAACGCTCCCAGTGTATCGAAGCCCGGTCCAAACCCGCCGTCTATATCGGTCCTTCCCTGCAAGAGGCGAAAATTGAAGTCGAGCCGTCCCTCATGAGGCAGCGCAATCCCAAGTCGCGCCGACGTTTGCCAGTTATGAAACCCATCTCGTTCTGATGCGCCCCGACGATAGTTGACCGCAGAGAATCCGGTATAATCCCAGCGCGAAAGGGCCACGCTGAAATCTACCGGTCCCGTTTTACCGGATGCCTGCCCACCTTCCCGGATCGATGAAAACGACCCATACTCGAAGAACGCGCTTGCCGAGGGACCGCCGGCGCCTTTCTTGGTGGTGATATTGATCACACCACCCATCGCATCCGCTCCCCACAACATGCTTTGGGCGCCGCGAAGAACTTCGATACGCTCGATGTTGTCGGTGGTCAAATTGGCAAAGTTAAAATTGCCCAGCGTGGCGCTGTTCATGATCGCGCCGTCGATCACCACCAGCACCTGATCAGAATTGCTCCCCCGGATGCGTACCGATGAGGACGAGCCTGGCCCACCGTTCGAGAAGACCGTCACGCCCTGGCTGAGACGGAGCGCATCCACAACCGTCTTCACCTGCCGACGCTCCAGTTCCTCTCCTGTAATAACTTCCACCGCGCTGGTCAGTTGGGTGATAGGGACCGGGGTTTTCGTTGCAGAGATGACCACTTCCTTCGTTTCAAGAATGGGCTCAGTTCCGGCAGGTTCCTCAGCCACTGCGATAGACGACCATGGAATTGGACTGATCAAGGCGATCACGGCACATAACAAGACGGATCGATACCGATTACCAGACTGCATACTCAACCTCCCTTTGACTCGAAGGGCTGTGTCGAAACATCCATCAGCTGGGTTTCCTGACTCGCGGATCGCTGTTCCCCTGCGCCTTCCCATGCGCCGTAGCGCACAGTGACGTGTGTGCAGGATCACTCCCCGCTTACAGTGGCGGCACCGTGATGGTTTTGCACCATCTTCCCCGGCGCTGACGGTCTTTCTCTGAGCTCTCCTCCTATTTGAAACAGCGTACCCTGACAATAGACGAGAGGATCGGGCACGAATCCTTTCCGTTACATGTGATCGCGGATATATTTCGCTGAAGCATAACTCGGCATGGTGACCCTGGGCACTCCCGATTCTGGATGACGATCGATCAAGACGTCGCAGCCATACACAGCCCGCAAGGCCTCGACACCGATGACTTCATGCGGCGTGCCGAGACGAAAGAGCGCTCCGGCCTTCAACATCAAAATTCGATCGCAGTATTGGCTCGCAAGATTCAGATCATGGGAAACGAGCACCACGGTTAAGCCCCGTTCTTCTTTCAGCCGGCGCAGAATCGAACAGATTTCAATCTGGTGTTGGAGATCGAGAAAGGCCGTCGGTTCGTCGAGTAACAAAATTTTTGGCGCCTGAGCCAACGCTCTGGCGATCATGACTCGTTGCCGCTCTCCGCCGGATAAGTCCGAGACCAGGCGATCAGCCAGCGACACAACATCGGTCTCGACCATGGCGTGGTGCGCACAGGCGAAGTCGCTCGCGGTTTCGTCTCCAATTCCCATACTCCACCAGCGCGCAGTCCGATGTGGAAAACGCCCCATCAATACCGTCTCGGCCACCGTGAATGGAAACACTTGCGCATACTCCTGAGGCACGACCGCAACCAATCGCGCGATATCGGCCTGACTCCGTGTTCCGAGCGAGAGGCCACCCAGACGAACGTCCCCTTCGCCTGCCGGCAAGTAGCCGGAGAGCACTTTCAACAGCGACGACTTTCCGGACCCGTTCGGTCCGACAACACCGAGAATTTCTCCTGCATCGACATGGAAGGAAAGATGGTCCAAGGTCCATATCCTTTCCCGCCCTTCCGTCGTGGGATAACGAAACGACACACCCTCGACTTCGATGGCAGGGACGTCCACAGACAACCAGGACTGCATCGTTTCCATCCGATCGGTCTTCATCTCACACCATCCGATCTTTTCGCCAGAGCAAGAGATAGAGAAAGAATGGGCCGCCGGTCAGCGCCGTCACGATACCGACCGGTATTTCAGCGGGGGCCATGATCGTTCGCGCGATCGTATCGGCCACGGCGAGAAACATCCCCCCCACCAACGCCGAGGCTGGAAGCAGCAATCGATGGTCCGATCCAATGACTAACCTCACGGCATGCGGGACAACCATCCCGACGAACCCGATCATGCCACTCACCGACACGATTGCGCCAGTCAGGAGCGCAGTAAGGACAAAGAGCCATTTCTTGATCCCCTCGGTCTCTACGCCCAGTGAACGAGCGGTTTCTTCTCCCAATGTGAGCATATTGAGCGACTGCGCCTTCTGCATGAGCATCACCAAGACACACAGAACGTACAAGAGAAAGATACCCATGGCGGGATAGTTAGGCGCCGTGAGCGATCCCATCAGCCACGCCATGAGGCCCGCGGAGCGATTCGGCTCCATAATCGAGGTAATGAACATGATAAACGCCGTCAGAATGGCATTCAAAATGACCCCCGCCAGCAGCAAACTGTGGATTGGTAACCGGCTTTTTGACTGCGCCAACCGATAGATCAACAGAAGTGCCATCAGGCCTCCGGCAAATCCAAAGAGCGGCAGGATCGGCAACAACATGAAGGTAGAACCGATTCCAAACAGGATGGCCAACGAGACTCCCAATGCAGAGCCGCTCGACACTCCCAACACATAGGGATCGGCCAATGGATTTCTCAATAACGCTTGGAGCGTGACGCCGACCGCCGCCAGACCGGCCCCCACGAAAAAACCCATGAGCACTCTGGGAAACCGAATCTGCACCATAATGATCTCGGACGTTCCCAGAGTTGCGGCGCCTGCTTGGTCTGCCCGCAGCATGTGCATGATCGCCGTCGCGACGGTTTTCATATCTACCGACGTGGCGCCAAACTGCAAACAGAGTACTAGAATGGCCACGCTTGCCAACAGCAGTCCGCCGATCACCGCCACCCATCGATGAACGGTCAGCACCGCGCCGGCATTCGCCCATGATGAGGCTAGATCCGTCATCTTCTACTCATGTGACGGTTCGGCTCGACTGCCTGCCGGACTGCCCGGGTGTAAAATCTCCGCAAGTGCTTCGAGCCCCCTGGCGATTCGTGGACCAGGCCGATTGAGCCAATCGGCGGAAATCTGGTGAAGCCTGCCCTGCTTGACGGCCGTCATCGTCGTCCATTGGTGCCAGGTCTGCTGCTCGCTCTCCGAGATGCCTTCAGCCTTACCGACAGGAAACACCAGGACTTCAGGATCTTCCTGAAGCACGGCCTCCATGCTCAGTCGCGGATACGGGGTTGCACTCTTCGCGGCCACGTTGGCCCCCCCGGCCATTCGAATCAGTTGATCGATGAAGCTTCCTGGACCGACGGTGATCAGAGGCTGACTGTTCAACACATAGAGCATCCGCACCGGAGCCCTTCCTTTGATCCGCTGCTGAATCACGGATACCTGCTGCCGAAGCTGCATCGCAACCGTATCGGCTTTCGACGATCGCCCGACGATACGTCCGAGCGTTTGGATATGAACGAAAATCCCCTCGACATTCTGGTCGGCCAAGATAAAAACGGGGATCTTCAACTGCTCAAGCTTCACGATGACATCAGGCTTGAGAAAATCGTTGGGCGCCACCACCAGATCAGGCTGGAGCGCCACCAACGATTCCAAGTTCGGATTCGAGTAGCCGACCTTCGGTTTCTTCAAGGCCTCCGGCGGATAATCGCAAAAATCCGTGACGCCGACGAGCTGCTCTCCCGCCTCCATCGAAAACAGCATTTCAGTGATACTGGGCGCCAGTGAGACAATCCTCGTTGGAGGCTTGGCGAAATACATCCGCCGACCGGCATCATCGACATACGCCTTCGCTGACACGTGTGTCATGAACGGCATGCCGGTGAGAATGCCTTGCTGTCGACGTGTCATACCCGACGTTCCATCATCTGTATGTGCAAAAGTAGTTGTCGCACAGACGAGCAGCACAGCGACGATTAGCCGTCCAGCCCACCATCGACTATGCCGTGCGCAGTTCAAATAAAAAAATCCCCAAGGCCTCCAGACCCTGAGGATTACACCCGTAACTCATCCTCGCCAATTCCCCAGCCCACGAGGGAACGTTGGTCAACTCTCCCAGCAGGTCTTCTGGCTCATGGTTCACCCTACTCCCCGCGCCTTCCCATCTTTCGCGTGAAACGTGAAGCGTCGTTCGTGAAGCGCCTGAAAGACAAATCTTTACGCTTCACGAGAAACGCTTCACGACCCACGCCACTAGACAGTGGCATTCACGGGTTTCGTCCCCATTTACAGCGGCGGGACCGCGAGGGACTTGCACCCTCTTCCCTTACCCAGGAGTCATATTGTGGAAGGCACTCTAGGAGACCGGAAAGAAGGTTGTCAAGGTCATTCATGTCCAAGAGCGCCTCCGCCGGTCATATTCTGTTCGACAGCCTTTCCTCCCATCCGTAAATAGAACGAAAGAGTCTCGGGCAGCTGCTCAACTCCGAGAAACGAACCGCAGGTAGCCCATCTTCGTCGCAGAACACAACTCCACGGGATGCTCAAAAAGTCCGTCCAGCAAGGCCGCAGCCGACGAAAGCACCGGAGGCGTAGCCTCTGGGCTACGTTGAGGATGCTTTCAAGGCGAGAACGCTGCTGGCGGATTTTTTCAGCATCCTGCTAATGCCGATAGCGCAGCTTGAGCGCGAGTATGGCCCCCGTCAGAAGCAGCGTGATGAAATTGGTGACAATGATCGGCCACGAATGTAGCACCAATCCATAGAGGAACCAGAGACAGACGCCGGCTGAGAATATGGCAAGCATACCCAGCGATACATCGCCTGCAGACTTCGAAGCCCACGTCTTCTGCAGTTGAGGCCAAAAGGCGCAGGTCGTCAACGCCCCCGCTGCAAACCCCAGTAGATCAATTCCCGTCATCGCAATCACCCCCCCTTATCCATTCAACCTGCTTGTCAAGATGAATAGCCCTGTGGTACATTTTGCTTCTTACAAACGTGCATCGATACGACTAGATGAAGGAGTGTACCCGTGGCATTTACATGCGATCTCTGTAGCAAACGTCGCCAATCCGGCCATAACGTCAGTCATGCCAACAACAAGACCAAGCGGATCTTCAAGCCGAACCTCCAACCGGTCCGAGCCCTGATCAACGGTCAAACAAAGCGCATTCGAGTCTGCACACGATGCTTGCGTTCAGGGTTAGTTCAAAAGGCCGTCTAGCTCGCCTCCGATTGCTCAGTCTTCTCTACCATATGCCTTAGTTGCACGCCATCGGGGTGGTATTCTGCACATAGGCCACACCTGACAAGAGATGGTGTGGCCGCATAGCTGCGCCCATGACCCAGCACGTCTTCAAATCGATCGGACCGATCGAGGGGAAGACTCTAGCCTTATAGGGTTTGGATCAACGAAACGCAATCTGAATGTTTTAAAAAGAGAATCGAAGCAGAAGAGGGAGAGACTGGCAGGTTACCGGAGGAAGATATGGTGAGCGGGAAAAACGAACGGTGACCGAGAAATTGCGGGAGCCCTTAAACCGAGCAACCATTTCGGCACAGCAGAACTCCACTGGTCTATAGGTCTCAGATGCAGAGAGAGCATCCTGCTAGAAAAAACAGCGAGGGACCACGATAATATCCTCTGGAAGAATGACCCTTTCCAAGTCCAGTGAGATTTCTCGCTCCTTTCCTTCAATTTTTCGAATCACCTTGTCGCGGCTCGTGGCAGCCTTGTGGGTAAAGCCGCCTGCCATGGTGATGACTTTATGAAGCATCAGCTCCCTCTCATAGGGATAGTCACCAGCCCGGCGCATTTCTCCGTTGACATAGGGTCAATCTTTTGACGGGGTCTCACCGGCCAACGCGCAAGGATACCCACCTGAGGGCTCTACCCGCTATCGACGTCGCCGGTCTTCGAGCTCAAGTTCTCGGGATCCCTCACCCTGCATAGAAACTTCTCGAACTGCTTTGCATGCAGTGGGAAAATATAGGGCGGCAAACCGCTGTCTCCGTCCCGTCATAATATGTGCGTGTTCACCCATAATTTCCGTAATATGAGTGCAGGCCATGATGTGGCGTGATGGTTGTTTATCGAAAGGCCGGCACAACTCACCGGAGGATCGCACCACTGCTACCATGCGGGATCACTTCATCGCGATGAATATGCATGGCGACAGCTTGTTGAATGAGCTGAACACGCAGGACGATATAATCATGTCCAGCATGGTGGATGAATTGTCCCATCAGGCCTCGAAGCGGACCTGAAACAATCTCTACCTGCATTCCCTCTACGAAAAGATCCACGCACTGTACAAGACGATCGCTCTCGCAGGCAGCGCGAATGGCATCGAGTTCCGCATCTGGGATTACCTCAGGCCCAACGGACCCCACAATACCGGCGACACCTGAAATTTGCATGATCGTCAAACGATTCCTGAGCGAGAATCGGGCAAAGCAGTATCCGGGAAACAACGGAAGTTCTGTGAGGACCTTGCGATCCGACCATTGACGCTGTTGCCTGGTTAAGGGGAGGAACGGCTTTATCCCGACTCCAGCCAACCGATCACGCACCCGTTTTTCATGATGCCCATTGGTGCGGAGTGCATACCAGTGAAAATCCATATTCACATCACGAGACACCTGGTCGAGGCCCGTGCATCGAGATTGGGTAAGTGATGACATGCTTCGCCCTGTTACTCCCAACATGTGCGCTCGATACCAAATGTTGTACGGTGTTGCACGTCGAGTGTACATCGTACAAACATGCCGTTATGAGAACTCCGTGTAAATTCTACGTGACCAATTTCGGGGTGGCTTGTTGAATGAAACAGGCACTTATGTGCCGCTCTCAGGGCTCACCCGGCGAGAGGAGAACTATTTCAGCGCTGGTGTTCCAGCACAAAATATTGATATGGGGCGTTGCAAAATCTATCTCGAGCAGATTTTACGATCGACGGTAGTTCGTACGCCTCTAGATCCTATTACGCAGGGTGAGCACGTCGAGTTGTGTGGTAACCAGCGAAACAGTGGCGGAGATTGTCGCTCACAATGTCACCGCTAAGCCTCCCACAACTAATATTGTACTTATATATCTTATACCTATAAGCTCCACTACTTAAGCGGGGGTTGCATAGCCCAATAGGCTATGGCACCATCCGCCCATGCATGCATATCGCAGTGCGCGCCTACTATAAAGGTATAACGTGCGAGGTACGGTATGGCTGGTAAACAGCAGGCAAACATGACGAAACACAAGTCGTGGCCGGTGCGAGTGGCGCTGGTGAGTTACAATCATCTCGCAAGAGTTGGGCTCCAAGGCATCCTCCGAAACATTCCTGGAATTGACCTGATCGGCGAGTCAAACGGAGGTGCGCATGCGTACGCACTGATCCAAGAGATGAAACCAGATTGTGTCATCATCGACCTTGAATCGAGCAGAAACTCGCTTGCGTCTGTGCAGTACTACAAACAATTATCACCACAGACGAGAGTGCTTCTCTTTGCCGATTGGAACGACATCGAACGTGCCCGTGCTGCTATTGGTATGGGAGCAGACGGTGTGATACTAAAGTGCCAGCCTTCATCTGTGCTGATAGCCATGATTGAAGGCGAAAAAGAAGAGTCCCCTTCTACGATGATAGCTTTTTCTGAGATTCAACCTGAGCCGGATACCCGCACAAAACTACCGGTCCGCCAGACTCCGGTCCATCATATGGCGTCCGTTGATTCCTTGACAGAACGGGAACGGAGTGTGATTGCCCTCGTCGCCCAAGGATTATCCAATCGAGACATCAGCAACCGTCTTTCCATCTCAGACATTACTGTTCGTCATCATTTAACGAGAATATTTGACAAGCTGGGTGTGGCCAATCGCCAGAAACTATTGATTAGCGCACACCATTTGGGACTGGTCGAATTGAGGAGCCCGGCTCAGCTTTCCGCAGGACACTCTTCTTCAGTATAGCCAGCAGCACCTCCGCTCAGGATGACACGGATTCTGAACCGTCTGATATAAGTTCATACCGGATACGGGTTTGCACTATTCGTCCTGACAGAGCCGTGCGTGAGAGAATGATAGAGAGGCGCTTACCGTGAACAGCAGGAATGGGATAAAGACGTGTACGAATGACGGGTTGGAGGGGCAATGGGATTTGAACCGCACTCCGTCGCTGGTTCGGCCATGAAATTTGCCTCCCAGCTCCCACTGAGGGGGCACGCCCCTTTCGGAATCCCCTGTCGTGGGTCTCAAATCCCACCAGAACGCTGTGTTGAATTTGGAGCGGGCGATGGGATTTGAACCCACGACAACTAGCTTGGGAAGCTAGGACTCTACCCCTGAGCTACGCCCGCTCACTCAATCGAATCCTACGCTGGCTCAGGAGCCAAGTCAATCGGACAGGAGAAACATTATCAGC
>JBGTMB010000259.1:0-2818 GCA_041743755.1 Nitrospiraceae bacterium | reverse complement strand
GAAGGCGTACCGTTTCTCACCCGCCCACCTCAAGCTGCCAAGACAGCTTGTTCTCCAAGTGGGGTACGTTGAGGATTTCGATGAGTCGAGAACGAAGCTGACGGACTTTTTCAGCATCCGGCTAACGATCGTCGCGAGAATACCAGTCTTGCCGCCCACCCTCCTCCATCAAGACCAATTGATCCAGTTGTCCCGGCGACACAGGGTCCAAAAATCTGGACGGCTTCGACAGTATCATCCCGCTTCCCCTATCGAACACATTGATCGGGTAGGTCAAGTACAAATGCCGTTTTGCTCTCGTCACGGAGACATAGAACAACCGTCGCTCCTCTTCCAACCCCTCATCTTCACTAAACGAATAGACCGACGGGAATCTTCCATCCACGATCCAGATGACAAATACACATTGCCACTCAAGCCCCTTGGCAGAATGGATCGTGGACAATACCAGTCGCTCGTCTTCTCGATCGGTTGCCTCCACGCCGGCGACACTCCCATCCGGCGGCTCCAGCGCCAGATCCGACAGAAATGTCACAACCTCCTGATACCCCTCCGCAATCGTCTGCAAATGATCCAGATCCCGCATGCGCTTGGGATAGTCGTCGTATTGGGTCTTCAGAATCGGCAGGTAGTACTCATAAATATGGTTCACTTGCTCGGCCGGACGAAGATCTCCGGATCCGGCGAGACTTTCGAGCGTCAGGGCTAAATCCTTGAGTCCTTTCCCCGATCGCCCAGTCATCTCACGAAGGGCCTGATACGGCTTGTCCGATTTCACCAATGCGGCCATGACATCCTGTGCTTTCTTTGGCCCCACACCCTCGACGAGCATAAGCACGCGATGCCAACTCACGGCATCCAAGGGATTGGCCACGACACGCATATGGGCCAGCAAATCCTTCACATGGGCAGTCTCGATAAACTTCACCCCGCCACGCTTGATAAACGGCAGTCCGTGACGCGAGAGCTCGATTTCAAGATCGAACGAGTGAAAGCTCGATCGAAACAGCACCGCCATTTCGCTGAGCGGAACCCCTTCCTCCCGCAACTCCAAAATCTTCTGCGCAATGAAACGCGATTGTGCATTCTCCCCTGCTGCCTCCACCAGAACCGGCAACGGCCCATCAAGCTTCCTCGTAAAGAGATGCTTGCTATACTTCTCCACCGCGGCTTCGATAATGGTATTCGCGAGATTCAGGATCGGCTGTGTGCTGCGGTAATTCTCTTCTAGCTTATAGATGGTCGTGCCGGGAAAGAGCGCCGGGAACTCCATGATGTTCTTGAACGTCGCACCTCGGAAGGCATAGATCGACTGCGCATCGTCACCCACGACCATCACGTTCTGATGGGTGGAGGCAAGATGCCGGACGACATCCGCCTGCAAGCGATTGGTGTCCTGATACTCATCCACCAGGATATATCGATACAGCAAGGAAATCGTCTGCCTGACTCCTTCATCCTCCATCACAAGCCGCCGCAGCAACACCAACAGATCGTCATAATCCACCAGCTGACGTTGCCGCTTTGACGCTTGATATCCTCGCTGTAATTGCTCCAATGCATCCAGATGGTCGGAAAAATGATCGAACTCTTCGACCACGATCTCGGCGAGCGGACGTAACGTATTCTCGGCCTTGCTGAACATCTCCGCAATCGTGCCCTTGCGGGGAAACCGCTTATCCTTTTCGTTCAAACCCAGCTGCGCGCGAACCAAGGCAATCAAGTCCTCCGCATCGCCTCGGTCCAGAATCGTAAAGCCCGGCTCCAGGCCGATGGACCGGCCATAGCGTCGGAGCAACATATTGGCCACGGAGTGGAATGTGCCACCACGGACACGTTCACTGCGTACACCGATCAATTCACCGGCTCGATCGAGCATTTCCTGGGCTGATTTTCGGGTAAAGGTCAGGAGCAGAATGTGGGAGGGATCGATCCCCGAGTCGATCAAATAGGCCACGCGGTACACCAAGGTGCGTGTCTTGCCGCTACCAGCGCCGGCAATGACCAATGATGGCCCTTCGCCCGCAGTGACCGCCGCAAGCTGCTGGCTATTCAACGCCGCAGCATAATCGATGGACAGTTTCCGGGGAACGGCTCCGTCAACCGGCCGCTTCAGCACATACGTTTTGGCTTCTCGTTCCATGGAGATGAGCGAAGAAATTATTGGGCAGTCCGGTCATTCAGTGGAATCGCTGTATAACATACTACCCGCCACCCTTACAAAGAGAAGGGGAACGGAGCGGCCAGGTGCCCTCCTTGCTCGCAGAACGCGCACGGTGAAACGGTGCTCGTTCGATGCGCGCAGTTGAGGGCAACCTTGGCCACTCCTCTAAAAAGATTGAAAGAGAGGAAGGCTCTCGTTGGACGCGCGCAGTAGAAGATCAATCAGCCCCCATCCCTAGGAGAGATAACAGCAAGCTTGGAGGGAGCAAGTGGACGAAAAACCAGAGCGCACATAGGTGTCATTGTGTGGCAGCCCAGAAGCTGCCCAGCTTTGGCTATCAGGAAATGGCGGAGGGGCGAGATTTGAAACTACCGAGGTCCCAGAGACTATAGGTCTGATCTCACCGTATCGGTTCTATCTCAATTATACCAAGGCCAGAGGCAGATGAGAGAACGATCAAACCAGATTGAGCACGATGGTTCCGCTACAGTTAAGCCACAGTGGTCTTTCTATTCTAGCAGGACGATGGCCACATTGCAGATGCAAAGTAGCAGGTAATCAGTGGCAGTAGGCAGTTAGGGCTTGTGAGATTAAGTCTTCTGATTCGGTGAGTTCTCGAAGCGATTCCTGAGCTGCCATTCTAACTTTGGTAGG
>JBGTMB010000258.1:0-3454 GCA_041743755.1 Nitrospiraceae bacterium | reverse complement strand
ACGGCGCAGGATCGCGCCACGGAACTGTTGAATACCGTCGGCCTTGGAGAACGGCTCCATCATTATCCCGTCCAACTCTCAGGAGGCGAACAACAGCGGGTGGCGGTGGCCAGAGCCTTTGCCTGTCACCCACCGATTCTGCTGGCAGACGAACCGACCGGCAACCTGGATTCGGCCACAGGCCAACACGTCATGCAGTTGCTCCAGTCGCTCCATCGCGATTATGGAACCACCTTGGTTTTGGTCACACATGATCACACCATCGCATCATCGATGGAGCGCGTGATCTCATTGCGCGACGGCCGCATCGAATCCGACCGCCTCACGGATCCGGACCCTCGAGTTGCAGAGCCACCCCGGTGAATCGTTTTATCTTCAAGATGGCCTGGCGGGAAACCAGGGGAGCCTGGCGGCACTTTCTCTATTTCTTCGCTTGTATCGCGATCGGCGTGGGCGCCTTGGTCGGAGTCTCGCTCTTTGGCGCACACATGGAACGCGCCGTCACGAAAGAGGCGCGAGGGCTGTTGGGCGGCGATCTCGAAATTCGCCTGACTCGCCCCCTGAGTCTGGCTGGTCAAGCGGTGCTAAGCTCGCTGGGAGCGCACGACATAGTCTTCACCCATGTGAGTGAACTTGTTGCCATGGCCGCGCGCCCAACCCCTGGGTCCTTCATGACCCAATCGACCCAGATCATCGAACTCAAAGCGGTCGAATCGGCGTATCCCCTGTACGGTACGATTCGGCTCGACTCGACGCAGGCGCTTGACGCCTTGCTCCACCCGGATGAGCGCCGCTGCGGAGGGCGTCCTTGTTTTGGCGCGGTGGTACAGGAGTCGCTGCTGATTCGGATGGGTCTCTCGGTCGGAGAGCGATTGAAGATCGGTCAGACGATGTTTCTCATCACGGGCGTCGTGCGGACCGAGCCTGATCGAATGGCCAACGCCTTCACCTTGGGCCCACGGGTGATGATTGCGCAGGAGGGGTTATTAGCCGCTGAGTTGGTCAAACCTGGAAGCCGTGTGCGAGAACGATATCTCGTAAAAACGCCTACCGCTATGCCGCTGGATCCGCTCCTTTCCGAGTTGCGCGACCGATTGGGGGCAGATTCTGCACGCGTCACGAGCTATCGCACGGCCCAGTCGCAATTGAAGCAATTTCTCGAACAACTCTCCCGCTATCTCGGGCTGATCGGTCTCACCGCGCTATTCATCGGCGGACTGGGTGTTGGAACCTCGATTCATGCGTTTTTGAGGGACAAATTGCGGACGATCGCGACCTTAAAGGCGGTCGGCGCGGATTCGGCCACGGTCGTCTCAACCTACGTGGTCCAAGCGATCTTCCTTGGATCCATCGGAAGCTTGGCCGGCATCGTGTTGGGAATCGCACTCGAACGAGGATTACCTCCGCTCGCAGCTGCCCTCTTCGCTTCAGACATCCTCGATCAACTCGGCGTGTCTTCGGAATTATCGCAGTCCTCGATCTGGCCCTTGCTGAAAGGAGCCTTACTGGGACTCTTGTCGACATTGCTGTTTACGCTCTGGCCATTGTTGAAGATTCGAGATATTCACCCCGGTGCGATTTTCCGCCGCGATGCAGAACAGGCGGCCGTCGGGTTGGAAACCGCTTCGTCACGATGGTGGGTACGGTGGGGGCTCACCGATGGATGGAATGTCGGCACGGCCGGAGTGATCATTTTCGGGCTCTGCGCACTGTCGGTGTGGCAAGCCGGTTCTTGGTCGATCGGCCTCCTGTTTATCGGGGCGACATCCCTCGCCATCACGGTCCTCTTTGTCTGTGCGCAAGCGTTCGTGCGAGGGCTGGCCTTGATGCCGTTGCCTCGCATCTTGAGCCTGCGTTATGCCTTGGGGAATGTCGTGCGACCGGGGAGCCAGGCGACTGGAATCATGGTCGCAATCGGCATCGGTGTGATGGCGATCGTCACGGTGTCGCTGGTGGAACAAGCGTTGCTCAGCCAAATACAGGAGAATCGCCCTGCGGATGCCCCGACGTTTTTCTTCATCGATATTCAACCCGATCAGGCACAAGAATTCGTGTCGCTCATTGATCGACAAGCCGAGGGGGCACATCCCGAGCTCACGCCGCTGGTGCGTTCGCGCCTCCATGCGATTGATGGGAAGGTCATCACATTTGACGAAGCAGGGGAGAAAGACGAGAAACGCACTGAAGGAAACGAGGGGCGCGGGAAACAGTGGTATTTCACCCGTGAGTATGTCCTGACCTTTCTCGATCGGCTCCCGAAAGACAATACGGTCATCAAAGGAGAATGGTGGACGCCTGCGCAAGTTTTTTCGACGCCTCAAGTATCAGTGGAAGAGGACGCGGCTATGCATTTAGGTCTCACGATCGGTTCCATCGTGGAGTTCGACATTCAAGGGGCCACGGTGTCGGCGGAAGTGAGTAGCATCCGAAAAGTCGAGTGGGGAAATTTCTCGACGAACTTTTACATGATTTTGTCCCCAGGCTCGATTGGCGGAGCGCCGTTTACCTATGTGGGGACGGTGCGAGTCTCAGCAGCGAAAGAGGTGCCGTTGCAGCAGGCGGTCGTTGCCTCATTTCCAAACATCAGCGCCATTCATATCGGTGACGTACTAGATGGGTTTGCGCGGGTGCTCGACCGTCTCTCACTGGCGATCCGGGCGGTTGCGCTCTTTTGTGTTGTGGCCGGCGGGTTGGTCATGGCAGCAGCGCTCGCGGCGACACGCTACCGGCGTCTCTATGAATCGGTCATTCTAAAGGCGCTCGGCGCGACCCGTAGCCTGATTGCGAGGGCCTTTGCCATGGAGTATGTCCTGCTGGGCGCTGTCGCAGGGCTCATCGGATTATCCCTTGGAAGCATCTTGGCATGGGCCCTGGTTCGGTATGTGTTCGACCTCCCCTGGAGCATACACCCACAAGTACTCGGCATCGGCCTCTTTCTCACGATGTTGCTCACCCTGATAGTCGGGTTTGCCAGCACCTACCGGATTCTTGGCCAACGACCGTTGGCTGTGCTCCGGCACGAATAAATTGGGTGAGGGACGAGCGACCATATTCGCAGACGGCAGAGACAGGATGCTCAAAAAGTCCGTCCAGCAAGGCCGCAGCGAGCGAGGAACCGGAGGCGTACCCTCTGGGGCGCACGGTGCGACGAATAAGGAGCACCACGTCTGTGCGCGCCGCCGAGTTAGTGAGGCGGCCGGGTCCCCGTTGAGGATCTGAGCGATGTGAGAACGAAGCTGGCGGAATTTTTCAGCATCCTGTTAGATGGCGGGATCGGGAAGACGCAAGGCTAGAATTCGGCTGAGGCGTCGTTCCTCCGAGCGGAGAAGGTTAGAAAAGCGAAGCCCGATTCCTTCGGCACAACGGGAACGCACGATGGCGCCGTCAACCATGATGGGATCATCGTACTCGGCGGGATGAAACTCCAGCATCACCTGGCATCCCATTGGAATGC
>JBGTMB010000257.1:0-17688 GCA_041743755.1 Nitrospiraceae bacterium | reverse complement strand
TCAATGCAGGAGCCGGCCATAAGATTCCGACCGGCGATCCCGATCGA
Source organism: Nitrospiraceae bacterium (assembly GCA_041743755.1). Taxonomy (GTDB): domain Bacteria; phylum Nitrospirota; class Nitrospiria; order Nitrospirales; family Nitrospiraceae; genus Palsa-1315. The sequence continues at coordinate 17,641 of JBGTMB010000257.1, read as the reverse complement.
TACTTCACGGTGGAGTTTTCCGTCGAAGATCAGAAGGGGAAGGTGCTGGATCAGCAAACATCGACGATGGGCCGCTGGATCATGTGGCAGCCGGCCATTGTTGAGTTGTATGATAACCGCCTGTTGCCATTAGCCAGCCGGGAATATCAGTTTTCGTACCAGATTCCGACTCAGGCGGAGGGCTTGAAAGTGAAGACTCGTGTGCAATACCACATCCTGACCGATAAGCAACATGAGATGCTTCAGACGAAGTATGGGCTGACGGGGAACGATCCCTATCGATTCGTCGTATACGAGCGGGAGTTCCCGCTGTCCGGCGCGCTTGCTGCAGTATTGGACGAGGGCAATCAGCTCTCAGCGGTCAACCATCAGCCAGATGCGTTAAGTTGTAAGGCCGGAGTTGAAGGCTGACCAATGATGTCTAACAGGCTGCGGAAAAACTATTGCGACTTAGTGGAAATTCAAAGGTCTGCACATTTTGGACGACAGGAGAACACCACGCAGGATGCTCAAAAAGGCTGTCCAGCAAGGCCGCAGCGAGTGAAGGCCCGGAGGCGTACCCTCTGGGGCGCACGGTGCGACGAATAAGTCGCACCAAGTCTGTGCGCGCCGCCGAGTGGTGAGGCGGCCGGGTCCCCGTTGAGGGTCTGAACGATGCGAGAACGATGCTGGCGGACTTTTTCAGCGTCCTGCTAAAGGGAATGACATGACACACGCGTTGCTGATTGATACCGACACTCTCCAACAGAACCTGGGACAGCCCGGTCTGGTGGTGCTCGACGTGCGAGGGCGGGCCGCCTACGAATTCGGCGGCCATATTCCGGGGGCGGTACATTCGACGTGGCATGAGTACAGCGACCCTCATGCTGTGCCGAAGGGATTGCTCGATCCTGATCGCGGTCGCATCGAACAGAAGATCCGCGCCTTGGGCATCAGCCAGGACAGCGATGTGATCATCTATTCCAATCCGTTTGACAACTGGGGAGACGAAGGCCGCATGTTCTGGATGTTGGAGTATCTGGGGCACACACGCCTCCGTATTCTCGACGGTGGGTGGGTCAAGTGGGTGCAGGAAAAACGGCCGTTCGAGCATGGATGTGTGACGCCCACACCGGGGACCTTCACCGTCAAGCCGGTGACGACCGTGATCGCAAGCAAAGATGAACTGAAGCAGCTCGTGAAGCAGCCGCATCCAGGCACCGCGATCGTCGATGCGCGCAGCCTCGAAGAATATCTTGGGAAAGAGGTGTCGGGGATTCCGCGACCCGGACACATTCCCTCTGCCATTCATCTGGCTTGGACAGGATTTCTTCACGCAGACGCGACGGTAAAAGATTTGCGGGCGATTGCAGAGAATCTCGCCGAGAAAGGTCTCACGCAGGATCAAGAAGTCATCTGCTATTGCACCGGCGGTGTCCGTTCATCATGGCTGTATTTTATTTTCAAGCTCGCCGGGTATCGGAAGGTCCGTAACTACCCTGGGTCATGGTGGGAGTGGAGCCGGGATTTTGCCTGCCCGGTTGAAAAAGATGCCAAGGGATTGCAGCAGATCCTGAACGTCGATCCCCAAGTGAGACCTTCTTGACAGTAAAAAAATGGCTGTGTAAGGTGATAGTCAGTCAAGAATGTTGTAGATGTCGCTCGCTCGTCGAGTGAACCTTAACCACTGAGGAGGATCCCATGACTATGAAAATTCGTCGCGGAGCACTGGCTGTGGCAGCGGTGGCTGCGCTTGTCGGTTTCCCGTTGCTCAGCGGGCTTGCCCTTGCTGCTGACAAGCATGTGGGTGAAGCCTTGGCGCATGCGAAGGAAGCCGTGGCGCATGGCAAACAGGGACATGCCGATGCCTTGGTGCAGCATGCTGAAGAAGGACTGAAGCATGCCATGGCCGGTGATATGAAGAATCCGCATTTGGCCGAAGGCATTACGCATCTCAAGGAAGCCGTGGCCCATGGCAAGGCTGGTCACGCTGATGTGGGCACACAGCATGCCGAAGGAGCGGTCACCCATTTGTCTGAAGTGAAGTAAACCTTCGAGTAAGAGTGTTCGTGAACGGGCAGGGGCGACCCTGCCCGTTTTGTTCTTGAGGGCATGACGATCATGCGGGTGGGGTTTTTTCAGTTCGCACCACAATTTGGTGAAGTCTCGCACAATCTCGACACGATTGTGGAAGCCCTCGATCGGGCCGACGCCGATCTGATCGTCTTGCCGGAATTGTGCGCGTCCGGGTATCAGTTCTTGTCGCAGCATGAAGTGATGACCCTGTCGGAGTCGGTGCCGAATGGGCCGACCACGCAACGGCTGATCGATCTAGCGAAGCGGCGTCGGATGACGATTGTCGCCGGCCTTCCGGAGCGTGCTGGGGCTGCCTGCTATAACTCCGCTGTGGTCGTTGGCCCGTCGGGGTTTATCGGGTGCTATCGCAAGACCCATCTGTTTTTTGAAGAAACGCTGTTCTTTACGCCCGGCGACACAGGATTTCAAGTCTGGGATATCGGGCCGGCCAAGATCGGCGTCATGATCTGTTTCGATTGGTATTATCCGGAGGCGGCTCGTACGTTGGCGCTGAAGGGCGCAGAGATCATTTGTCATCCCTCGAACCTGATCTTGCCAAATTGTCCGGACTCCATGCCGGTTCGGTGTCTGGAGAATCGAGTGTTCGCCATTACCTGTAATCGCACCGGGAGCGAAGTGCGAGGCGGTAAAGATCAGCTGACATTTATCGGGAACAGCGAAGTCGTCGCTCCTAAAGGGGCGATTCTGCATCGCGCGCCGCGAGACCAAGAAGAACTCTATCTCGTCGAGATCGATCCTGCCGATGCGCGCAACAAAGCCCTCACACGCTACAACGATCTTCTCCGCGATCGACGCGAATCCCTCTATCATTAGAGCAGCCCGATACGGCTGTGGCGCGTGAAGCGCGAGACATGCGCGAAAGGCGCGACTCGAACATCAGACCTCGAACCGTCGTCCGTCTCGCCACTCAGGTCCGTCTCGCTCGTCTCGCTTGCGCCACACGGGCCGGCGCGGTAGGATTACCACTATGAAAGCTCCACTTGGGAAAGGCATTTTCCTCATCGCCGCGCCGTCCTTGCGCGATCCAAATTTTCGGCAGACCGTCGTGTTGCTCTGCGAGCACGGGGCCGAAGGTGCATTGGGTGTCGTCGTCAACCGCCCGACTGCGATGTCGGTCTCAGAGGCCTTACCACAAGTTCCGATCCTCGAAGGGCAACGGCACGTCCTCTTCTCCGGAGGGCCGGTGCAAACGAATCAGGTGATGATGCTCTATCGCTTGGATCAATTGCCTGAGAATTCCCACCATGTGTTCGATGGGATCTGTCTTGGCGGGGACACAGGGCTCGTCGATCGTATTTTGACGACCAGTGAGGGGAGAGAGGCGTTTCGCGCCTATATCGGATATTCCGGATGGGGCCCTGGACAACTGGAATCTGAAATGCAGACTGGATCGTGGTTTACCATTCCCGCAGATCCCAGTGCGGTGTTCGACAAGGATCCCACACGTATCTGGCCGGACATCGTGAGCGCCCTAGGCGACGACTATCGCCATTACGCGGACATGCCGTTCGACCCCTCCTTGAATTAGCAGGATACCCCACAAGCCCGCCAGCGGCGTTCTCCCCTCGAACGCATCCTTAACGTAGCCCACTTGGGAAACGAGCTGTCTTGGAAGCGTGGGATGGGCGGGTGGGAATGCTACGCCTCCGGTGCGTTCATCGGCTGCGGCCTTGCTGACGGCCTTTTTAAGCATCCTGCTGCAGACTCCTCGCCCCGTTCCATTGCAGCTGTCACGCGCTGGTGCTACCCTGCCTCTTCCGTGCGGTTCCCTATCCCGGAGTCGAGCGAAGATGATCAAACGGATTGGCTGTTGGATAGGCCTCGCTCTCCTTGTCGGCGCCTGTTCCGGATGCGGCGTCCTGTATACCGTGATGAAGTCGGAGTCCAAGCTGGACCGGCTGGCCGTGCCGATGACGAAGGCTGAGGTCGTCGCCCAGGTTGGACGTCCGGATCGTGTGTTGCGTGACGATGGCCAGATGCTGGTCTGGGAATATTCCCTTACTGCTCGCAAACAGTGGCTCTACGAATTAGCCCTCTGTCCACTTTCCATGTGGGTCGGCGGTTGTCTGTTCTATCCGTTCACCAACATTGTGGCAGACCATCAGCGCGAATATCCGCATCACATCGTGCTGGTGAACGAGGAACTCTGTGCCTGGGGCACGCCGGCCGCTATTTTACAGCGCCGTCGCGCCTGTGCGTCATCAGGCACCGCTGCGTTAGGAGTCGGCGGAATGCGTGGACGTCCTGAGCCGGCCGTGACCGGCGTCGGCCCGATTAATCGAGAAACGATCGATCGTTATCGGACGATGGCCGTGATGGCGTTTGAGGATGCGCCCGGTGCAGAAGAATCGGGCTCGCGTGTGGCTGGGATCGTGACGACGCTGCTCTTGGATTTGGACATCAATATGGTCGAGCGAACCGAACTCGACGAAGTATTCAAGGAGCAGGTCGTCCAACTGAAGCACGCCGACGATGCCGAGGTGTTGAACGTCGGGAAACTCGTTGGTGCGCAGGCCATCGTGGTGGGCGAAGTGCAGCAATGGGGGCGACCCGATGGAGACCAGAACAGTCGCGTGTCGCTGGGCTTTCGAATCATCGATGTCGAGAGCGGTGTGGTGTTATTCAATGGGGAGGGATACGGTTCTGACGCTACGGCTGATGATCCTGAGAGCCTGGCCCGCGCCATTGTACAGCGGATTCTCGCTCGGTTCGGATCGCAAACCGGGTTGCTTGGGTCTGGACGGGTCGGTATCAATTGGGATCTTCAGGAATCCGCCGGCGTGCGGTACTATCTCGTGCGGGAACTCCGCAGCGGTCTGCCGGCAGAGAAAGCCGGCCTCAAGGTAGGTGACCGGGTGGTTGCCTGCAACGGCGCGGTTTTATCGAGCGTATCTTCAGAACGGGAAGCGAAACGACTCTGCCAGGTTGAAGCAGGACAAGAATTGCGTTTAATGGTTCGGCGAGCCGGACAGCCAATCGAGATAGCGCTGACGGCCGAGAAGCGTCCAGGGCTATAGGCGCTGAGGTGCCATCTACTCATGAGACAACAGAGGGGCAAGAAATTTTCCCGTATGAGACCCCGCCACCTTCGCTACTTGCTCCGGTCGGCCTTCTGCCACGATGTGGCCGCCTGCTGTGCCGCCTTCTGGGCCTAGATCGATGATCCAATCCGCCGATTTGATGACATCGAGATTGTGCTCCACCACGACCACGGTGTTGCCGCTGTTCACCAGCTTGTGCAGCATGGTCAACAGTTTCTTGATGTCATCGACATGTAGCCCCGTGGTCGGTTCGTCCATGATGTAGAGCCCGTTCTTCGCGGACGAGTTTTTGAGTTCGGACGCGATTTTTAATCGCTGAGCTTCGCCGCCTGAGAGGGTTGTGGCGGCTTGGCCGAGCCGAAGATAGCCCAGTCCGATGGATGAGAGCAGGTGAAGTTTTTCCGTGAGCTTGGGCGAACCGCTAAAAAATCCCAGCGCCTCTTCCGCCGTCATCTGCAATATATCGTGGATCGTTTTCCCACGATAGCGAATGGAGAGCACGTCCGGTTTAAATCGCTTGCCGTCGCAGGCCTCGCACGTCGCGTAGATATCCTCGAAGAAATACATTTCCAGCTTTTGAACGCCGCTTCCTTCGCAGCGTTCGCACCGGCCTCCGGTGGTATTGAAAGAGAAATGGCCTGCAGTGAATCCGCCTCTCAGCGCATCGCGCTCAGAGGCGAAGAGGGCGCGCACTTCATCGAAGGCTTTCAGATAGGTGATGGGGTTCGAGCGTGGTGTGCGACCGATGGGCTCCTGATCGATGAGTTTGACGCCGGTGAGATGTTCGATCCCCTTAATCGCGCGAAACTTTCCCATCGGCAGCGACTCGACACGAAAGGCGCGGGCCACGGCGCGGTAGAGCGTGTCTTCGACCAATGTGCTCTTGCCGGACCCAGACACCCCGGTGACGCAGACCAACATCCCGAGCGGAATTCTCACGAACAGATCTTTCAGGTTGTGCTCGCATGCGCCTGCGATCACAAGAATGTTTCCGTTTCCTTTCCGGCGAGATCGTGGAATCGCAATCTCATCATCGCCACGCAGGTAGCGCGCGGTGATCGACCGCCGGTCTGCCATGAATTCCTGTTGGGGCGCCGCACAGATCACTTCGCCGCCTTTCTCGCCGGACAACGGGCCTAGTTCGACCAGAAAGTCGGCGGCCTGCATCATCTGACGGTCGTGTTCGACAACGACCACCGTGTTGCCTTGGACTGCCAGCTCTCGCAGAATGCTGGCGAGTGTTGCGGTGTCACGCGGGTGCAGGCCGATGGTCGGTTCGTCGAGGACGTAGAGCGTACCGACCAGGCGTGCCCCGAGTTGATTCGCCAAGGCCGCGCGTTGGGCCTCTCCTCCCGAGAGCGTACGGGTTTGGCGAGAAAGCGTCAGATAGCCGAGGCCCACGCGGAGGAGAAACCCAAGTTTGGCTGTCAGTTGTCGGAGAATGTCGCGGGCGATTTGCTCTTCATAGGGAGAGAGAGGAAGGGCTGCGATCCAAGCCGCCACCGCTTCAATTGTCAGCGCAGACAACTCGTGAATGTCTTGGCCGGCAATCTTCACATAGCGCGCATCCGGCCGGAGGCGTGATCCGTGGCAGCCTGGACAGGGGATCGGGGTCCGGTAGCGGCTGAGCATCACGCGCACATGCAGCTTGTAGCGCTTCCCTTCCAAGTATTCGAAGTATTGTCGCACACCCTCCAGCTTCCCTTCCCCTTCCCAGAGTATCTGCTTGATAGGCTGCGGCAAATCCTTGTAGGGGAGGGTGAGGTCGATTCCACGCCGCTTCATGGAGAGCAACAGTTGCTTCTGCCACCAATCGCCACTGGGTTTACTCCAGGGTTCGATCGCGCTTTGGGCCAGCGACTTGCTGTGGTCGGGGATGACGAGGTCGGGATCGTACCGCAGAATATTGCCGAACCCTTTACATTCAGGACAGGCGCCGAGCGGATGGTTGAAGGAAAAGAGGACGGGGCGAATCGGTTCGAATGTTCGGTTACAGCGCTGGCAGCGAAAGTTCGTGCTGTAGGTGCGGAGGCCCTGGTCGATGACCTCCACGCGGCAGAGGCCCTCACCCTCGCGAAAGGCCGTTTCAATCGCTTCGATGAGGCGGGATCGATTGTCTTCCCGGATCACCAGCCGATCGAGGACCACGTGCAGATGGTCTGGTCTGGTTGCGGGAAGGGTCTGGACCTCGTGGAGATCGAGGATCTCCTTTCCGCACTGTAGTCTGCTGTACCCGCGCAACAAGAGCGATTGTAGAAAGGCTTGGTCCTGTTTCGGCGCCCGGGTTGTGACAGGAAACAGAATCATCGCTCGCGCGTCGGCACAATGGGTCAGGAGAGCGTCGACGACGCTGCCGGGGTGAAAACTGCGCGCCTCGACGGCGCAATCGGGGCAAACCGGATGGCCAATTTTGGCGAACAGGAGCCGTAGCAGGTCGGCAATCTCAGTCGTGGTGCCGACCGTCGAGCGAGCGGTGCGGATGGGGTTCTTCTGTTCGATCGCAATGGCCGGGCGCACGTTGATCAGCCGATCGACATCGGGCCGATTGACCTTGTCGAGAAACATGCGGGCATAGGTGGAGAGCGATTCCACATAGCGCCATTGGCCTTCGGCAAAGAGCGTGTCAAACGCGAGCGAAGATTTTCCCGACCCTGAGACGCCGGTGATGGCCGTGACCTGGTTGTGGGGAATGCGGAGCGAGATGTTCTTGAGGTTATTCTGGCGCGCGCCTTCGACGATGAGGTGATCTCTCGATGGATTGGAGTCCAGAGGGTTCGGCACGGCGATCACTCCGATAATGGGTTGACCGGCCATGGTAGCAACTGTCGGCGTCCGGTTCAACGAAGGAACAGAGGAGGGGATGGAGACTGATGATCTTCTGTGCTCGCGCAACGCGCGGTCGCGGACTCTCCTCCTTGGACGCGCGCAGTAGAAGATCAATCAGCCTCCATTCCTGAAGAGAGAACGAGCAAGCTTGGAGGGAGCATGCGTTGCATTCGATGCGCGCAGTCAAGGGCAGCTTCGGCCACTCCCTAAAGAGAGGTAGGGGGGTTGGAAGGGCCTCGCGGAACGCGCACGATAGGAATGTGCTCGCCAGGGACAAGAGTGTGTCTCGGCCCGCCCGGGGTTGGGAGGGCGAGAACTCTAGCTGCGTCCTTAGATCAGCATCTGAAGGCGCCGACCAACTAGATTATCCAAATTCTCAAGTGGGAAAAACTCCTCGGGCCCTACCCACGATTCACGTGTTACGCCGTACTGCCTAGTTTGACTTATTTCTGACGCGTTTGCTGCAAGCGCGGATACGCGGCTCTTGCGCGTGAAACGTTGTTTGTGAAGCGCATGACGGAATGAGTAGGTCTGATCGTTGCCTGCAAGATATGATTCACGGAGGGCGCCCTTGCGGGCTGAAGGTTGCTATCGGTACACATCTTTGCGGTGTTCAATAGAAAGGATTTCCAGCCATTCGCCTACGGTGTGGTACAGGATACGATAAGGCCGGACACGGTAGGACCACACCTTGTCTTTCTGGAATCGGCCTTTCAGCGGCTTGCCTTCGCGGGGATGATCGGCCAGGTAGCGGAGCGATTCCTTGATTCGTTCGCGGATTCCCGAATCGAAGGCCTCAATATCTTTGACGGCCTGATGGGTGAGTCGGATCTGCTTCACTGATTTTCGCCGAACACATCCTTGAAGGACCGAACCTTCCCGGTCTTGGCTTCCTTTAACCCTTGCTGGAGCGCCTTGACCGCTTTCGGATTGGAGAGCAATTCCAAGGTTTCTACCCAGCTTTCATATTCTTCAACCCCCATGACGACGGCTTTTGGGGTTCCGTTTTTGGTCACGATGAATCGTTCGGACAGGCGGTCGGCTTTGTCGACGAGTGTGGAGAATCGGGATCGAGCTTGTTTGAGCGACATTGTCTTGGTCATGTGATACCTCGTGATGGATTGCGGGGTATTCGGAGACGGAGAATAAAAGCGTACACAATGATGTCTCCTTTGGCAAGGTGCAAAATTCGCAGAACGGCATTTATCGAATCAACACCTTCACCGCCCCTACGCAACCTAAATACAGCACGAGCGAGCCGGTCATGGCAGGCCAGAACCCAATTTGTGGGACGGCCAGAATCATGGTGATGACGTAGACGACCCAGGGCGGAACGAACCACAATAAGTTCTTTGCGTAGCTGACGATTGCCTCATTGCCGCCGTTCAGATAGATCAGGATAAACGTGGCGCCGGTAATGGCGGGGAAGGTGCTGGCAAAGGCGGCGAGGAACGATTTGCCTTGCGACCCGAGGTAGGTGGAGACACTGACGATGGTTCCACCGAGCAGGAAATAGAGCACATACTTACCGAGTTCACCCATCGCGTTGCTCCTTGTTGAGTAAGACAGCTTTTTCCTATGACAATGCGAATTTCACCGAGCTGTACATCACGATGACTTCGACTGCATGCGCGACGATCGTGATGTAGAGGTTACGTGTGCGCAGCCAGATGGCTCCCCAGATCAGCCCGTCCCAGACGGCGATCCAGTGGAGGTCCTGAAAAGTATTCACCATGAAGGGATCGAAAGCAAATATCAGAGCACTGGCGATGAGGGCCAAGGGCGAGAAGCGCTGGGCCACGCCGGATCTCCACAGCCTCGACTCAAGTGCAGTTAACCGGCCCAGGAGAAATCCTCGAAAGTTCAGTTCCACAAAGAAGGCGATGGCACAAATGAACCAGGGGACCATGACCAAGAAGGGGAGTCGGCCATGTGGCGTGATTTTGAGGAAATCGATGTCATAGCCCAGATGCGGATAGACAAAAAGAATCGCGAACGTATTCAGGCATCCGAGCAGCAGGCCTGTCAGGAGTCCCCAGCGGACACCATCACGGAAGTTTCGTTTTTCCAGCCCTAGCCCAGAGACGATGTTATCGTTGCGTGCGGCCCACAAGCCGAAGGCGAGGTAGGCGACGATCTGTGGCGCGAATAGCACTGCCGTCTGTTCTTGAAGCGAGGCGGGAAGGGCGTAAAAGCCGAGCGTTGCGGCCACGGGGAGCAGCGCGAGGGCTGCTCCCCATTCTTTGGTCTGAGTCGGTATCACGTGCGGACCGGACTCAGGCGCTGTCATAGAGGTCAGCCCTCATTAATCATGCGGGCTAGTTGAGTTGGAGATTATAACGGTCGAGGGTGGTGGCTTTGTGCCTCGCGAGGTTGGAGAGCGATTTGTTGTAATCGACGGTGGAACGCAACTCGTTGCCTTGGGCCGTCGCCAGATCGCGTTGAAAGTCGAGGACGAAGCGTGTGGTGCTGAGCCCGACCTTCAGCCGCTCTTGCTCCGCCTGTAACTGCTTCTCTGCCATGATTCTGGCGGATCGAGTGGTTTCAATGCGCTTAAAATCCGTCTGGACGCGCCGGACGGCTTCGCGCACACCCACGATAATGAGCTGCCGCACATTCACGAGCGATGCTTCGGCGTTCTTCTCCTCCAGCTGCCGTTTATTATAGGTGCTCCAGGCAGAGCGGTTGCCGAGGGGATAACTTAAGACAAGGCCCGCGCCGTAATTATAGAAATCGCCGCTGAAGTTCCGGTTCACCGAGTCGCCATAGTCTCTCCCCAGTCCTGCCATTCCCATCGTCCCTTGGAACGAGAGATTCGGGAGAATCTGATTTTTGGCAAACCTGGTATTGAGATCGCTCGTCTCCATATTCTTCTTCGCCTGGACAATTTCCGGCCGCTGCTCGATGGCCGTGTCGATGGCTTCCTGCAGGCTGAGCGGTTCGAGGGCCACGACCGGCTGGTCGAGTGGGATCAAGTGTACGTCTTGACGCAGATTTTCTTCACCAGGATTGAGCAATCTGCGCAGCTGATCTTCCTGGTCCCGAATCGTTTTCTCTGCGACCAGGACCTGCTCGACCCGCGACGCGACGGCCGCTTCGGCTTGCAAGACATCGACGATGGACATGATGCCGGCCTTGGCCTTCGCGCGGTTGCTGGCCAAGAGTTCCTGCGCCGCTTTCAAGGCGGCTTCGGCGACTTTCAGGTTCTCATTGGCGAAGACCACTTCCCAATAGGTTTGTTCTACCGTGGCCAGGACGTTGAGGACACGATCGCGAAAGACATGTTCTTCGACGATGGCGTTATTTTGCGCGACGTGGATGAAGGTTTTGGTGATATCGATGCCGGCGTTGCGGAGGAGCGGTTGCGTGAGGGTGAGCGAGAGGCCCCCAGTATAGGACGGATTGAACAAGAACGATCCGAAACTACTACATCCGGGAGTGTTAGGCTGTTGTCCGAAACACCCTTGCGTGCCGGAGACATTATTGCGAGCGGGGCTATAGTTCAAGTCGACGTTGCCGCCTGTCGGCAAATTCGTTGTCGCGTCGAGTGTGACGGAGTGGTTCCGTTGGTCGAAGATTCTGATATCGTTGAGCGGTCCCTGTGAAAAGCCGAACACCGGCCGGTTGAGCGGGGTGGCGGTCCGGCTGTATTGGCCATTCACGCTCAGCGTCGGGTCGAATTTGGCTTCTTCGATGGTGATGTCTGCCAACCGGCTCTCCTTCGCCTGGCGGCTGATATTGATGTCCAGATTATGCTTCAGCGCTTGAAGGGCTGCGTCGGCGAGGGAGATGGTTTCCTGTCGTTCCGAAGACGGTGTCTTGCCGATCTCTAACCCCCAGCTGAGCCCAGGTGACAGGATGAGTCCAATACCGAGGGCATAGCTACACGTGCGCCACCATCTCTGTACTCTGGTTCCCTGCTCCATAACCCCTCCCTTTTGATCGACAAGGAAAATCTCTGCATACTATAATGATGTTATGCGAATCTGTCATGGGCTAACTGGAGCGAGATTACAGGGCCATTGGGTGAAGCAATCCATCCTACCGGTCTTGGTGTTTCCATCGGCACTGGTTGCGTTGATCCTATTCTTGCTCTCGTTCCCGTCATTGAACTCCCAGGCCTGGGGACAATCGACCTCCAGCGTCCGTTCATTTGATGGTGGAGTCGCGCCTCTGTTCAAGATGCCAGGCATAAGCAGTCTCTATCTCGACAATCAAGGCACGCAGGGATTTTTGTACAATCCAGGAAACAATTTCCAGTCGTTCAGCTTTCGGAACCCCACAACCGGCCAAGCGTGGAGTGGGGCGGTGAACACGTTCGGGCCGCAACTTTCGATCGGGCTGATCCAAGGCGCGAATCAGACTGGCTCCCCAACCGTCCTTCCTGGTCCTCCTCGCCAAACCTCACCACTGCCACCGATTCAGTCGACGATTCTCGACGACATCCCATGACAGGATACTGGAACAGACCGTCAGCATCGTTCTCGCATCGCTCAGATCCTCAACGTACCGATTGAGATTTTCGGATATCGGAAGTGCTGGAGGGGTTTTCCCGTTCACCAAGTTCCATCATACAGGCGAACGGTCCACACGAAGTGCGGTCGGTACCTCCTCGGCCCTTCGCTCGCTGCCGCCTTGCTGAACGGTCTGTTTCAGCATCCTGTAAGGCCCCCCTCTTAATACGGCTACGGGGCGTTTGCCAGCTGCCAGGTCAAGGCTAGGATATACCGTGCTATGTTCCGCAAAATTTCCGGGTTGATCGTGTCGGCGGTGTCGGTAGGCTGATGCATGTGCGGGTGGGCCCCGCCGCTTGCGATGCTGACGGTTGAAATTCCTGCCTCTTTGAACGGTTCGTCGTCGCCGCCGGGCAAGAATCCATAATAGTCAAGCTTGTTGACTAAACCCACTGCGTACCCTGCTTCCTTTAACGTGGATTTCTTCAACTCTGTGACACGGAGGATTAACACTCCGTCTCCCACTCCGACATGGTCAATGTTGATCATGGCTTTCGTTGAGCCGAGGGGGATGACAGGTCTCGATGTATAGAGGCGTGACCCGAGCGAATCTCTCTCATGTCCACTAAATGATAGAAAGAGGATCGACCGTTGAGGACGTAGGCCGATTTTCCCAAGGGCCCGTGCGACCTCCAGGACTATGGCCGTTCCTGATGCGTTGTCGTCAGCGCCAGGAAATAAGAGGCCTGCAGGGCGGCCAAAATGATCTCGATGGGCACCGATGACGATGGTATCCGGCCCTGTACCAGGAATCATCCCCACCACGGTCGTCAGCAAGCCGTCCGCTATCGTGGTTTTCCAATGGAGAGATGCATATCGATTGACGAGGCGCGATCGCGCTGATGGGGCGTTATTGAGTTGTTCTTGGAGGGTGCGAAGGTGCTCAGGATTGGACTCGTCGCCGCTTCCGGCGAGGAGAGTCTCGGCCAATTTCGTGCTGATCCATGCGCCAGGGAGGGCTTGGTCAGGGGAGAGCTGCCCATACAATGCGCTGGGCTTTCCCGTGGCGCCACGGCGAGTTTCATATGGGCTGATAATCGGCCCTGTTGCGGTCAGATAGGCCAAGGCTCCTCGATCTCGTGCGAAGCGGACCTTGTCGGCGTGGCTGATGGAGCCTTGGTAGTAGTCCGGTTTGCCACGCAGGAAGAGCACGATGCAGTTCTTCACATCGACGCCGGCATAATCGTCGATTCCTTGAGCGGGATCGACAATGCCGTAACCGACGAAGACGACCAGACCCTGGAGATCGGCAGAGGGGGAGTCAAAGACCGGGAGGTAGTCTCTACTCAACTGCGCTGTGACCAACTGGTCCGCTACGCCGGTGCGAACGACCGGGTTGGGTTCGATGAGTGACGTGGAGACCATCGAGGCCATGATGCCAACGGGCTCTTCCTTCCTGGCCTTGAGAGGGGGGAAGGCGATCTCGTTGTTGTCAATGAGCGGTAGTTGTACCCCTGCCACAGTCAATTCCCGTGCAACCCATTGTGCGGATCGCAGGTCATCGGCGGATCCGGCTTGCCGTCCGTTGAAAGCCGGGCTGCTTAACGTGTGCACGTCGGCGAGCATGCGTTCGCTCGACAGGCTGTCGAGGGCTTGAAGCCATGCACGCTGGTCATCCTCCGATTGGGCGAAGACTTGGGTTCCTATGGGGAGCAGAGCGAGGATAACTCCCAGAAGAATGACCACAACAAAAGAGGGAGAGCCGCAGCGCGTTGAGCCGTTCATGAAGTGAGCCTTTCGAGATCGAGGGCACTATATCATAGATCGAGAGGTCCGTTGCAGAGCGGCTGCGAGCCAAGGTACTATGCCAAATTGTGAGCATGACACGTCGATGACAGATTTGACCACACCAGCTCAGCATTTCACGAACCGGCTGGCTACAGAAGCCAGCCCCTATCTCCTGCAGCATGCGGAGAATCCTGTGGAGTGGTATCCCTGGGGCGAGGAAGCCTTGTCGCGGGCGAAAGCCGAAGACAAGCCGATTCTCTTGTCGATCGGGTACTCGGCCTGCCATTGGTGCCATGTCATGGCCCATGAGTGTTTCGACAATGTTGAGATTGCCGGGTTGATGAACCGGGACTTCATCAATGTGAAGGTGGATCGAGAAGAACGCCCGGACTTGGACGATATTTACCAAAAGTCCGCGCAGGTATTCCTGGGACGCGGCGGTGGGTGGCCCTTGACGGTGTTTCTCACGCCTGACCAAGAACCGTTCTATGGGGGGACTTATTTCCCGCCGACACCCCGCTACAACCTGCCAGGATTTCCCGATGTCTTGAGCGGTGTCCTCGAGGCCTATCGCCATCATCGCGACGATGTCCGGAAGAATGTCGAGAAGGTAAAAACCGGTCTCCAGCGAGTCGGCACGCCTCAGCCGTCTGACGATCCCTTGACGGATGGTCTGCTCGATGAGGCAGTCAAAAGCCTAGGGCAGTTTTTCGATCCGGTTCATGGTGGATTCGGTGAGGGGCCGAAATTTCCCACGGTTCCTCCGCTCAGTCTGTTGCTCCGTCAGACGGCTCGGACGAAAGACGCCTCCCACCAAGAGCAGGTGCTCTTACAGCTGCGAACCATGGCGGCTGGAGGAATCTACGATCATCTCGGCGGGGGCTTCCATCGTTATTCGGTGGATGGCCGGTGGTTGGTTCCCCATTTCGAGAAGATGCTCTACGACAATGCGCAGCTGGTGCGGATCTACCTCGATGCCTGGCGTCTCACCAAAGAGGAGCGGTTTCGTGAAGTGGTGGAAGAGACGTTGGAATACGTCCGTCGTGAACTCACGCATCCCGATGGCGCCTTCTTTGCTGCGCAGGATGCCGATAGCGAGGGGCATGAAGGAAGCTACTTCGTCTGGGAGCCGAAAGAGATTGCATCGGTGCTGGGAGCCGACATGGCTGAGGAGTTTTGTCGATACTATGGGGTGACGGAGAGCGGCAATTTTGAAGGGAAGAACGTGTTGAATCGGCTTGGTGAGGTCCACCCCGAATCTGACGCGCAAGCGGAAGTGGAGACCATGTTACGGGCTGCCAGACTCAAGTTGCTGACCGCACGCGAGCAACGGATGGCGTTGCAGCGGGATGACAATATTCTCACGAGCTGGAACGCGATGATGGTGTCCGCGTATCTCGATGCCTACCATGCGTTCGGGGTTCCGGCGTATCTGGCAGCTGCGGAGCGGGCGCTCACATTCCTGTTGGACTATGCGATTGAGAACGGAAGGGTCTATCGTACGGTCAGGGCGGGGAAAGGACGCTTGAACGGCTATCTGGACGATGCCGCCTGTCTTGCCGCTGCGTTGCTGGACGCGTTTGAGGCAACATCGCATCGGTGGTATCTGGATCAAGCGCGCGAGGTCACGGACCATTTATTGGAGCGATATTGGGATGAGCCCATTGGGGGGTGTTTTTATACCAGCCGCGACCATGAAGCCCTGCTCCATCGCATGAAGTCCGGGACCGATAGCGCGATTCCATCCGGGAACGCCGTCGTTGCCATGGTCTTGTTGAGGCTGTTCTCTTTCACCAAAGAACAACGGTATCATGACCTGGCCGAGCGACTGTTGCGGGTGTTCCGTCATGCGATGGCCCACAACGCCTATGGCACATCGGCTATACTGTGCGCACTGGATTGGTACCTGGCGACACCACAGGAGATTGTTGTGGTTGGGACTCGTGGCGATACCATGACCGAATCGTTGCTCTCAACAGTCCATCGGCGCTATCTGCCGAATCATTCGGTGTTGGTGGTCGAATCGGCTCGTCGTGAGGGCGAATCCGACTTGCCGCTCGCGATCGGGAAGATGAGTGTGAACGGACAGCCGACGGCGTATGTTTGCCAACGTCAGACCTGTTCACCTCCTGTGACAGACCATGACCAATTGGATCTGGTATTGTAAGGAGACTGCCGGGAGGATGTCGTGAGCGCAGGCGATTCAGGGAAAGGGCTGTACGATCATCTCTACCGGCGATTTTTTGAGAATCGCGAGGCTCAGCAGGGCTATGACTTTCAGCATGCCCCCGGTGGAAGCGCTCCAACGCCTGGAGTGACATTCCCAGATCGACTTCGGTGGTGGGCTTGGGGGCGATGGAAACGTCGAAACAGAATTATGGCCGCTCGTGATCGGTTTCAGCAAGACATTCTCGATATCAAGAAACGGCCACCGAGGTAGCAAGAGTTTCAGGGGATGGGCACGAATGAACGTAGCATGAGCGTGAAGCCGAGATCTGTGAGTCGGGTGGTTATAGGGCTTGTCTTGGCCATGATTGCCGGCGAATGGAGCGATTGCGTTGAGCCATCTCATGCGATTGAGATAGAGAGCCGGATGGAAAAAGAAGCCAACTTGCAAGGTCAGGTGCAAGGGGGGTTGTTTAATCGATGGACGTTCGACCAGCAGAAGTCCGGTGAGGCTCCTGTCGGATTCTCGATGCTGGGGTTTGGCGAGGGGCCAGCTGCGGATTGGATGGTCAAGTCGGATCCTGATGCTCCATCGGGGTCCAATGTTCTCGCTGTGAATTCATCGTGCCCGAGTGAGACCTGTTACCGTGTGATCGTCGCCGATGGGTTTCAGTATGAATACCCAGATATGTCGGTCAGGATGCGGTTTCCCGTCGATGCGCCGACGGCGATAGGTGGTGTGGTGTTTGGGGTACAGGATGCCAGGCACTTCTATGCGGTGGTGGTCGATCTTGCAGCGAAGACATTGGAAGTGAGTAAAGTGGTGAAAGGAAATGAGACGAGTCTTGGACAATCGTCGCTCACGCCTAAAAAGGGTCCCTGGCATATGCTGCGAATTCAGCGGAATACCATTCTGAGTAAAGACTTTATCGAAACCTTCTTTGACGGCGTGCTCGCGGTAACGGTTGAGGATCAGTCTCTGACCATCGGTCAGGTCGGTCTTGTGGTTCGGGGATCTACCGCGCTGGACTTCGATAGTGTGCATGCGGTTCCGCTGTTTTCGCACCGCCCGCTTTCTGCTCCTGCCGCCTATTAGGAAGGGCACCCGCCATGCGTGTGAATACGTCATCGCTTGCAATTAAAAGGGCAGAGGAGTAGAGTACCTAGTGTATCGTCGCGAAAGGCCTGGTGATGATATTACAGAGAGAGACAAGGCCTAAGACAGTTGTTGTTTTGGTTCTGCACGGGAATTTGATCGGAAGCCAGCCTTGAGCCGCCATGGTGTTTGCA
>JBGTMB010000256.1:0-7692 GCA_041743755.1 Nitrospiraceae bacterium | reverse complement strand
TTAGACTTTCACTCCCATCTTTTCCGCCTTCGCAATCACTTCCTCAATGGGGCCGACCATGTAGAACGCCTGTTCTGGGAGATGGTCGTACTTGCCGTCGAGAATTTCCTTGAAGCTTCGCACCGTGTCTTTGAGCTTCACGTACTTACCGGGCGAGCCGGTAAAGGCTTCGGCGACGTGGAACGGCTGTGACAAGAAGCGCTGAATCTTTCGCGCACGGGCCACGGCCATCTTGTCGTCTTCGGACAATTCGTCCATACCGAGAATGGCGATAATATCTTGGAGATCTTTATACCGCTGTAAGACAGACTGAACACCGCGAGCCACCTTGTAATGATCTTCGCCGATGACTTGCGGATCGAGAATACGCGACGTGGAGTCGAGCGGATCGACGGCTGGATAGATGCCCAACTCGGCCAGTTGCCGAGACAATACGGTGGTCGCGTCTAAGTGGGCGAAGGCCGTAGCCGGCGCCGGGTCGGTCAAGTCGTCTGCCGGCACATAGATGGCTTGCACCGAGGTGATCGATCCACGCTTGGTCGAGGTGATGCGCTCTTGGAGCTGTCCCATTTCGGTCGAAAGGGTTGGTTGATAGCCGACGGCGGACGGCATACGCCCGAGCAGGGCGGATACTTCTGAGCCTGCCTGGGTAAACCGGAAGATATTGTCCACAAAGAGCAACACGTCCTGGTTTTCTTCGTCGCGGAAATATTCGGCGACGGCCAGTCCGGTCAAGGCGACGCGCAGACGGGCCCCGGGCGGCTCGTTCATCTGGCCATAGACTAACGCGACTTTCGATTTGGTAAAGTCCTTGGGATCGATGACCTTCGACTCCTGCATTTCGTGCCAGAGGTCGTTGCCCTCACGAGTTCGCTCGCCGACGCCGGCGAACACCGAGAAGCCACCGTGGTGTAAGGCGATGTTGTTGATAAGCTCCATGATGATGACAGTCTTACCGACTCCGGCGCCGCCGAAGAGCCCGACCTTGCCGCCCTTGCTGTACGGCTCGAGAAGATCGACAACCTTAATGCCGGTTTCGAGGACTTCGGTCTTCGTGTCCTGATCTTCGAGCCTCGGCGCTGGTCTGTGAATGGGATAGGTCTTCGTGGTCGTGATCGGGCCCATCTCGTCTACTGGCTCGCCTAACACGTTGATCAGTCGTCCCAGTGTTTCGCGGCCGACCGGCACAGAGATTGGCGCCCCTGTATCTTGCACATCCATTCCACGCGTGAGACCGTCGGTGGTGGACATCGCGATGGCGCGGACGCGGTTTTCGCCGAGGTGCAGCGCGACCTCAAGGGTGATGCGGACAGCCGGCGTGCCGGCGGCCTTATTCTCGTCCTGAATCACTTTGAGGGCGTTGTAAATGTTCGGCAGTTGTCCGGGAGGAAACTCCGCGTCCACCACCGGTCCGATGACCTGAATGACTTTTCCTGTGCTCATAACGCTCCTTCTCTCTCAAGTTCTGAATGCTGAGTCATGAGTTCCACGGTATAGGTTTCGGCGGCGTTCTCATTCAGAACTCGCGCGTCCACTCTATTTCAGCGCTTCGGCGCCGCCGACAATGTCCATCAATTCTTTGGTAATGGCGGTCTGGCGGGTCTTGTTGTAATGCAAGGTCACTTTCTTGATCAGTTGTCCCGCGTTCCTGGTTGCGCCGTCCATTGCTGCCATCCTGGCGCCATGTTCTGCTGCGGCCGATTCCAGCAAAATGCGAAACGTCTGCGTCTGGAAATGTTTCGGAATGAATATGTTTAAGAGGTCGGCTTCGCCCGGCTCATAGAGGTAGCTGCCGCCGGTCGTGCCTTCCGCCTGCGCCGCCCCGAACTCGGCTACGGCATCGATGGGAAACAGCTTCTCCACGATCACACGCTGTTGAATGGCTGACTTGAACTCGTTATAGACAATATAGAGTTCGTCGAACGTGCCCTTGACGAAGTGGTCTGTCAGATCGCCGCCGATATCGATGGCATGTTCGAAGGTGAGCTTGTCGAAGATGCCGGTCCACTCTTGCCTGATCGGCCAGGTGCGGCGACGAAAATAATCGCGGCCTTTGCGACCCACGATGCTCAAATTGACCTGCGACCCCTGGGCTTCGCATTGCCGCACAAACTCCGTACTCTTCCGCACGATATTGCCGTTGAATCCGCCGCACAACCCGCGATCGCTCGTGACGACAAGCACTTCGACCTTCTTCCCTTCGCGCTTCTGAAGGAGGGGATGGGAGGCCCGATTCACGCGTTGACTCAAGTTGCTGACCACACCCCGCATCTTGAGGGCGTAGGGGCGAGCCGCCAGAATACGGTCTTGCGATCGTTTCAGCTTCGCTGCGGCCACCATCTTCATGGCCTTGGTAATCTTTTGTGTGTTCTTAAACGCCGCAATTTTCCGGCGTAGACTCTGTAAGCTCGGCATAGTGTCAGAGGCTTCAGCGCCCCAAGCGAGAATTCAAAATTGAAAATGATGAACTAGGATTTTGCGCCGTACCCCATCTTGTGTTTAAAGGCCCCAATAATTTCTTTCAGTCTGCCGCCGACCTTGTCATCGATCTTTCCAATGCTTGCGATTTCTTTTTTTAACTCCGGATGCTGCTGTTGCACATAGTGCAGCAGGTCGGCTTCAAACTGTTGGACTTTGTCGACCGGAACATCGTCGAGGTGTCCATTAACGCCGGCGTAAATCGACAGCACTTGATCGGCGACCGGCATCGGTTTGTATTGCCCCTGTTTGAGCAACTCCACCATGCGCACGCCACGGGCGAGCTGCATCTGCGTGGCTTTGTCGAGCTCGCTGCCGAATTGCGAGAACGCGGCCATTTCGCGATACTGCGCAAGGTCAAGCCTGAGTGTGCCGGCAACTTGTTTCATGGTCTTGATCTGAGCCGAACCCCCGACGCGGGAGACCGAGAGACCCACGTTAATTGCGGGGCGAATACCGGAGTAGAAGAGATCGCTGCCGAGATAGATCTGCCCGTCGGTGATTGAAATGACGTTGGTCGGAATATAGGCCGAGACGTCGCCGGCTTGTGTTTCAATGATGGGCAGTGCGGTGAGGCTTCCCCCGCCGAGCTTGTCGCTGAGCTTGGCCGCACGCTCCAACAACCGAGAGTGTAGATAGAACACATCGCCCGGATAGGCTTCGCGGCCTGGTGGACGGCGGAGCAACAGAGACAACTGGCGATAGGCGACGGCGTGTTTGGAAAGATCGTCGTAGACAATCAAGGCATGTTTGCCGTTATCCCGGAAGTATTCACCGATGGCTGCGCCCGAGAATGGCGCCAGGTACTGCATGGGTGCCGCATCGCTCGCGGTGGCCGCCACCACGATGCTGTATTCCATTGCGTGGCTCTCTTCAAGCGTCTTGACGACGCGTGCGACTGTCGAACGTTTCTGGCCAATGGCGACATAGATACAAAAGACGTTGAGGCCCTTTTGATTGATAATGGTATCGACGGCAATGGCGGTCTTGCCGGTTTGCCGGTCGCCGATGATCAACTCACGCTGGCCGCGACCGATGGGGATCATGGCGTCGATGGCCTTGATGCCTGTTTGGAGAGGCTCGCGCACAGATTGGCGCGTATTCACGCCGGGCGCTACCACTTCGATGCGGGACGAAAGGGTCGAATTAATCGGACCTTTGCCGTCGATCGGTTGGCCGATCGCGTTCACCACACGACCAATCAAGGCTTCTCCGACGGGAATTTCTGCAATGCGTCCCGTGCGTTTGACCGGATCGCCTTCCTTCACTCCCACGTCATCGCCCATGAGCACGGCACCGACGTTGTCTTCTTCAAGGTTCAGCGCGATCCCGTAGAGGCCGCCTGGGAATTCGAGCATTTCGCCGGCCATGGCGCCGTCGAGGCCATAGACCTTGGCAATGCCGTCTCCAACCTGAATGACCGAGCCGGTCTCCTTGACATCGACCTGCTTGTCGAAGCCTTTGATTTTTTCTTTGATAATCGAACTGATCTCGTCTGCCTTTATCTGCATAGCTACTCCTTCGTCAACACACTCTGCATTGCTTGTAACCGCCCCAGCACGGTGCTGTCGACGACCGTACTGCCGAGACGGATTTGCATGCCGGCGATATAGCGGGCATCCGTGTGAAAGGTGACTTCGACTTGGCGCTTGAGCACGGTGCGCAAGCGATTGCTGATTTGTTCCTGCTCGCCTGGGGGTATCGCCGTTGCGGAGAAGACGGTGACCGGCTGAGTACCTTTCAATGCATCGGCAAGTTTTGCGAAGGCCTCTGCAATTTCAGGAAGAAAGCCGACCCGATTTTTTTCGACTAACTGTGCGAGAAAGGTTTTTCCGATGGGAGGACATCCCAAACGCGAACCGAGTTCTGTAAGGACGGCGATTTTGTCTTTGGCGCCAAAGACCGGTGAGGCCACGACATGGCGCAGCTCGACCGATTCCTCGATCGCTTGCCCGAGGCCCGTTAAGGCCACACGGGTTGGCTCGATACCGGATACGTCGAGTAGCTCGAATAACGCCTGCGCATAACGTCGCGCCACTGCTGTCTTAATCACTATAACGGTCCGTTCACTCTTTTTTAGGTAAAGGGGGAAGCCTTCGTGGCTCGCACGAAAAGCGGCGTGCAAAATTAGCATTGCGGAACGAGGACTGTCAATATGGACGGTATGGATGAGGACGGGGCTAGAGTGATTGGATGATGCCGCCGCCCAGCACGCGATCGTTTCGATAGAACACCGCTGATTGCCCTGGACTCAATGCGCGCTGCGGCTCATGGAAGAGAATACGAAGGGTACCGTCTGAACGAGATTGGATGGTGGCTGGCACGGCAGGTGTCGCATACCGGACTTTGACCGCGACATCGCTTGATCCTTTGAGAAGTGAGGAGTCGAAAAGATTCAGATCTCCCACATCGCACTGGCCGCGACGTAGGGATTCCTCTACTCCAAGGACGACGGTATTGGTATCAGGCTGTACTTGCTGAACATAGAGCCTGCGGCCAGTGGCAATACCCAACCCTCGGCGTTGCCCCGGCGTGTAGAAGGCGATGCCCTCATGCTCTCCTAAATAGCGACCTTCATCATCCACAAATGCCCCAGGCTTCTTGGCGGCAGGCGCTTCTTTCTCGATAAAGGTTCGGTAATCGCCATGGCTCACAAAGCAGATTTCCTGGCTTTCCTTCAATTCATCCGCGGGAAGGCCCAAGGTCTCTGCTTCTACCCACACGTCCGTCTTTTGCATGCCCCCCACTGGAAAGAGCAGCCGAGGAAGCCATGATTGACGAAGACGGTAGAGGAAATAACTTTGATCTTTCTTAGGATCGGCTGCTCGCTGAAGAGTCGGTGCTCCCTCGGATCGGTCGATTTGGACATAGTGGCCCGTGGCCACAAAATCGATCCCGCGTTCCTCCGCGAGCTCCATGAGACTCCGCAGTTTGACGCGCTCATTGCACCGGACACAGGGATTAGGGGTTGTGCCGTCGAGATAGCCGGCAACGAAGTCGTCGATCACACCCACGCGAAAGGTTTCTCGGGTGTCGATTACTTCATGCGGAATTTTCAATGTCTGAGCCACATATCGAGCAATGCCGACCTTGCAACACCCACGCTCTTCCCATCGCTTAGAGACCACGACTGTTTCGTCTTCGTGTTCCCACACCTGAAGCGTGACTCCCTGAACGTCGTAGCCCTGGCGAACCAGAAGCGCGGCGGCAACAGAGCTGTCCACTCCACCACTCATGCCAAGAAGAACGGTAGGTCGAGCCATAGGGTGGCTATTGTACTGGGGAGATAGGAAAAGGGCTAGTCCGCATTATTCACGAAGGCTCGTGAATAATGCGGGTTCCGGGGCTGTTCTCTACAGCTAACTGGCAGTTGCGACAAGGCCGGGAGCCATGTCGACCGAGAGGGCGCGTTCGCCACTCCAAAGGTGAGCGCCCATATCGCACATGCCATGGAAGCGAGAACCTTCTTCGATCGCAATGGTTGGGGTCCGAATATCGCCGATGAGAACACCGGGCTTCAGAATCTGAATCTTTTCAGCGGCTGTGATGGTGCCATGAATTTTTCCGCTATTCATGAGCACCCCAACGGATACGATGCCCTGGATCATCGCATGCTCCCCAACGATGAGCGTTCCGGTCGTATGTATCTCGCCTTCCACACGCCCGTCAACACGAATGGTGCCGCCAAAACTCACAACACCCTTGAAGTCTGTGCCTTTCCCCAGAAGCGTAATACTCTCGCTACTCTGATCGACGTGCTGGCTCCGTTCTTTCATTGCCCACATGATCGCGCCTCCCAGTCTTCCCGCACACGCATGATCTGTCGTCACGCATAATGTACATGTAAATACCTAAATGAATAATAATTTCTCCCTACCCGTTGACTCGCTTCATGCCAGGGGGCGCGATCATTCCGACGGGTTGGAGCGTGGCGTCACGAGGAAGCTCACGCACACCGTGCGCCATTTCAAGCGCACCGTTGAAGAGCACCCCGTCTTCCATTGAAAGGATCGGGGCCTTGATGCTTCCGTTCATGACGGCCGGAGTCCGAAGCTTGACACACTCTTTCGCCACGACGTCCCCGGTAATTTTCCCCTTGCACACAATGGTTCCTGCGGTAATTTTTGCCTGGATAACGGCCTCTTCCCCGATCAGCAGCACGCCGTCCGTATGAATTTCTCCGTCGAGATATCCGTCAATTCTCACCGTACCGCTGTATGAGATCGTGCCCTTGAATTCGACCCCTTTCCCCACAAAGGCGCTAATATCCCCGGCCCCTTCGGTATTTGTTGAATTGGAAGCAACCATAACAACCTCTTTACCTTCCTGCTCGCTTGAGCTCGTTCCCGCTTTTTTCTCTTGCCCCCACATGAACTCGCCTCCTCGAGTTGATAGCCCCACTGTTTCAGCACAGATGTACAGCTGTTATGTATTTATTTATGAGGAAATAGTCGGTCAGAATGAATAGGGTCACGTATACGTAGAAGCAACAAGTATGCCTCTATCTGACAGGAAGGATTTGACGAAAAAATAAGGTGGGGATTAATTTAAAAGAGTCTCGAGTATCCCGTCGAGTTCAGGTGGAGAGAAATAATGAATGATGATTTTGCCTCCACGTCGACCTTTTTGAATCATGACTTTGGTGCCCAATCGTTTTTGCAATCGTTCTTCAACATCAGACCAGGGTGTCCGTCGTAATTCCTTTGTCCCTCGCTTCTTTGTAACCAATGAAGATTCTATCAGTTTCTCCGTTTCTCTTACCGATAAGGTTTGTCGCACCACAAGCTGAGCAACTTTAATCTGCTCAACCTGGCTCGGAAGACCGAGAATCACTTTGGCATGCCCCATTGACAGCTGGTTCGATTCAATCAGCTGTTGGATCTCTAGGGGAAGCTGGGTGAGGCGTACGACATTGGCGATCGATGATCGCTCACAGCCCACTCGTCGTGCAATAATGTCCTGAGTGAGTCCAAATTCGTTCATCATCCGGTGGTAGGTCCTTGCCATTTCCATTGGATTGAGATCGGTTCGTTGAAGATTTTCTACCAGTGCCAGAACGACAGATTCTTCATCTCCGCAATTCCGAACGACAGCCTGAATGGTTTCCAATCCTGCATCTTTCGCCGCACGCCAACGTCGTTCGCCTGATATCAGTTCGTAGATTCCGTCACCCTTGCGGCGCACTAAAATCGGCTGCAGCAATCCACTCTCTTT
>JBGTMB010000255.1:0-3749 GCA_041743755.1 Nitrospiraceae bacterium | reverse complement strand
ATCGCCGATGTTCAGGCGAGGGATACAGCGCCACTGACTTGTATCGGTGCTCACGATGGTGTTCGTGAATTATTATTGTGGCTCAGCAGCAGCTCGATTTTTATCACTTCGCCTTTATGGTTGTCAACTTAGAGAAGAAGGCCGGGCCGTTCGTTGACAGGAGAAGAGTGTTCTGGTACTGGCAAGCGTATGTCGGTCACGCAGAGTGATCAGCACGCCGCCCAGAGGCTTTGGCCGACGGGTTGGTTGAGGAGGACCGTGCTCTCTGCCGGCGTTCTTGCGTCGAGTGGTCTTGCACCTGTGTCGGCGCATGCTATCGACGTGCATCCTACGGTGGAGGAGGTGCAGGTCGCACTCGATCAGGGCAAGGAGACCGCGCAGCGACGGAGTCCTCCGGAGACGTTTTATGTGCGATTCGGCGCAACCGACGAGCTCCATTCCAACGGGTTTTTGATCACGAAGCTCAGTGGACTGTCAGTTATGGCGACGCATATGGCTCTGCGGGGAATCCCGCCGAGTAAGACCGATGTGATGCAAATTCTGGAGGGCCAGACGATGCTAGTCAGTACCAGCATCTTCGGGAATGTTCCCAACTTTGCGATCGACAGTTATATGGTGTTCGACCAAGGCGGAAAAACCATCAAGCCTGTGACCGTTCGCTTCGACGGGGTCGCCAGTCGCAGTGCTGCCTGGCCGGAAAGTCCGCGATTCAAAGCGAAAGTTGTCGCGTCGTTCAACTATGCCGACTTCGACCCGAATGCCAAAACGACGATCACAGTCTTTCCGGCAACTGGGGGAGCGTCGAGCTTTACTGTAGACTTTTCCCAGATCCATTAACGAGATGATGAAAAAGGCCGCCAGCGGCGTTCTCTCCTCGAAAGCATCCTCAACGTAGCCGAGAGGCTACGCCTCCGGTGCTTTCTTCGGCTGCGGCCTTGCTGACGGCCTTTTTGATCATCCCGCATGCGAGGACGATCGAAGTTCTCAAGAGGCAATATAGTTTCCCACACAACCACCTATGTCATTTATGGCACCACTACTTGATGCAGAAATCATTGCGATCGGCACGGAACTGTTGATAGGGGGCCGGTCCGATTCCAATTCGCTTTTTCTCGCTGACGAACTTGGCCGGATCGGGATCGCAGTTCGATTCAAGTCGGTTGTCGGCGATGAACGGCAGGATATCGTCACAGCGATCCGCACAGCCGTAAAGCGAGCCCAGGTGATTGTCATGACCGGTGGACTCGGCCCCACCGTGGATGATTGCACGAGAGAGGCAGTGGCCTATGCGACCGGACATCGACTCGGTCGTCGCAAGGAAGCGCTGGAAGGTATGACAGCCCGACTCTTGCAATGGGGCCGCATACCAAACCGCGCGCAGTTGCGCCAGGCCATGATTCCATCCGGCGCCACCGTCCTGAAGAATCCGATCGGTTCTGCCCCGGGATTCTGCCTGACGTGGAAGAAAGCGTTGATTGTCTCGTTGCCCGGTGTGCCAGGGGAAATGGAAGAGATGATGCGGCAGGAAGTTGTGCCATTGCTGCGCGCGGCAAGCGAGTCGTCAGGCCGGCCCCAACGAGCGCCGATCGTTCGCCAGGTTTTTCATACGTTCGGCCTCGCGGAGGCGGATGTCGATGCCAAGCTCAAAAAGCTCATTCCACACCGAGCGCCGGTCGACTTGGGGCTGCTCGCATCGCCCATGGGCGTGCTGGTTTCGCTGACAACGAAGGGGAATCAGTCTGCATCGGAGAAAAATCTTGATCTGCTGCTGAAGCTGGCACAGGACGTCCGGTCACGCCTCGGCGATTGGCTTTTTGCCGAAGGGCGAGACACGATGGAAGAAGTCGTAGGGCGGGAACTCACCAAACGGAGGCTCATGCTGGCGGTAGCAGAATCTTGCACCGGAGGATTGATCAGCCATCGGCTGACGCAGGTGGCGGGTTCATCTGCTTATATGGATCGTGGCGCAGTGTGCTACAGCAATCGAGCGAAGACGGAAATGCTGGGCGTGCCAACGGAACTGATCGCCCGACATGGTGCAGTGAGCAAAGAGGTCGCCGCATCGATGGCCTGCGGTATTCGCGAGCGCGCCAACGTCTCTGTGGGACTTAGCGTTACCGGCATTGCCGGGCCAGGAGGAGGGACCGAGACCAAGCCGGTTGGGCTGGTCTATGTCGGTTTGGATGATGGAACCGGCCGACCGATCACGCGGGAATTCCGGTTTCATGGCGACCGGAATGTCATCAAGCAACGCTCGTCACAAGCTGCATTGGATCTCCTTCGCCGTTGGATGCTCGATAAGACCAAGCTGGACGGGCGAGACTTGCGGGAAAAGCGCGACTAGGTAGAATAGGGCTAACGCGTCACGCGAGTCTCGCTCTTCGCACGCCGCTGCGGCATTTCCCGACGAACCGTCATGAATAATGCGAGCTTGAAGTGATCCGGGCATTTCTTGCCGTCGAACTGTCGCCGAGGCTGCGAGCCGAGCTTGCGGCTCTCCAACAGGAGTTGAAGCAGAGCATTGAGCCGGAGATGAAGCGGGACATGCGCATCTCCTGGGTGCAGCCGGCGAAGATGCATTTGACGATCAAGTTCCTTGGCGATATGGATGAACAGGTCATCGATCCTTTGCGGGGTGAGGTTGAACAGGCGGTCGGAAGTCAGCCATCTGTGCATGTGCCGCTTGAACGGCTTGGCGCTTTTCCCAGTCCGCACAGTCCGCGTGTGTTGTGGGTTGGCCCGTCGGAGCATTGGGAGCGGGGAACAGAGGCGAAGAGAATGGTAGAGATCCGTGGCGCAATCGAAGAGGCTTGTGAAAGTCTGGGCTTTCTTCGCGAGGCGAAACCGTTCAGTCCTCATCTGACCTTGGCGAGGATTAAGATGGGAGAGCGGCAGATTGGAGTCGCATTGGCAACGAGCGGAGTGCTTGATCAGCCGCTTTCAGTAGGCTCGCTGGCGGTGGAGTCAGTTGTGCTGATCAAGAGTGACTTGAAGCCGACAGGTTCGGTCTATACAAGACTTTGGGAGGCACGGTTAAGGGACCCTGAGTTCTAACTCCAAGGGCCACGCGGAAGACTTCCTCAATGGTCGTTTCACCCATGAACGCCTTGGCCAACCCATCCTGGAACATCGTTTTCATGCTCTTCATGATCGCTGTCGAGCGGATAAACGATGCCGGCTTCCGCTGCATGATCAAATCTCGAATCTCCTCATCGACTTCGAAAATCTCGAATAGGCCGACCCGACCACGAAACCACTTCCCTGACATTGCGCACACCCTTTCCCATTGGGGGCAGTCTTCAAAAAATATCTGGATGAGTTCAGCGAGCAGTGTTCGATCTCCATCGACCCAAAGAAGAGCCGCCGAATAATCCACTGGTGCGTTGATCCCGGCGGGCTGTTCCTGATCGACGTTCATCGGGGGGCCGGCCTTTCTATGATAGACCGCACATCGATCACGTCATGCTGAACGCATCAGAACCGATCCGATCAGACGAATGACGCAGGACACTGCCTTCTCGTTATCAGCAACAATTCAAATTACTGAGGGAAGCCGGGTGGAATAGATTGGATTGCAAAGAGAGTTTGGCTGGCGGGCGATCTATCAGTGCTGCGGGGGTTGTTCTCGCATGGTCAGGCAGAAGACTTCGGTCAATGCGGGATCGAAGGCGGCGCCGGCTTGTTGCTCGATCTGTTGTATGGCTTCATCGAAGGAGAGGGGCATTCCTTCTGGTTTGTCGGCAGTCAGG
>JBGTMB010000254.1:0-9158 GCA_041743755.1 Nitrospiraceae bacterium | reverse complement strand
AAGGAGGTATTGGGTTGTCGGCATTTCAGTGCCTGGACAAACGCGAGGGGGACGGTTTAGGGATTATTGTGACCGGGGGAGCCTGCCCTTGATTTGTCGAGGACCCCATCGGGTGTCGTGGAAAAGACAATGGGTGACATTTTCGTCAGGATCCTTACCTCTCTCCAATTAGAATTTATGGTTGGCGACAATTCGATCGAGGGGAAACCATGGCTTTGAGAAGGATGGGGACGCCGCGCGTTTTGGCGTAGCGTACCCTGTGCGGCGCGAGGGCGAGGCCCTTAGTCTTTGGCTCTCCAGACAGGCGGAGGCGTCCCCGGCGCGGCCTGGCCTTGACCAGGCATGGGCGAAGCCGATGCCGCTCTGCTGGGTAGTCTTGCATCAGGGGGCGTGACCGACAGGCCGAGACCAGAGCTCGGCGCGCGCAGCGCCCGACCGCTGGCGCGTGGGCGAGCGGGGGAGGTCCATGTCATTTCTGCCTCCCATTTCCCGGCAATTGTGAAATATAGTATTTTCACCATATTTTAATCTTTACAGGATATATTAGATCTGATATAACAACTTCGTGGACGAACGGCCAAAAGGGAAAACGATAGACTGAGTGGGGTCCTCCCGGGATGACCTGAAATCATTTCCAGACGAGGTGCAGCAGTCCCTTGGCTTCGATCTGTATCAGGTGCAATTGGGCGCGATGCCGGCGTCGGCAAAGCCGTTACAGGGAAACGTACGCGGCGTGTATGAGTTGAAAGAGCGCCATGAAGGGAATGCTTACAGGGCGGTCTATATCGCGAAGCTGAAGGACAAGATCTATGTGTTGCATTGCTTCCAAAAGAAATCAAAGAGCGGAATCGCAACCCCGCAGCAAGATATAGAACTGATAGAGAAACGTTTGAAGCTGGCGATTGAAGACAGCAAAGGAGCAAAGACATGAGTGAGAAAATTACCAGAGGTTCAGGCAATGTGTTTGAAGATCTTGGTTTTGATCATCCAGAGGCATATCAGGCAAAGGCCGAGCTTGCCCTGCACATCATCACGATCATAGCAGACCGTGCGCTGACCCAAAAAGAAGCCGCCACGCGTATCGGTGCGACACAACCTGATATCTCCAAGCTCAAGAGTGGTCAGTTAAAAGGCTTTACCCTGGATCGATTATTTTCGTTTCTGCTCAGGCTGAACAGAAACATTCAAATCCGAGTGACCAAGGCAAGGGGAAAATCGGGTAAGCTTGAAATGGTTGCAGCCTGAGAGAGTCGATTTCCGTCCCTGCTGGTGTGTGAGGTCGCAAAGTGCGACATCTCTGGTTTCTGTCAGTGCCTATGGCGTGTCCATGATCCGCTGATTAGTGTTCATCTGGCACCTCCCGCGAAGGCATCTATGGCATCGGCGATCGTGTCGTCGGGTATCTCGTTGCCGCGTTTGATCTCCTCGTTGATGCAGTACGCGATGTAGCGGATGAGGGGCCGGGCGATGCGATAGGGTGCTGTCATTGATTTCTCCTTTTGCTGTTACGTCACTACAGGAAGTCGATGGTCCGGTCGGGTACAGCCGCGCGGTCACAGGGCAAGGTGGTTGCTCGGTTCGGACAGCCCTTGACGGCGTGGCGCAACCGGACATGATCGGACTCCGGGTGTCAGATCAGGTAGCAACTTCTTTAGCTACTTCGTTAACCATAGCGAAGTAGCTAAATACAGCCCAGAGAGCGGAGGGGCTCAGATGAGCCGCTCCCGGATGGCGGTATCGCCGAGAAAACCTTGCTCCTTGAGATTGGTGAACCATGTCCTGGCGAAGGACTTAAGCTCGGCCTTCAGGCGCGTCTTGACGTGGGTTTTCTTGCCGGTATCGTCATAGCGATATACTTCCTGAAACAAGCCCATATAGTCGTTCTGGAACGAGAGCGGCTCAGCTGCGGACGCCTCGCCATGGGTGAAGAGTTCAAAAACCATTTCCGGGTCACGCATCAGATCGCCGTTCTGCTCGCCGTAGTGGCAGAGAGAAATGAGGCGGTTGCCGTCAGCTGACGTGCCGATAGACTCGATCGACTAAGGCATATAGCCGTTCACGGTGAGGCGGACAGCGGTCTCGTTGCCAAGAAGTTGAGTAAGCACTGAAGCGAAGTGTTGATAGCACCAATACCAAGGGTTTCGGCCATATGTTCCTGCGTGAGGGTCAAGGCTTGCCGCAGATCACGCAGGGACATTTCCTCGGCGATCAGCACGGCGGCGCGCGCCTCGATCTTTTTGCGCCGGGCGGGACTCAAGCCCTTCAGCGAAGCTGTAGGTGCGGTCGTCACCGAGGATGATGTGGTCGAGCAGGGTGATCCCGAGGAGCTCGCCGGCCTGCCGGAGACGGGCAGTTAAGACGCGGTCCTCGGTGCTGGGATCGGGATCGCCGGAATGTGATTGCGCGCGCGGATGGCGGCCCCAC
The DNA here is from genome assembly GCA_041743755.1 of Nitrospiraceae bacterium. Classification (GTDB taxonomy): domain Bacteria; phylum Nitrospirota; class Nitrospiria; order Nitrospirales; family Nitrospiraceae; genus Palsa-1315. The sequence continues at coordinate 6,734 of JBGTMB010000254.1, read as the reverse complement.
AGCGAAACCGATACGACCAAAGCTATATGCAGCACTGAAGGTACGTCCCTCCCTATCGTCATATCAAGAATAAATGGTGCACAGTAGACCGTCGGGCGTGGTATAAAGAGCTCTTACAGGAAATCTCGCTTCTAAACCATATTAAGCTTCCAAGGAAGATATGAACCAATGAGTGCCCCGGTTCCATCAGCAGACATGACGAGATGGTACAGAGACAACCTAATGAAACGACTGCTCCTGATTGTCCTTTTCTTTCTGAGTAGTAGTCCGGCATATGCTGAGTGGATAAAGGTTCGTGACAGCGACGAAGGAGGAAAGACTGTATACGTGGATCCTGCCACCATACTCCGCAACAGGAATCTGGTGAAGATGTGGCAATTCTACGATTATAAGACTGTACAATCTGTGGGGGGCATTAGGTTTTTGACTGCCGAGGAGGAATGGGAATTCGACTGTGCAGAAGAGCGCAGCCATGTGCTGGCGCTCAAGGAATTCTCGGGCAATATGGGAAGTGGAACGATGGTTCGCACTACCACGCAAGTAGGTGAGTGGCTACCAGTTCTGCCAGGCAGTTTGGGACAAACTGTGTGGAAAATTGCATGCGGCAAGAACTGATCGCGCAATGACCTACGCACGCCTGTCCGTCTAGTTCTCAAATTCATACCTTAACTCAAGGAACCCGGCATCTCGGCCTAAATATCCGACATTCCGTTCGATCTGCCTTTACCACCCTGAACCCTGTTCCCTGGGTTCTGTCGCATTAAGTGTATTCATCAATGCAATCGAGTAGACTGCTCCCTTTGCAAAGAGGGTGACTCCACATGCTGGATATCAGAAGGATGCGATCCGATATCTGCCGTTTCTTGAAAAGGTGTTCCGCAGGCACAAGCGCCCGGTTGGGGGAAACTGGCGAATGGACGAGACGTACTTCAAGGTGAAAGGCGTCTGAAAATATCTCTATCGTGCTGTTGACAAGGAAGGTAAAACGGTCGACTTTCTCTTGACGGCAAAGCACGATAAGGCTGCCGCCAAGCGCTTTTTCGGCAAGGCCCTACGAGATAGCGATGTTCCTGAAAAAGTCACCATGGATAAAAGCGGTGCCAACAAAGCGGCGATTGTTGAGATCAATGCCAGCAAGAATATTCCGATCGTGGTTCGTCAGGTCAAATCTCTCAACAACATCGTCGAGAAGGACCATCGTGCGATCAAACGTGTCACCAAACCGATGCTCAGCTTTCAATCCTTTCGATCAGCCCGAAATGTCCTGGCTGGCATCGAACTCATGCACATGATCCGCGAAGGCCAACTCATGATCGAGGATGGCACCCAGATGTCTTTTGCCGAACAATTCTATGCGTTGGCAGGATAAATCCGCCCAGTTTCGGTGAGCGACGTATACGCTCGTCCATCCTCTATATTATTTTTACAATTAACTGACGCGACAGAACCGGCGCAAGTCTCGACAGGCGATACGCGCCTCTCCTGTGAAGCGCGGGTGTGCTTGGCGGCTGTCGGCAATGCCCCAGGAGAGTGCAGCAAGGCGTTGGCCAAGTACGAAGCGATGAAAGCCGCGACGGCGTTCTACCCGCTGGCCTTGTATAATTTTCTAAAATTGTGCCCAAAGAAGTAAGGGACTCAGAGGATGGGAACGGGCACGACGCTGACGTGCAAGGACCACACGTCGGCCGAGGCGGCGATTCATGAGCTGAAGTGCGCGACCTTCGACATTGCGAACCTCTCGATCGTCGGTAAGGATGACCACACGGAGGAACACGTGGTGGGGTATTACAACACCGGCGACCGCATGAAGTACTGGGGCAAGCAAGGCGCACTCTGGGGTAGGATCTGGGGTGGTTCATTGGCGCGGCGTTCTTTGCCATCCCGGGCATCGGACCGGTCTTGGTTGCGGGGCCTCTCGTCGGGTGGATCGTCGGTGCGCTGGAAGGGGCCGTGATTACAGGAGGGCTGACGGCGATCGGGGACGCGCTCTTTAGCGTGGGAATTCCCAAAGATAGCGTCCTCAATTACGAAACGTCGCTCAAAGCCGATTAGTTCCTCCTGCAGGCCCACGGTACGGTGGACGAGTCTGCTCACGCACGACGCATTCTTCAAACGACACGACCGCACTCGATCGAGACGCACACGCCGGTGGCTGAAGAGGCGCGTGCAGGTGCCTAGCAGGCGCGCCGCACGGCGCCATGTGACTCTCTCTCTCCCGCCGCGAGACGCTGCAGATAGGTGTGCCCGCTGCCACACTACGCCAGGACTTCCTTCGGCGCGCTCCCCCTGCTCGGTCAGACAATTCTGACAGGGGACAACGGTCAGTTCCTACACAACATGTGAGCACTATTGCTCAGCCGACAAGGACTATTGATGTTTAAATGGCACTCCCCAGCAGGACATCGTTCGGCTGAGGAGGACGTGCAGTGGGCACTGACGCATTTATGTTAACGGAGGTATACGAATCATATAAGGAGCGTTATCCACCCACCATCAGACATGATGCACTGAAAGGAGCGTGAGATGTTGAAGGAAGCGAATACGGCCACAAAGTTCGTACCACCAGGGGTTCCAGCCGGAGGGATTCGAACAGTGGGCAAATCAGGGGGACCAATACCCTGATCCTCCACGTCGGCCAAAATGGGATGGTCGTGGCGCTCGAATGACTGACCACCCATATGTCCGGGGCGCCGGTGGTAGATGATCGAAAGGAGTTCATTGGATTCTCAGCGAATTCGATGTGCTCCGCGCGTTGGAAGCCGACAAGGATCGTTCGACTCTGACCGCAGAAGACGTCATGGTCCATGAGCCAATGGCCGTCACGTCCGAATCCACGATCGAGGACGCGATGAAGATGATGGAGGAGAGCGTTTGCTGAATTTTCCCGTGAAGCAAAAGGGAAGGGTGGCCTACTCCGTGACACGACCTCCTGCGAGCCTGGATCGGCTTGGGCACGACGGGAGAAGCTCAACGAGAGACACTCTCGCTCCGGGGTAGGGCAAATCGGAATCGGCAATGTTGTATGCACTTCATAAGGAGGTTTGTAATGAACACGATACACGTATTGAGCGGGGTCGCCTGTGTGAGTGTGTTCCTGGCCACGGGAGCCGTGGCGGAGATCCTCGGAGTACAGCCTGGGACTTCGGCGAATCCCAAAGACAATGTGCCTGCGGAGATTCAGCGGAGCAATCCAAGCGGTGTACCCTTTGGTTCGGGAGGCACTGGTCCTGGGACACGAGGTGACGCGTTAACGGGAGGAATGGTAAAGGAGAAATCCGACCCCGTCACCGGACAAGAACTGGAACACAACGCCGAAAAGGGGGGTGGAGCGGCTCTCGCCGCAGAAGACCTCAATGAGAAGAGCAAGCCCACATCAAAGAAAAGCATGAAGAGCAAGCATCGTGAGACTTCCGGTGCGAGAGATGGATCGAAGACAGACCGCGAGATGTTTCGGCAACAGAGGTCAGACAAAGCCGAACAAGGTCAGGAATTGATCAATCAGCAGCCGATGGATAAGCAGTAAGCGGCCAATCGGCCCAGGAGTGAACAGGGTGGCAATTCGAAGTAAGCGCACCGCGTGGCCGGCTTGTCACCCAGGTCGATGGGCCCGGTTGAACGACATCGGCGGCGGTGGTCGCGTCCCCTCGCGGAGCCGACCTCTCGATCACGGATTGGGATCATCTTGTGCCGAGGTGCGGAGAGTGGGTTCGACATCAAGGAGGTGCCTCATGAAACTCATGACAATCGGAATCATAGGACTCATGTCGGTGGGCATGACTGGACTGGCCTTTGCAAACCCGGCCATGCTGCCGAACCATCCGGGCTATCCCTCGCAGGGGCAGTTCGCTTATGACACCGGGCAGCAGAATTTGACCGCGACCCAATCCCTTCTGGATGCGGCAGAGTCCGGAAATGCGAACAGGGTACAAGACCTCGAGGACCCTGCGAACGCTAAATTGCTACGGCAAGAAGGGGCCGGGCTCCTGCCTTCCAACCAAGCGTCGAACACCAAGATGGCGCCCTCAGTGGCTGAGAAGAAGCAGGCACCCAAGTAGTCCTGTGCGGTTTGTATGCGGGAGAGGTGGTCGTGACGGCCTCTCCCGGATACCAGCATAAAGGGATTGGTGGGGGGTGTTCAAGGCGACGAGTCGCTGAAGTCATCGACAGAATGTCCCTCCTGAGGAGGATCGGCGAAGGACCGGATTTTACCAAGGAGGGACGTGATGCCAACCCAACAGGAAACCAACTACCGAGTCTTGGAAAATCATCGTGCGATCGCCTGGCACGTCGCTAGATGAAATCGTACTGCAATGCCCGGACCGCACCTGGAATCAGGTGTTCATCGTCATCGATCGCTTGAGTCGAGAGGGAGTGCTCACGATGTTTCCCAAGGGGCGCGGCCAGTATGGGATTACCTTCCCCACTATGGCAGAGGCCCCACACCATGCCGAGGTGTGACGGCGACTGCCTGTACATACGTGTCGATGAAAGGAGCGGACCATTATGAAGTCGCAGAAAACACATGATCTGGACGCAAGGCACTCACAGTCCGTTCATGTCGATCACCGCAGCGCCACAGCAAGAGCCTGCTCGCCATGCGCGACCGTCGTTCGGATTACCTATGTCATCCTGATCCTTCTTGCATTCGGTACCGGCCACAGCCTCCTCCAACCGGAAGTCGTATACTCCGGAACGACACTGGCCGATGAGCACTTGGTTCTACTGCCGAATGACCGGTTGGTGCCCGGAACGGTGCAAGACGTAAAATCCGGACAAATCCAGGTCAATATCGGGGAGCTGATGCCCGTGTATCTATCGGCCCAAGCCGCGGCTGAAAAGGGAATGGCCCCTCTCAAGCCGGGCGACAAACTCACGATTGTCGTGTCGGACGAGAACCTCTTCCTCGATTTTCACCTGGCGGATCAACCCGGCTGGGACCGGGTCCTCAAAGGGCACCTCATCCAACCAGTAGTGGGCGACCAGGAATGGGTCATCATCCGTCCAATGCTCGGCAAGCCCGAACCCTATGAAGTCGCGGTGGTCGCACGGCGGAAGGTGCTGCATCTTCCTGTAGGCGTGCCGGCCATGTTTCTCCTGAATAAGGCCAACATCATTATCGATCGACGCGACCTTCGGGGACGAACGCGCGCTGGTGGAAACCATGGCGACGTGGTCGAAGGACCGGCAACGGCTTATCCGTCCGTAACCCACAAGACGCCACGCCGCGAATGGTAGCGGACCGAGATCCAGGCTGTCCGGAGGCAACAATACTCATGAGAATGGACTGATGGTGGCCCAACGGATGTGGCAATAGGGAGTGTGACACTCATGACTGGACGAATGCTCATTGTGCTCATGCTCATGGGAGTCTCCTTCAGTGTCCTCTGAACAGGCGCTCCAGCTTCGGGCGCACTCAGGATCGATACAGGGGTGGACATTCAAGCGGACGCGGAGACGGTGGACCACATCGTGGAGGCCTTCAATCGCGCGGAGGAGGCCAATGGGGAAAAGGACCTGGACGCCCTGATGATGGTCTACTCTGAGCACTATCGCTATCAGGATTTGACGAAAGCGGACATGCGGAAGACCTGGAAGGGACTTCTCGAACAATACGATCGAGTCACGACCCTGCATTCGTTCTCTCGCATTATCGTCAAACCAGGGAAATCTCGAACGGCTCAGATCACCTGTACCGGAGCCCTGTGGGCGACATCGGACCGGACCGATCAACGAGTGAACCTGTCCAGCTGGGCGGGGGATGTCCATTACCTGATGTATGAGCATGGTGCCTGGGGAATTGTAAGGCAGGGACGGAATGCCCCAAGCCGGTCGGAGTTCGGCCAGGCCCCGCCTCCGCTGTTTTGGGTCAACGCCATGCACTCCCAAGGTGGCGGCATAGGCAGGGACACCGACGTACGGAACGGGGGGTAAGCGCGAATCCATCTTCCTGAGATGGGTCACCGGTTTGGATCTTTCTTTTCCAGCGTGAAGGAGGACGTGCACATGACGAATGAGGACAAGCAGAATCGGATCCGTCCATGGATTAATCCGGAAGAGCGGGTCACGGTGCATTTTCTCGATGCGCCGGACCTGAACACCATCGTGACGGGCTGCACGGATCAATCGGTCGACCTCTCGATCGAAACGCGCGTACCCCATTTGAAACAGAAAATCTCCGTCCTGCTTAGCCAGGTGGAGGTGACAGAAGACTTCTCCCACTACACGCGAGATCCCGAGCGCCCCCTGCAACGACAACGATTGATGCTGGTGATTAATGAGAAACGCCCACCCATCATCTATTAGCGAACACAGGAGTGAGGTCCTCTAGGCTCTTGCCAGAAATTGATCAGCGGATAGGCGAGTTTGCTTTGATGGGGGCACATCACGTCCTGCCACTCTGCTCTGGCGATTGGGAAGACAGGACCATGCATGGGAACGGCACGAACTACGTGACGAAGGGAGACGCGGTGATGACAGCCATAAGTGACGCGGCATGGATCGAGGGCAATGTTGAAGTGGTCGACAAGTATTTGAAGAACGAATTCGAGAATTTTACGATTGCATATCGAGCTGACAACTCGCGCACCCATACCTGTACGATTCCTCGGTGCCCGGCAATGACATCGACGTCGGCACTGTGAGCGGTTCCCGTGCCGATCCCGTATGGAGGCGACTCAACTCGGCGTGAAGGGGGCACGGAATATGATCGAAGGAGGCGAGACCAGAACAAACCA
>JBGTMB010000253.1:0-4666 GCA_041743755.1 Nitrospiraceae bacterium | reverse complement strand
ATTTCTTGACGCAATCGCTGAACGTCGGAGAACTCCTGCATCCAGAACGGATTGTCGGCTGGCTTCACCAGGCTGGACCGTTTGCTCCTCTGGTGTTCATGGTGCTGATGGCAATCTCCATCGTCATCAGCCCGCTCCCGGACCTGCCGTTGGTCATCGCCGCTGGCGCTACTTTCGGAAAGATACTGGGAACAACCTATTCCGTCATCGGTGCAGAAATCGGCGCGATCGCGAGCTTTCTCATCGGCCGAGCGTTGGGACATGAGGTCCTCACTAAAATTCTGCACACCAATGTCACTTTCTGTGAACGATGTTCGGACCGCCATCTGGCGATCTTCGTCTTTCTGGCGCGGCTTCTCCCGGTCTTTTCCTTTGACCTTGTGAGCTATGGTGCCGGCCTGACGAACATGTCCCTCCGGACATTCGCCCTGGTCACGTTTGTGGGGATGATTCCGCCGACCTTCGCGCTGACCTATGCGGGCAGTCAAGTCGCCTCGGGCGCGTGGCTGATGATCCTGTCGGGCCTGGCTATGGTGGCCATGATGCTGCTCATCCCGAAGCTGGTGCTCCGCTACCCCACCGCACGTTGGGTTCGTCTTCTGCGCGGCGACATGCCGGTGGCGGCTCACGTCCATGTCCCGTCCACTCAGCCGACGGTTCCCGCCTTAGACGTCACCCCACGATGCGACTCCTGCGGCGGACCGTTGAATTAAGGCTGTCGCCGCGGTCCGCCACCCGTTCGCCGGTTGGGGGACGATCGACCTTGCAACCCAACAGTGCCTTGTGCGGGTAAAGGATCATCAGTGTCTCCGTCGCTGCTTTATACGATACTCCTTACACTCCTTGCGATGGTCGCCTTTGCAGCCAATTCGGTGCTCTGCAGATTGGCTCTGACCAGCACGGACATCGATCCTGCGAGCTTTTCCAGTATCCGCCTCCTCTCAGGCGCCGTCGCGCTCTGGCTGATCGTTCGGATTCACCGCGGACGCTCGAAACTCGGAGGATCCTGGTCATCGGCTGGTGCCCTCTTCGTCTATGCCGCGGCATTCTCGTTTGCCTACGTGACGTTGCCGACCGGGGCCGGGGCGTTGCTGCTCTTTGGCGCCGTGCAAGCGACGATGATCGGTGCAGGACTGTGGTCCGGCGAACGCATGAGCAAAGGACAATGGGGAGGGTTTACGGTGGCGCTCGGCGGCCTTGTTGCCCTGATGCTGCCAGGGCTCTCGTCTCCACCCCTCGGCGGGTCGGTTCTGATGCTCGCGGCTGGTGTGGCATGGGGCATCTATTCGCTACAGGGCCGGCGTCTCGACGAGCCGGCTCGCGCGACGGCGGGAAACTTTCTGCGGACGCTTCCGCTGACGGGGCTGTCGAGCGTGGCGACGTGGTCATGGATGCGGATGGATGGGGTTGGCGTTTTCTACGGCGTGCTGTCAGGCGCGCTCGCTTCCGGCGTGGGCTATGCGATCTGGTACACCGCGCTCCGCGGGCTGACGGCCACCCACGCCGCCACGGTGCAACTGACTGTACCGGTTCTCGCGGCGCTCGGGGGGATTGCGTTCCTGAGCGAACCACTTACGATGCGCCAGGTCATAGCCGCAACAGCGATCCTCGGAGGCGTCGCGCTGGTTCTTCTCGTCCGTTCTCGCACCGGGTGAGCCTCGAAGGTTGCCATGCGGCGGCACGTGTCGGGATGACTGCTGGGCTCAGACATCATCGCCTCTCTCCATGCCCGTTTCACGTATCTTCAGGCTTCTATCGGATCTCCCCACTCTGTGCACACGAAGCCGCTACTCTGCTCACGTTGCGCGAAGGGGAACGCTGAAGAGGCCGTCTGCGATATTCGACAAACAACTTCTAAAGTGTCAGCTAGATCACAGAGAGAACGAAGGCGTATTGATAGGGTGTAGTTGTAGAGGATCGTATGCCGATGGATATTCCGCCACGAAACGGGTCGCTGCTGGTGGCATTCGATCGCGAGTATCGGATTCACGATCTCTACTTCCCGCACGTGGGCCTGAAAAACCACACTGCCAGTGAGCGCTGGTCTTTGAACCTCATCGCTTTATCGAGCCGGTACGCAACGATGGAGTGATTCCACAAAGGAGAAAGAGATGACGCCCAAACACCAACAGAAGCTGAACGTCAACAAGACAGCGTTGGAGAGGCAGGACAACGAGCAGCTACGCAGTGAAATCGAACAACTGGCCTACACGCTCTTTTGTCAGTGCGGCTATGAGCATGGCCATGATCTCAAACACTGGGCGGAGGCAGAACAGCGGGTGCTCGAACGGCATCCAGGAAAGGGCGTGAACGGTGGATAGTCTGCATGGTTTTCGTGATGTTGAACCTTCACTGTTTTCCGGTTACGTCGTCAGGGTTGCTCTTGAAAGGAACTGAACCATGAGCTTTCTCCGTTCGATGCCCGACGCCTCATTGATCCATGTGTTTCGCGCGTATCCCGAATTGGCGAGGCCGCTGCATGTGTTCGCCCAGCAGCTGATGCGAGGTCCCTCGCCCTTCACCGAGGGGGAGCGCGAACTGCTGGCGGCCTTCGTGTCCAGGCTCAATCACTGCGCTTTCTGCGAAGCCTCGCACACCGCGGTTGCAGTCAAGTATGGCTATGACCATCAGCTGATCCAACAGCTCGCCTTGGACCTTGCGGATGCGGACGTCACTGAGCGTCTCAAGCCGGTCTTCCGCTATGTGCGTAAACTGACCCTGCTAACGGATCATGTCGATCAGGCCGACGTCACGGCCCTGTATGAGGCGGGGTGGGACGAGACCGCGGTGACTCATGCGGCGCTGGTCTGCGCCTTTTTCAGTTTCATGAACCGCTGGGTCGATGGGCTGGGGATTCAGGCCGATGCAGCTGTGGTCACGATGGCGGGTGAGATGCTCGATCGTGTAGGCAAGCTCGAACGGATCTGAAGCGACACGCGATGCGCACGAGCCGATACGCTCGTAGGAAGCCTGCCTGTACATGGGCGACCGACCGGCGCCATGTCGGGCGCACCATACGAATTGGGCAGTGCCTCGAACAGTCGAAACAGTTCTGGCGTATTTATGCTGGCAATCTTGTGATGATGGAAGTGAACGAGGCCCTTGGCCCTGAACTGTCCGAGGACGGTGCTCACCGTTTCTCGGCTGCAGCCGATATGATTCGCCATTTGCTGATGAGTGAGTCTTGTAGAACCGGAAAAGCGATCAATGCCTTCAGGCGTTGCGCCGTATGTGAGCAGGAGGCGTGCGAGCCGGCCCGGCACGTTGAGTCCGGTGAGGTCCGCAACAAGCTGTTGAGTCTTCCGAAGCCGAGCTGTAAGCAGCATGGCAAATCCAAGCGCGAGATGCGGGTAGCTGCTCAGGTAATAGGTAAAGTTCACCGGCGTGATCGTACCGATCAGCGAATCTTGTGCGGTCACGATTGTGGAGCTATATGTATCCTCTCCGAGAACGCACTCCTCGCCGAAGACTTCTCCCGGCCCCAAGATATCGAGGGTGATTTGTCTCCCCCCGGCGTCGGCACGAAGGACCTTAACCCATCCTTCCATGAGAAAATACACGGAGGAGGCCTGCTGGCCCATTTGGCACACCGACTCATGTTTCTTGACCTTCGACATTCGGGTCATGTGAGTAAGCTTGTCCAGAGTCGCCTGGGTCATCTCCGAGAATAGGCGGAACTGCTTGAAGCCAAAGAACGTCTTTGCCATGGCTATCTCCTTCTCTCTGGACGCGATATAAAATAACTGAACGCCGCGGCCTCGTGCAGGGTGTTTGCCGCTCATGTGGGACAACGGCTGTGAGGCCTGATACGGGAAAATTCATCAATGTTACTCAACATGGCAAATGGTTATCTGTTCACTCTTGCTCAGTTTTGAAAAAACTGACAAGACGGACAGCGTGACTCTTCCGTATGTGAACATCGCAGATAATAAGGGAAATTAGTCGTGCAGGAGGATCGTGAGAAGGGAACAGTGGATGCGCAACCCGCCGTTGATGGAGATGTAGTCTGGTTTACGGAACTTATTCATGAAGAAACTGACTCGTCCCCGCGTGGTGCCGATCATGTCGGCCAGCGTTTCCTGGCTGATCTTCGCAATGATCGGCTCCGGTGTGTCTTCATTCCCGAAATGCGCCATCAAGAGCAGCGTCCGCGCCAGTCGTTTCTCGGCCGAGTTGAAGAGCTGATCAACCAAGTCCGCTTGGGTTCGAATGTTGCGAGAAAGCAGATAGGACATGAACAGCGCTGAGAAAGTGGGTTCGTCGTGGAGCACGCGGACCATGGCGGTTCTTTCAATGCGCACGATTGTGGAGGTTTCCAGCGCGGTCGCCGTCCCCAGGCGATCCGACTGCCCGGCGAGGCAGGGTTCCCCGAAAAAGTTTCCGCGCTCCGGAGTCGCCACGATGGCTGCTTTCCCATGCTGGGAGACCACGGTGAGCGTAACCTTGCCCTCCAGGATGTAGAACACGGCATCCGCCGCGTCCCCTTGCGAAAAGACGACCTGCTTATTGAGGTACCGAAGACTCGTTTTCCCATTGCCGACTTTTGCAAGGAACTTTAACGGGTCGAACGACCTGGTCCTCGCGCGTGCCATCAGCCTGCCATCTCCTTGACCATGAGACCTCTGTGCCCTGATGGATGCCCTGTAGATCCTCGTCTCCGCATCGA
>JBGTMB010000252.1:0-7091 GCA_041743755.1 Nitrospiraceae bacterium | reverse complement strand
GGACTTCGCCTGATATCGCAGGAAGTTCGGAATAGCGATCGCCGCCAAGATCCCGATGATCGCCACCACGATCATCAACTCAATCAAGGTGAAACCCTTTTGCCCCTTCACTCTCTTAAACATCGTACTGCCTCCTTGTTGATGGTTCACTGACGGCCCTTTACACTCTTGTTTCTTTCTCTCATCGGAACTCGCGTCCGATTGCTGTTACCTACCCCGTTAGCAGGTTCGATGCCTGGCACATTACCAAGCCATGAACGGCTGGAGCGCACGCAATATCGGATAGTTATGAGTCTGAGGCCTGCGATACTCACAGCCATGCTTGGGCTCACCTTTCACCGTTTTGCTCTGATCTGCCAATATTTGTCATCCACAGTGCAGGTCTTGGTGCCTTCCATTTGCTCTCCACAGAGGAGGTCGGTTCGTGGAGAGCACCATCTTCAAGAGAGAAATGGCCAGTACAGACAACAGTTTGGCATGAGTAGAATGAGACGAACAGCCCGTCAGATGTCGAGAAGAGGATTCGAGGAGATGGTCGTAATTGAGATCACGACTGGAGCAGTGGATAGCAAGGCAAGATCAGGACTCTGCGAGGTGCGACGGAATACGCTAGTGCGCCTGCGCTTTCTCAGGCACACGCCGTTTGGCCTGTTGAATACGTTCCTCTTGGGCCGGGTCTCCCATCCCCATTTCACGGAATCGGTCCATCAACTTACTATTGGATGGGTCAAGCTCCAGGGCACGAAGCCAGGACTCACGGGCTTCTGAGAGGTTTCGTTGCGTGGCATAAATATCACCGAGGTGCTCATGGAGCACCGGATCATTTTCGGTAAGCGCCACAGCACGCTTTATTTCCGTTAACGCTTCAGTGAGCATTCCGGATTTAAACAAGGCCCAGGCGAGACTATCGATATAATACCCATTGCTCGGTTTGAGTGCGACAGCCCGCTTGGTCAAAGATAAGGCCTGGTCGATCTTGACGCCCCGCTCGGCGTAGCTATACCCCAGATAATTGAGTGCATCGGCGTGATGGGGGTCCAGCGTGATGGCCGTCTCCATCACGCGTACGACGTCATCGAATCGATTGAGCTTGTCGTAGACCGTGCCGAGATTGAAGTGCAAATCGGCATTCTTTGGGTTGTGGCCGATCCCGTCCTCCAACACCTTTGCCGCATCGTCGAACTGATCCTTCTGGAAATACGTCAACCCCAGAACAATGTGGGCTTCAGGGGCCTTGGGGTTAATCGTGATGGCCTTCGTCAAGTGCGTCACGGCATCGGGGAACTGCTTCAATCGATAGAACAACAGGCCGAGATGCAAATGCCCCTCGAAATATGACGGCTCGAGTTGGATGTTAAACGTATACGTCTCGATGGCCTTCTTCGTATCTTTGGACTCCTCGTAGAGATACCCTAGATAATCTCTGATTTTGAGTTCTGTCGGGCGTGCCTTCAGAATCTGGATGAGTTGGTCGATCGCCTTGGGATATTCCTTTTCTTCTCCATACAGAAGCGCCAGTCGAAGCTGAGCATCAGTGTCCGAAGGGTCCTCCGCCAGCAAATCAGTCAACTCTTTCCTGGCTCCCTGATAATCTTTGGTCGCAACATAGAGCCGAACCAGCTGATGCCGGATATCCCGGCTCCGAGAGTTCACCGTCTGGAGATATTTTCGCAGCACGGCAACCGCTCGATCTGGAGCCTTCCGCGATTCATACACCGAAGCCAGCGCGAGGTAGGCAGGTTCAAACGAGGCATTCACCGCAATCGCCCGCTCCAAACTCGCTGCGGCCTCCTCCCCTTTCTCGGCATCGAGCAGAATGCGCCCCAGGTGATAATACCCGACGGCGGACTCGGGCGCCCGCGCCAACCCGGCTCGGATGGCTTGCTCTGCTTCGGGCTGCCGCTTCAGACTCAGCAGCAACAGTCCCTTCGTAAAATAGGGATCGCCGGATGTCTGATCAATCTCGATCGCGCGATCCAACAATTTCACTGCACGTTCCCCTTGCCCCGCGCTGGCAAGGATCCCTGCCATCTGTGTGAGCAGCTGACCATCTTGGCTCAGACCCACCGCCGCTTGGTCCGCATAGTTGACAGCATTCGGCATATCGCCCAGAGAAAAATAAAGACTGGCCAGCCTGGCCTTCACAGACTGAGACGCCGGATCCGCCTTCAGTGCGGCTTGATATTCTTGAATCGCGCGATCCATGTCCTGTGCAAGCTCAGCTTGGTACCCCAGCATAAAATGATAGGCCGCAGTCGCATTGGGGGAATGAATCGGGGATGCCGACTTCGGCGTATCGGCAGAGGCAGGTATCTTTTCAGATGTCTGAGGCGCACTCGCGCAGGCCACCACCATCAGGGAAAGTAACCAGCACATGACGCTGGAGATCAATGCAGAGACTCGACTGCTCGCCGTTCGGCTCAGAATGACTCGTGTCGTGAACAATTACACGTTCCTCTTGGCAAACTCAGATCCGGTTGTGGTAGTGAGAAAGATTATACGAGTGGGGCGGCACTGGGTCAAACGACTTCTCGGTTGTCGAGGCTCTCGAACTTCGCAAAGCGGTCGTGGAAAAAGAGCTCCTTTCTCCCGATCGGGCCGTTGCGATGTTTGAGCACGAGAATATCGGCAATGCCCTTCCGTTCCGAATCCTGGTTATACACGTCCTCACGGTAAATGAACATGACGACGTCGGCATCCTGCTCGATCGCGCCACTTTCGCGAAGATCCGCCAGCATGGGAATCGGCGGCTTCCGCGCTTCCACTGCGCGGCTGAGCTGCGACAGCGCGATGACCGGCACGTTGAGTTCTTTTGCCAACGCCTTGAGCGAGCGAGAGATATCAGAGATTTCCTGCTGGCGGGACTCCGAGTCGCTTCGCCCCTGCATCAGCTGAAGGTAGTCGACGATCAAGAGATCCAGCCCCCGTTCGGCTTTCAACCGGCGTGCTTTACCCCGCATCTGCTGCACCGTGATACCACCGGTGTCGTCGATAAAGATCGGCGCTTGCTCCAGCCGGCCAGCCGCTTCCGCAAGACGCCACCAGTCCTCTTTCTGAAGCTTACCGGTTCGTAGACCATGCGAATCGACCCGCGCTTCCGAACTCAACATGCGAAGGACGATCTGCGGCTTTGACATTTCAAGACTGAAAATTCCGACCACGGTGCCCGCGTGGATGGAGGCATAGGCTGCCATCCCCAGCGCCAGGCTGGTCTTTCCCATGCTTGGCCGCCCCGCGATCACCACGAGATCCGAGGGTTGGAGTCCCGCCGTAATGTCGTCGAGATCGTAAAAGCCTGTGGGAACACCGGTGATATGTTCTTTTCGCTTCGACAGTTTGTCGACAAGGTCGAGACTTTCCTTAATGATGGAATTGATGGGAGTGAACGACCGGTCCAGTTTCCCCTGGACGATGCTAAACACCGACCGTTCCGCAAAATCGAGCAGGTCATCGACTGAAGAAGTGCCTTCGTACCCGCGCGTGAGAACTTCTGTGGAAGTATGGATCAGCTCTCTCAGCAACGCCTTGTCGCGCACGATCTTGCAGTGGTAGCGGATATTGGCGGAGCTGGCGACGCTCTGTACAAGTTCCGCCAAATACGCTGCACCACCGACGGCTTCTATTTCTCCCTGCGCCTTCAACCGTTCCGTCAGCGTAATCTGATCGATGACTTCTCCCACGTCCGACAACTCCAGCATCGCACGATAGATCTTCCGATTTGACGTACGATAAAAATTCTCTTCGACCAGCAATTCCATCGCCTTGGCCATCGCACTATTATCAAGGAGAACCGCGCCGAGCACAGATTGCTCGGCCTCCAGATTCTGAGGAGGCAGCTTAGGCTGAGACAGATCGGCTGCTGACAACGATTTCATGACCGCTCCTTAACCTGCCGGCGAGCTGATGACACCAGTTCGGCAAGCTCCATCTTCTTCGAGAGACGACCAAGATTGCCGGTTCGTCGGCCCTGCCGCTGGGTCGCGAAGGGCTCAACCACCAGCACCTCATCAGGACCCACGCCCGGCGCACCGACCACCACTACTGTTGCTGCCTGCTGAGCCAACCCAGCCTTCACGGCAGCAGAGACAAGCGCCGCGTCACTCCCCTTCATCGTCTGTTGCACAACTCGAACGCGAATTCTACGCAACTGGGCTGCAACCGCCATCAATCGACGAGTAGCCCGGCTTGGCGCGGCGACAAGATAATCCACCCGCGCTGAGGCCGATCCCTCCTCGGGAAACTCGATCGTGCGAAAAAGTCGATCGACGTCCAACGCAAAACCGGTTGAGGGCAACGGCCTGCCGAATCGACCGATCAAGTGATCATACCGTCCGCCGCCGCCTAACTCCGCCCCCAATCCTCTAGCAAATACGTCAAACACGACACCATCATAATAGTCGAACCCGCGGAATTCCCCCAGGTCCAGAATCAGCGACTCTCGATGACCCGCTGCACACAGCGCGTGATAGACCTGGGCAAGCCGATCGAGAGGAGCCGCCAATGCCGGATTGCCGGCCGCGAGCACTCGCCCGCGTGCCAGCACTTCCTCTTGACCGTACAACTCAGGCGCTTCCCGTATGGCACGGGCCGCTGTCTTTGAAATAGGCTCACTCGCGAGGATCTCCTCAAGTCTTGGCAGATCCTTTCGCGCGGCCGCTTGTTCAGCCAACTTCTGCCCCTGCACAGACAGTCCTGATCGCAACAGCAGTCCCTTAATGAACCCCACATGTCCAAGAGCCACCTTGAAGGACTGAAGCCCGATCGTATGGAGGCACTCGATCATCAAATCGATGACCTCGCTGTCGCTCGCAACATCATTAAGGCCGATCAGCTCGGCTCCGACCTGAAATATTTCTCGGCCACGCCCGGCATGTTCCTGTTCATAGCGAAATACGGATGTTCGATAGGAAAGGCGCCGCGGTAATGTCACGCCCGTCAGCCCCATGGCAACCGTCCTGGCAATCTGCGCCGTGGCATCCGGGCGAAGGAGGAGTGTCCGCCCCGTCGTACGATCGACGAATTGATAGCAATGCTCGATCAGCTCCGGCTCAAGCCCTGGCGCCAAGACGTCGAGATACTCGAACGTGGGAAGAATGATCTCGTCGTAGCCCCACTGGTTGATTTGACCGAGCAGCAGTTCTTCAAAGCGACGGACCTGCTTCGCCGCGTGAGGAAGAATCGTCGCCATGCCCACGGGAACCAGTGAACGCTCACGGGACGACGGGACCTGACCCGAAGAATGGGGCTTCAGAGGAGCGGAAACCATGGCAACCTGATGGGTAGGGCGCGGGATTAAGACAGAGCCGCGACTTTGACTGAGAGAATCTCTTTACTGGACTTGATCGTCTCAAGAGCTATATTCGGGAACACTGCATCGGAGCCAATAATGAGCAGCGCGTTCCCGCCACGTTTTTCGAGCGCACATTGCATCCGAACGATATTGATCTGGTTATCGCCGAGTACCTTCCCCACCATCCCGATCACCCCTGGGCGATCGATGTTGTGGATCAGAAGCATGTGTCCCTCCGGCACCACCTCAACATTGAACTGATCGATCTCCACCACGCGAGGATCCTTCTTATGAAAAAGCGTACCGGCCACCTGGTACGACTTCTTTCCAGCCTCCACTCGCACGCGAATCAAGCTCGTGAAATCGCCTGCATCGGAACTCTTTATTTCCTTCACTTCGATTCCACGTTCCTTCGCGACAATCGGCGCGTTCACGTAATTTACCGGTGCTTCCATCACTGGGCTCAACAGTCCCTTCAACACCGCAATCGTGAGCGGTGCGACCGACAGACTAGCCACCTCTCCACTATATTCAACGGTCACACGCTCAAGCCCGCCTTCGCATAGCTGCGTTTGCAACTTCCCAAGCTGCTCGGCTAACGACAGGTAGGGTTGGAGACGTGGGAGTAACTCCGGAGAGACCGATGGAACATTGACCGCCCCTCGGGCAATGCCTTTGGTGAAATAATCGACGATCTGTTCTGCAATCCCAACCGCGACATTCTCTTGCGCCTCGGTCGTCTGAGCTCCGATGTGCGGCGTACAGATAAAGTTATCCAGCGTCAACAACGGATGATCCGCCTTCACCGGCTCTTCTTCAAATACATCGAAGGCGGCCGCCGCCACACGCTTTGCTTTCAATGCGTCAAACAAATCTCCCTCATGAATAATTCCGCCGCGGGCACAATTCACAATCATGACCCCCGGCTTCATCGTCGAGATCACTTGGGCATTGATGAGGCCCTTGGTCTCAGGCGTCAACGGGGTATGAACAGAGATGATGTCGGCATGCGTGAACAGTTCATCCAGCGGCATCATGGTGATGCCCATCTTCTGGGCCCGCTCTTCAGCCAGATAGGGATCGTAGGCCACCACACTCATGCCGATTCCCTGCGCGAGTTTCGTGAGATGGCTGCCGATTTGTCCCGCACCGACAATGCCAAGTACCTTATTATAGAGCTCGACTCCCATGAACTTGTCTTTTTCCCACTTACCAGCCTTCACAGACGCGGTGGCTTGGGGAATACGCCGGCTCATGGCGCAGATCATCGACATCGTATGCTCGGCAGTCGTCACGGTATTGCCGCCCGGCGTGTTCATCACGACGATCCCGCGACGGGTCGCTGCCGGCGTATCGACATTGTCCAGGCCTGACCCGGCTCGCCCGATGACTTTCAATTTCCCGGCGGCCGCGATCAGTTCTTCCGTCACCTTGGTTCCTGACCGCACGATCAGCCCATCGGCGTCCTTAATCTCCTTGAATAATTCCTCTTTCGGCATCTTGGATTTCACAACCACGGTGAATCCAGCCTTTTCCAACAACTCCACACCCTGTGTTGACAAACTATCGCTGATCAGAATTTTCATACCCATTGTGTTCGCCCTATCGTAACGCGATTGAAACGGAACCCCTACGCCATCAGAATTTCTTGTGCCTTCGCCACACCGCTTCCAAGCTTCACGGGGTGGCCAAGCCCTTTGAGCACCATCTCAACAGCTGCCACAGCCATGATGATATCGAAGCGATCCATGTAGCCCATGTGTGAGAGCCTGAAGATCTTGCCCTTCAAATGGTCTTGTCC
>JBGTMB010000251.1:0-5002 GCA_041743755.1 Nitrospiraceae bacterium | reverse complement strand
CAGCCAATAGATCACGATGCCGGCCACTTCCGATACAGCTTCCCGCGTTTGCTGTAAAGTGACATCGTTTGGCAAGACATCAAAGGGGTCGATGTTGTCCCAGCTCTCCCTCGGTAGGTTCTGCGAAGCATAATCGCAGGGGGCGGGCGTCACGCGGAAGCCTTGTTTTGTGAATACCGGGACAGCGCGTGGCAGATGGCTGGCTGAACTGACAAGGAGAATCGAGGCGGATCCGATCAGACGCTTGGTTCCAGTCGCGTTCTCGTAGGTGTTTCGGGCTTCGGTATCGATCTTTGTGGCGGACTCGGGAACGCCGAGGCGAACCGCCCATCGTTTCATTTGGACCGCTTCTTGAGGGCCTGTGCCGAAGATTCTAGCATCGCCTCCTGTTAGGACTAGGGTGGGCGCATAGCCCTGCTGGTAGAGGTCCACGCCGCAGGTGGTTCGATTTCTGGAATAGGAAGAGGGCTCGGTGGTTGGCCGAAGGGAGCCTTTTTCGTCAACGCCTCCTCCCAACACGACGATGGCATCGAAACGGTCCGTCGGCGCCAGCTGCGGGGGGTGGTACCAGGATTCGAGCAAGCCGATCAGCGGGGTGGCGACCAAGGGGCTGGATAGTGCCACGAGGAGAAGGAGAGAAGACAAGAGAAGTTGGCGCACCCACCGTAAGCGTGTCGGCGAGAATGGGAAGAGGGCTAAGACCGTAGCCACCCCGAGGAGCAGTACCACCCACGTGAGTGGGTAGAGGCCGTACTTGACGAACTTATAGAGACCGAAGAAGAATGGCGTCAGTTCCATCGGCAAATCTCAATTG
Source organism: Nitrospiraceae bacterium (assembly GCA_041743755.1). Taxonomy (GTDB): domain Bacteria; phylum Nitrospirota; class Nitrospiria; order Nitrospirales; family Nitrospiraceae; genus Palsa-1315. The sequence continues at coordinate 4,188 of JBGTMB010000251.1, read as the reverse complement.
AATAGGGGCGTTGCCGATAGCATACATGGAGTGGTGCAAATGACCAAGCAGAAGAGGTGATGTGATGGCACAAGGGCGGCGTTTTTGGTTGATGAAGTCGGAACCTCGCGTGTTTTCGATCGAGGATCTCGCTCAGTCTCCCAAACAGACAACATGTTGGGATGGGGTGCGGAACTATCAGGCGCGCAACTTCATGCGTGCAATGGCCACCGGCGACCGGATACTTTTTTATCACAGTAACGCTGAGCCGCCTGCTGTGGTAGGAGTTGCGAAAGTCGTGCGGACCGCTTATCCCGATGCGACGCAGTTCGACAAGACCAGTCACCACTATGACCCAGGCAGCGTTCCCTCCGCTCCACGGTGGGACATGGTGGACATTCAGTATCGGCAAACCTTCAAGACGAGTCTCTCGCTCGACCGACTGAGGCTGGAACCGAAACTCAAGGGTATGGTCTTGTTGCAAAAAGGCTCCCGTCTTTCGGTCCAGCCGGTGACAGAAACGGAGTGGACTGTGGTGTGCAAACTCGCCGGAGCTAAGATCAGCTAACGGGGCAACGAGTGCGGGTTCGCTGATTGAATGGTTTCCAAGTCTGAGGCGGTGGGGAAATACATCGGCAGGCTGCTCAAAAAGTTCGTCCAGCGAGGCCCGAGGCGAGTCGAAACCGGAGGTGTACCCTCAGGGGTACAGTGAGGATTTCGATGAGCCGAGAACGAAGCTGGCGGACTTTTTCAGCAGCCTGCTATGTTTTGGCTTTGCCGTTATCTAAGTGCCGATGCTGCCAGTCGAGCCAGGCATGGCCAAGTTCATGGGCTAGGATGTATCGTCGCCTGGTCATGGGCAAGCGCTTACGAAGATAAATAGTTTTTGTGTCGTCGTCCCAGATCCCATCGGCATTCGGGTCCCGACGGTCCATGTCGGTATCTGACAGTTGACGCACTGAGATCCGGTATCCGAAAGGAAGTACAACTCGAGAGGGCATGCGTAACATCACCGTTGCTCCTAATAATGAATCAGGATAACACAAAGATCGCGTTTGCTTCACGGCATATAAGTGCAGTAAATACAACAAGTTAAACAGTTTTTCATTATAAAGTCAGGCGCCTTCGTTAGCCTGCCCTTGTCAAAATGCCTAGCCTATTTCCGGCGGGGGCAGGTCCTAACCCGGCTCAGCGATGCCGGCATCTTATAAAATTACAGAGCGACTTTCGTCGGCCATCGGCGTGCGTGACCTCACCACTTTTGGTGCTGGCAATAAGATACCCAAGGTTCTGACGCACATGTGAACCATCCAAGTGTTCACGAGGTACAATTGTCTATTGTCTAGCTGCATCCTGCCAGGACAGGAGTATAATAATGGCACATGAGGCCCGCCATGCACCGTGTACTCGTCTTGGGCGCTGGAAAGATCGGATCTCTGGTTGCCTGCCTCTTAGCAGAGAGCGGCGACTACGAGGTCTGTCTCGGTGATATCAGCCTCGATGCCTCCAAGCGGCTCGTCGAGGACCTTGGTCTCTCGCGAGTCACGCCCCTGCTCCTTGATGTCCGACATCCCGACACCATCAGCGCATACTTGAAGGCGCATCGATTCGATGCGGTCCTATCGAGTCTCCCGTATTTCTGCAACCCCGTTGTCGCCGGATTGGCTCGGGAACACCGGCTTCATTATTTTGACCTGACGGAGGATGTCGAAGTCACCAATCAGGTCAAAGTCCTGAGTGCCGATTCGCCTCAAGCCTTCGTGCCGCAATGTGGTTTGGCCCCTGGGTTCATCAGTATCGCAGCGCACGATTTGATCACCCATTTCGATACAGTGGATACGGTCAAAATGCGGGTCGGTGCATTGCCGGTTCATCCGAGTAATGCCCTCAAGTATTCACTGACGTGGTCCACCGATGGGTTGATCAACGAGTACGGCAACATCTGTTACGGAATTGAAGGGGGAGAGAAGGTGCCCCTTCTACCTCTCGAAGGGTATGAGACGATCGAGGTGGATGGACTTTTGTACGAAGCGTTCAACACGTCAGGCGGATTGGGGACGTTGGCAGATACCTATGCGGGAAAAGTCAGGACCATGAATTACAAGACGCTGCGGTATCCTGGCCATTGCGAGAAAATTCACCTATTGATGAACGATCTCAAGTTGAATGAGGACCGTGAGACACTCAAGCGAATCCTGGAACGGGCAGTTCCCCAAACACTGCAGGATGTCGTGCTGATCTATACCTCCGTCATGGGAATGCGGGGGGGCGCGTTGTTCGAAGAGAACTACGTGAAGAAGATCTATCCTCAATGTGTGAAAGGGAAGCTGTGGTCTGCCATTCAAATGACGACCGCCTCGAGCCTCTGCGCCGTGGCTGACCTCGTGCTCGCGGCGCCCAACCAGTACAAGGGATTCGTGACCCAGGAGTCGTTTCCATTGCAAGACGTGCTGAAGAATCGGTTTGGAGCCTGTTACCGATGATGCCCATCGCGGGAATTCTCAAGGGACTGGGCTTGAGCGCCATCAACAGCGGTGGCAGTACCGGGATCCATTGGTGGGCCTCCGGCGAGAACACATCGCTGCTGGAATCCATGAATCCGGCGACCGGCGAGACGATTGCGCATATTCGCACCTGTTCAACGGATGACTATGAGCACATCGTGCGGGAGTCTGCGGTGGCATTCCAGCAATGGCGGCTTGTCCCGGCTCCCAAGCGGGGAGAACTCATCCGGTTGCTTGGCGCATCGTTGCGGGAACATAAAGATTCGCTCGGTTCGTTGGTGTCGCTCGAAGTCGGCAAGATCAAAGCGGAGGGGGATGGCGAAGTTCAGGAAATGATCGATATGGCGGACTTTGCCGTGGGCCAGTCCCGCATGTTGTATGGATCGACGATGCATTCCGAACGGGTACAGCATCGTATGGCGGAGCAATGGCATCCGCTCGGGCCGGTCGGGGTGATTACCGCCTTCAATTTTCCCGTCGCGGTGTGGGCCTGGAACGCTTTCCTGGCTGCAATTGCCGGAGACACGGTGGTCTGGAAGCCTTCGCCGAAAGCGCCGCTCTGTGCGATCGCGGTGCAGTGCCTCTGCAACCGCGTGATGGAGCAACAGGGTTATCGGGGAATCTTCTCGCTAATCGTGACGGCAGAAAAGACCGTCGCAGAGACGTTAGTCCAGGATGGTCGATTGCCTTTGATTTCGTTCACAGGATCTGTGCCGGTCGGTCGAGCAGTGGCCACGACTGTGGCGCAACGGTTGGGGCGGACGCTCTTGGAGCTGAGCGGGAATAACGCGATTATCGTGGATCAGACGGCGGACCTCTCCTTGGCGATTCGCGCGATCGTGTTCGGTGCGGTCGGTACCGCCGGTCAACGTTGCACGACGACCAGACGGCTGTTCGTCCACGAGTCTCGTTACGATGAGGTGGTGACGAAATTAATCTCGGCATACAAACAGATCCGCATCGGCTATCCATTGGAGCCGGGCGTGCTCTTGGGTCCATTGATCGATCGAGCTGCGGTCGAGGCCTATCGGAAAGCGATCGAAGAGGTGAAGCAGGCGGGAGGGGAAGTGCTCTACGGAGGGAAGGTGCTGGATCAGCCCGGCTATTTCGTGGAGCCGACGATTGTGAAAGCGGAGAATCATTGGCCCATCGTCCAGCGCGAAACTTTTGCGCCGATTCTGTATGTCATGCCCTTCAAGGCACTCGACGACGCCATCGTCTTACAGAATGCAGTACCTCAAGGCCTGTCTTCTGCGATTTTTACGTCCGACGTACGGAGCAGCGAGCGGTTCACTTCCACTGTCGGCAGCGACTGCGGGATCGCCAATGTGAACATCGGGACGTCAGGAGCAGAAATCGGCGGCGCTTTTGGCGGTGAAAAGGAAACCGGCGGAGGACGCGAAGCCGGCTCGGATGCATGGAAAGCCTATATGCGGCGGCAGACGAACACGATCAACTGGGGTCATGATTTACCGTTAGCCCAGGGCATTCAATTCGGCTCATAGCGTCCGTGACTGAGCAACAAGGAGCGTGGACTATGGAACAAGGCGCTGAGTTGGATGCGCTGATTGCCAGAATGATCGACAACTATGTGTCGCGCAATCGGGCAGCGACATTGTTGCGCGACTTGCTCAATGCAGCAGGAGTCGGCTTCTACCCAGTGGCAGACCATCTCACGCTGCGGACGCTGGATATCGACCAGCGT
>JBGTMB010000250.1:0-22057 GCA_041743755.1 Nitrospiraceae bacterium | reverse complement strand
AGGTCAAGTTGGCTCAGAGACCTTGGCACAACCTCCGAGTCCAGCGGATCAATTTTATTCATCTTGATCGAGGACGACTCGGCGTGTTCGTCGACGGTGCACAGGTTGCTGCCGTCACCGACGAGTTACTTCCAGGAGACGGCTAGATCGGGCTGGTCACGTTCGGACGGACTGCGGCGACGTTCGACGGTCTTCAACTACTCGATATGGTCTCAAATCGCCCGCTGTCCGGTCCCGCAGCCTATTAAATAGACCCTGTAGCAGGAGAAATTCCATGCAGCATCTTCGCGCCCTTGAAGACCAGAGTGTCTATATCCTTCGCGAGGCTTACAAGCACTTCGACGATCTCGCCATGCTCTGGTCGATGGGCAAGGACTCGACAGTGCTGCTCTGGCTCGCGCGCAAGGCCTTCTTCGGGCATGTGCCGTTCCCACTTGTCCATATCGATACGGGCTACGAGATGCCCGAGTTGATCGAGTATCGGGACCGACTCTGCCGCGAGTGGCGGCTCGATCTGATCGTCGGCCAGAACACAGAGGCGCTGGCGGCCGGAATGAATCACACGGTCGGGCGCGTGACTTGCTGCTCGGCCCTGAAGATCGAGGCCCTCAAACAGACCATTGCCAAGCATGGGTGGACCGCCGTCATTCTTGGGATTCGCGCGGACGAGGAAGGCACGCGGGCGAAGGAACGCTACTTCTCGCTCCGCGATAAACATGGGGAATGGGATTTCCGCGACCAGCCACCCGAGCTTTGGGACCAGTACAAGACAACGTTTCCGCCCGGTGCTCATCTCCGCGTGCATCCGCTGTTGGATTGGACCGAACTCAATATTTGGGAGTACCTGGAACTGGAACGGATTCCCATGCCGGAGCTGTACTTCGACCGGGGCAACGGCACTCGTTATCGAAGTCTCGGTTGCGTGCCCTGCACAGGGACGGTGCCGTCGTGCGCCTCCACCATTCCGCAAATCATCACGGAATTGCGGACTACGACAAGCGCTGAACGTGCTGGGCGGGCGCAAGATGAAGGCCGCGGCATGGAAACGCTTCGCAAGCTAGGGCATATGTAGCCCTGCGTCCACCTTCTTTGGGCAGGCCCTTCATACACATTTGAATAGTCCGTTTCCCTCGAGCGAAAGGTGTCTTCATGCGTTACCTCTTAGTCTTGCGCCGCGACCCGCTGTGTGTGACGAAGCATCGCTTTACTCTATCGATCAGATCCATACTATCTATTTGTCTATCACAACACCGATTCCATATGCTTCAAGTCGTGGGTTTGCAATAAGAATTGAGGTGAACAGTGATGAAGAGCGCCGCGCCGCACAACCGACGAGTTCTCATCGTGGATGACAACGAAGATATTCGAAACGTGTTGAGCGATTCATTGACGTTTTGGGGATATCACTGCGTAAAGGCAGATCAGGGAGAGGCTGCACTCCGATATTTTGACACCGACCAATTCCATCTTGTGATTACAGATTATCAGATGCCCATCATGGACGGTATTCAACTTCTTGAGGCATTGAAGAAACGTCGAACTCCTACTCCGCCGGTGATCCTGCTGAGCGGAAGTATGAGCAAAGAACTCCAGAAGCGAGCTTTTGAATTGGGTGCATATGCGGTGTGCCTCAAACCCATTGCTCCACAGGAATTGGCATTTTTGTCGGCACGCGCAATAGAGAGCCAGGAGACCGGCCAGAACATATTCGGCTAAATGAGAGGCCATTGAAGTTGTCACGTGCCAAGCCTGATGTGTCTCTATAACAGGAGGTAACCTATGAGCCGAAGGGAAAAGAATGGTGAGGGGAAAAAAAACGGTTCCGTCAATGGCAGTCCGCTGACGGAGCAGCTGTTTGAACGGATCGGCCGCCGCGCCTACGAGCTCTACGAACTTCGTGGGGAATCTCATGGACACGACGCGGAGGACTGGTTCGAAGCGGAACGGCAGATCAGAGCGGAAATTGTAACCGGACCTGGAGAGAAAGAGTGATGTTTCGCGCGACCTAAGGCCACGCATAGTGCCTGTGAATCCAAGCGAATCTCGACCGCAAGGTCAACCCTGAGATGTTCGCGACGGTACGGATTCCTTTGGCACAACACGGCACCATTCCATAAGTCTTCATAACTGGAGGGACTTATGAGTCAGATACGTCGGGTCATGGCGATACTGGTGCTTACAGTCGTCGGCCTCGTGGGTTGCGCGCACGAATGGAGCTCGGTGTCAGACCCGCATCCTGCCACTGTGGCAGACATGCAGGGCGTCTTGCGTGACCAATGGTCGAGACACCTCTTTTTGATTCGGAATGTCGTCTTAGGCCACGCGACGAACGATCTCAGGTCGCGGGATTTTGCAGAGAAGGCTGTGGTGGCCAACGCTAGAGAGATTGCGAGGACGTTTAGGCCGTTTTACCGAGAAGCGGCGTCCGAGCAGCTCTTTACCTTACTAGCTGGGCACTATAGCGCGGTTAAAGCGTATTCCGAGGCCACCGTGGCCAGGAATACGCTCCAGCAGAATATAGCCCTGGCCCGCTTTGCCTCGAATGCCGAAGAAATTGCCGCATTTCTCAGTGGGGCCAATCCCCATCTCACGAAAGACGCTGTCCGAGGCCTGATCGCCACTCATGTGGATCATCATGTTGCTCAAATCACCAAGTTCCAAGAAAGAGATTACGCCGGTGAGGAAGAGATCTGGCCGGTGATGCAGCATCATGTCTATGTGATTGCCGACGCGCTGACGGCCGCATTGGCGAAGCAGTTTCCCGCTAAGTTTTCATAACTGATGCGCGCTCGCAGCACCGATGTCTATACGTGCTGCGGGAAGGAGACAAGGTTTGCGCCCTTATGCGTGGATAGGAAATTCTTCTCTGACAGGCAAGAAAGGCGCGCGCAATGGGCGAAATGGTGAGGACATATCGATGAAGATTCACTTGGACACCGAGAATATTAAAGAGATTCAAGAGGTCGGAAGCCTTGGCATGTTGGATGGTGTGACGACAAACCCCTCACGCGTGCTGAAAGAGGGCAAGGCTCGTCTCTGGGCAAAGAGAGACTGCCTTGGCAGTCTCAGGTGTGGGGTGGATGAGGAACGCCTGGGGTTCGAGTGAGATAAAGAGAGCGAATACTGTGCGATGCAAGAACGGCATGGAATGATTTCCATGAACCATGGAGAGTGACATGACCGATCTGACTGATGATGTGTCGATGCGAGTGAGACATACTTTTCATCCAACCGATTTTTCACCAGCCAGCATGGCCGCGCTCGGTCACGCGCTGAAACTCAGCTTGGGCATAAGGAAGGACGACCGATGATGGATCTCGTCGAAGGTATGCCGTGCGAGATGAGGCATATTTTTCATCCGACAGATTTTTCTTCAGCCAGCATGGCGGCATTCGGGTATGCGCTGAAACTCAGCCTGGGCATGAGAAGCGATCTCACGATCATGCATGTGGATCCCGCGCGAGCCGATCCGGACTTTGAAGACTTTCCTCGGGTGCGGGCTACGCTCAGCCGGTGGGGCATTCTACGGGAGGGCGCGACCAAGGAGGAACTCTTGGCGCTTGGCCTCGGCGTGTGCAAGATTCGCGCGATGGCGGAAGCTCCTGTCCCGTCGATTCTCCAACTACTCTGGCGTAGGCCCGCCGACCTGATGGTGTTGGCGACGCATCCGCAGGACCATCTCGCTCAATGGCTGTCTGAACCGATCGGCGAATCTCTGGCCCGCAAGTCACGCACCATGAGTTTGTTCGTGCCGGATCAAAGCCGGGGGCTCGTCTCTCTGGACACTGGAGCCATTCGGTTGCAACGGATTCTTATTCCCGTCGATCATCGCCCGCTGGCGCAAGCCGCAGTGGATGCCGCGTGCATGATGGCCGCCGTGCTTGGTGTTCAGGATGCGAGATTCGAACTCTTGTATGTGGGAGCGAAGGCGCAGCTGCCGAATCTGCAGCTACCACGGCAGGAGGGATGGACGTGGCATCAGAGCGTTACTGCAGGCATCGTGGTGGACGAAATTTTCGACGTTGCCACATGGCTTCAGCCGGATCTGATCGTGATGGCCACGGAATGGAGACACGGGTTTCTCGATGCCCTGCGTGGCAGTACGACTGCGCGAATCCTGCGCCGGACTACCTGTCCGCTTTTGGCGGTACCGTCCGGCTAAATCGGTGGAACATGATCTCAGAGAGTCTACCGTTACGGTCATGATGCCGGATCTCCTCGCAGCTCAATCGTTGATGGCGTCGTCCGTTCGAAGCTGTCGGCAGGTTGCGAAGCCGGTTCGGGACCAGAGGGAGGCATTCGATGACCATGAGCTATGATTTCGATCTGGTCTGCATCGGCAGCGGGCCAGCGGGCCAACGGGCGGCGGTGCAGGCCGCTAAATTGGGCAAACGCGCAGCGGTGGTGGAGCGCGGCCATATGGTCGGTGGCGTCTGCGTGGATACTGGAACAATTCCCAGTAAGACCTTCCGCGAAGCCGTCCTCTCACTGAAAGGCCAAGCCGTTCTAAATAGCGAGCAGATACGGTCGGTACCAGTCCTCCGCTTGACGGCGGAAGAGTTATTCGCTCGAGTCGCGAAAGTCGAACAACTTCAGTCGGCCATCATCATCGGCCAGCTGCGACGCAACGACGTGACGGTCTTGACCGGAGAAGCCAGCTTCAAGGATACACACACCGTCGTCATCGTGTCCGACCACGGGCCTACGATGGTCACCGCGGCCAACATCCTGATCGCGGTTGGCATGACTCCTGCTCCGCCTCCCGGTGTGTCTACTGAGCTTGGCCTCGTGGTGACCAGCGATGAATTGCTGCAATTCACATCGTTACCGCGCCGGCTCGCCGTCGTCGGGGCAGGGGTCATCGGCATCGAGTATGCCTCCATGTTCGCCGCGCTTGGAATCGACGTGACGGTCATCGACAAGCGGGATCATCCGTTGGAGTTCCTGGATCGCGAGATCGTAGACGAGCTTCTCTCACAAATGCGGAATGCGGACGTCACGTTCCGTCTGGGCGAAACAGTCGATCGGCTGGAGATTGTTGAGAAACCGTCCCGGCGCGTCGTGATGTTTTTGGAGTCGGGCAAGCGGCTGGTCTCAGAGTTGGTGTTGTTCTGCGCCGGGCGACAGGGAGCCACCGCTCGCTTGAACCTTTCTGCAGCGGGCCTGAAGGCGGATGACCGCGGGCGTCTGACCGTCGATCGGGAGTACCGCACAGCCGTGTCCCATATTTTCGACGGAGGTAATGTGATCGGCTACCCCAGCCTGGCGACCACCTCCGCCGAACAGGGACGGCTGGCGGCCTGTTACGCGTTTGGCGTGGAGACCAAGCCCATGACGCATTTTCCTATCGGCATCTATTCCATTCCGGAGATCTCAATGGTTGGCGAGACCGAGCACGAGTTGACCGACCGGAAGGTTCCGTACGAAACCGGTACGGCGCGCTATCGGGAAATCGCGCGGGGCCACATCCTCGGCGACGACAGCGGCCTACTGAAGATGCTTTTTCAGCGAGAAGACCACCGCCTCCTCGGCGTTCATGTGATCGGCACCGGCGCCACCGAGTTGATCCACATCGGGCAAGCCGTGCTGGGACTCGGCGGCAGCCTGGACTATTTTCTCACCACGGCCTTCAATTACCCGACCTTGGCGGAATGCTACAAGGTGGCGGCACTGGATGCGTACAACAAACTGACTGCCTAGCATTGGGTGCCTGTGTCACTCACGGCCTGACGAGGTGAACGGTGATCGATGAAAGGGAACCGGCGATTTTAATTGAGAAGATCCTGACGGGCCGATTCGACGATCGCCAGGACCAGTGCGTGTTTGAGTCGGCGTTCCACCGTGATGGCAAAGAACTGTTGTTTGACCGTGTCCAATCGCCCCAGCACCGCAACCTGATATTGCCGACGGATTTCCTTCTCCAGGACCGTCGGGCCGGGGAAGATCCCGTAGCCTTCATGGCCAAACGCCTTCAAGGTGGCGCTGTCTTCAATCTCCCCGATGATGGTGGGATGGAGGTCATTCTTGACAAACCACTCTTCCAGTCCACGCCGCAGCATGGTATTGGAGGTCGGCAGCAAGAACGGAGCGCCCGCCAACGATCGGGGGAAGTTTCGGCGATACCGCCCCGCTAATTTCGCTGTGGCGAAGAGCGTCACGCCCGATTCTCCCATTACATGGTTATAGACCCGCACCTTGATGCTTGGAGGCGCCGGGGTGTCAGCGATGACAAGGTCCAGTTTGTGAATCGCCAGATCGGCCAACAGGTGGTCCAACGTACCTTCCCAACATACCATACGGGTGGCGTGGGATAGCTTGAACGCGGCTTTCAGCAACCGTGCGGCAAATAGCTTCGGCACGACATCGGCGATGCCCACGACCAATCGCATGGGCTTCCCACTGCCACGCCCCTTCACCGTATTCATTAGATCTCGCCCCAGCGAGAAGATGTCCTCCGCATAGTTAAAAACGACGCGGCCCATCTCCGTCAACACCAGATGCCTGCCTGAACGCAGAAACAGCTGCTCACCCAGCGTGTCTTCCAGCACCCGGATCTGCGCACTGATCGTCGGCTGAGCCAGGCGCAACTCCTCACAGGCCTTAGTCACACTGCCGTGTTTGGCGGCCGCCCAGAAATACAAGAGATGGTGATAGTTCAACCATTCCATGGCGGGGAGTATACATCGAAATATTCTATGGCACTAGCGCAGTTTATCTATTTTTCAATGCATCAGTACGTTGGTATCGTAATCCTGACACGTAAGAAGCGAACCGAAAACCAAACCGGAGGTGTCATCATGGTCACGATACAAATCCTGCGGGCAATGTCGGTGCCGATACTCACTGCGGTCCTCCTCAGCACCCCGGCGTGGGCCGATTTAGGCACTCGATCCGGCCTTCCCCCTATCAATAGCAACCAGCCAATGATCGCGCAAGAAGGACAACCCCCTCATGCCGAATCGAGAACCACGCACCATGATGGTCTGTCGACGGACTCACTCAAGGCAGGAAATCTTGATTTGAAGAACCTCGGAAAGGGAATGGATAGTTCACGCACGATCACCAATCCACACACATCGTTCAACAGCATCAGGCCGGAGGAGTTCCAAGAGCATGGCGCGAGAGGCAGCGGCATTCCCCTTTGGCGCTGGTAAAGGCGAACGGCGAGAAATGTTCCAGGGTGTCAGTTTCTCAACGCCATGAGGTTCATCTTTTGACCGGAAAGGAGCATCACCATGGGAGATGTGGCTCGACAGAGTGATCTCACTTATAGAATACTCGGAATGCTTGCCGATCAGCCCGGTTTTCTGCTGGACCAGCTTCTCGACCGTTGCCCGGATGCTACGTGGAATCAAGTCTTCGCTGTGGTGGATCGATTGAGTCGCAGCGGAGAAATTCGCTTGACTGCCAAAGGCATGGGCAGGTACCACGTGGATCTTCACGCTGCTCAGCACCGGCCGGAAATTTATAAATAGCCGGGGTCAGTCCGGTTCAGTCAGTTCATCGTGTGCCGCCTCTGAAGTCCATCAGCGAAAAGGCTGCTCGGATTGGTGCGTGCGTGCGTCTATGCACGAGCGTGTGTATTCGCACTGGACCTTTCAAGGGCGGAACTGCTGTGTGGCGAGCCCGATGACAGTCTCCCGTGTTTTTCCCTTTAATTCAGCCGCATTAGTGTACAGAGTCATGGCGCAGGATGCGCGGCTCTCTTCTTGCTAGTTCAGAGACAGGAGGAAGTCCTTGAGCACGGTGACATAGGCGAAAGACAAGCCGATGCCCTACAGCGACAGATACCAACACTCACGGTCACGACGCTCTACCTGCTGGGCCGATGGATCGAGTTGTTTTTTGAGCGGATCGAACAGCATCTTCGTATCAGGGCGTTCCTTGGTACTACAGGAGTACGCCAAAAAGCATAAATCTGCATTGCGGTATCCATCTGCGCGCTGGTGGCACAGTGCTAGAAAGTGCCCGGAATCCTCCGACAGCCTGTCGAAAATTTTGGAGATATGGGGCCTGGTGGTGTGTGGGTGGGGCCCTTCAGATCGGCTCCTCCTCCCTGGAATTAGACCGCATGCCGCCAGATTCAATCATCCAGTTCAAACTATTCGAAGGATGTTAGGACACTACCGATGACAACGTATGAAGCAGAAAGAAACTTATTGTCACGCGCACACGACTCCAACGTCACAGAAGACAAGGGGCCTGTAAATACGGGGCCAGTTACCATACCTGGGTCAGCCGCTTTCCAGGCAAAATACGCTGGGCGCGATATTGCAGCCGGACTGATTGCTGGTTCAATGGCTATTCCATTGACGGTGGGCATCGCCATGATGTCCGAGTATCCCATCAAGGTGGGGCTGGCCACTGTCGCGTTTGCCTGCTTTATCGGCTGGATCAATGCCTGGTTTAAACCCGGCAACTATATCGGCTGCCCGGGAATCGCGGCAGGCCTGGCGCCGGTGTTGGCAGTGGGTGTTTCCAGCTTTGGCCTGGGGAATATGGCGTTTGCTGTTTTCCTGACGGCGACCTTTCAAGCTGTCATACGGAAATTCAACTGGCAGAGATATATTTTGGTGGCCGTGCCGGTGTATCTGGTCGAAGGGCTGCTGGCAGGCGTCGGTTTGAAGATTGCCCTTAAGTTTCTTGCATTCACCTATGAGCTTCCCGCAGGAATGGAATCCGCCGATACGTTTTGGAATGGTGCGCGCATACAGATGGTGCTGATATCCATGGCTGGGTATGCCCTCTTTGTGTATCTGTTTCTCAAGTTCAAAAACACACAGCCCGCTGTTCCGTATTTCGTGCTCATCACAGCAGGAACGATCCTTGCCCAATTCATGTCTGTGCCCATGCTGTCTATGGAAGATACGGATCTCACGCTCGCATGGCCGATACCGCACTTTGACAGTGCGTTAACCGTGGTATACATGGTTGGCTTTGCGGTGATGCTGGCGTTGATTGACGTGATCGAACAGGTCATGAGCAACGCCGCAATTGAAAAAATAGACCCGCTCAAACGTAAATGTAACAGCAATAATAGCCTGCTCGCGATCTGGATCGCCAATATGGGGGCGAGCTTCTTCGGCGGCATGACCAATCTCGACGGTCTGGCAAAAAGCACCACCAATCGCCTGGCTGGGGCCTATACCAAGTTTTCCGTTCTGATCATTGGTATGGTGGTGACCTTCGTGACATTCAACACGCACTCTCTGGAATATCTGCCGAAGTTTGCGTTGGCAGTGATCATGATATTCTCCGGCTGGAAGATGATCGAGGGACTTGTCCATGTGACCCATCACGGTCCCTATGCCATGATCCTGGCTATTTTGTGCGGCCTGCTGGTCTTCAAGGTGGGAATTTTCGAGGGCTTGCTGGCCGCCATGGCCGTGCACGGCATTGTTCACTATATGGTGTATGCCAATCTCGATAAAATGCCTGGAAAGGATATTGTCAAACGGTACATTGATGACCTTAAAAAGAGCGACAGCGGCGATATCACCTAACCAACCTGGCTCATACTGATCGCGCGGCCTCTCATTGAGGACAGGGGGATAGAGTTCCCTGTTCTGCACGACCAAATCCCAGGTTCAAGAGGGAAGGACTATTATGTTCGTGAAAGTTATGGCGGCGATCGACGGCAGTGAGACTTCCATGGAGGCATTGATGGAAGCGAAGCGTATGGCCGTTTCCCATCATGCGATGCTGCGCATTGTTTATGCCGTCGCCAACTCAGACGATACTGATCAGCAGGCCGGCCTTAGACTGTTGGAGCGTGCCAAGGCTGCTGTCGGGGAAGGACTGGACGTCGAAACCCGTATGCTGCAAGCCGAAGCCGAATATGGCCTGAATGGCATTACCGAAGCCATCGCCGTTGCTGCTCATGAATGGGGCGCCGATTTGCTGGTCGTGGGAACATCTAATCGGCGTGGGTTGGAACGTCTGGTAATCGGCTCGGTCGCGGAACAGTTGGTTACCAAAGTGGATGCCTCTATTCTCTTGGTTCGTCCACGGTAACCCGTCGATTGTCTGGACTGCCTCGACATGCAGAGTTCAAAAAACAGAAACCATATGCTATTTCTCTGTGCAACGGCTGGCTGACGCCGGTTGGGGGGTTTTAGAAAGCAGCCAGTGAATGAACCACAACCCAAATCTTTGACAGAGCCGTTCCGATCCCTAGCCGACGTGCAGGTCCTGTTGGATAGCCGGATCAACTATGAGGCTGATCGGCAGGTTCCGGCTGAAGGGATCTTCACGCTCGACCGGATGGTCCGTTGCGTCGAGGCGCTCGGAAGGCCGGATCATGCGTTCCGCACGATCCATGTGACGGGGACCAAAGGCAAAGGCAGTGTGAGTAGGATGCTGGCGGCGCTGCTCCGTGCGAGCGGCGCCCGCGTCGGCCTCTACACGAGCCCGCATATCGAGCAGCTCTGCGAACGGATCGATGTGGACGGAGCGCCGGTCAGTGAACGGACCTTCGTGGCGGCCTTCAACGAGTTGCGACCGCTCTTTGAAGGAGCGGGGAAAGAACTGACCCACTTCGAGCTGCTCACCGCCGCCGCCTTCTGCGCGTTCCGAACCGAACAGGTCGACTGGGCCGTGATCGAAGTCGGTATCGGGGGCCGCCTCGACGCGACCAACGTGATCCTGCCGGAGGTCTGCGTCATCACCACCGTGGACTACGACCATATGGATCTGCTCGGGGATACGTTGGAACAGATTGCATTTGAAAAGGCCGGCATCGTCAAGCCGAAGGTGCCGGTAGTGGTCGGCGCGACGGGGGATGGACCACGGACGGTGATTCTCGCGCGCGCCGCTGAACTCGACGCGCCCGTCGTCCTGCTGGGACGTGATTACGAAGCGCGTGAGTTTGTGCGGACCGGGTATCGAGGTATCTGCTCGCTTCGTGTGAACCAGACCGTCTGGCGGAACGTCATGCTGAACTGTCCGGCTGCCTTCATGGCGACGAACGCCGCGCATGCGATGGCCGCCTTCCAGACGTTGTGCAAACGGAAACTTATTCCTGGGGTGACTGAAGACCAAGTCCGCCGAACGCTGGAGGCGGTCCGTCTTCCTGCCTGTTGCGAGGTGTTTCCCGGACGGCCGACCGTCGTCATCGACGGATCGCACAATGCCATGGCGGCGGCCAGTTTGGCGACTCTCGTCCGCACCCTGTTCGAAGGCCGGGACAGAGTTCTTGTCATGGGGATACCCCGGGATAAGGAGGTCGTAAAACTGATCGCTCACTTTGCCAAATGCGGAGCCCGGCGCGTGATTTTCACGCGTTACCCCGGAACCCGCGCAACACCGCCGGAGGAATTGGCGCCGCTCTGGGAGAAGCGGAGCGCGGCACCGACAGAGGTGATCGAAGAGCCGGAGCAGGCCTTTGCACGCGCGGTAGACGTGGCGGGAGGAGAGGGCGTGGTCATTGTAACCGGCTCGATTCACTTAGCCGGCGTCCTCCGCCCGCTGGCGCGAACCCGTGAGGCTGTACCGGATCTCGCCCGCATGGTTGTCGGTGCGAAGGAGTGATCGATGAGACACGCACAGGTGTTACCCGCTTCAGATCCCGATTCCATCCGCCTCGCGGCGGAGATCATTCGCGGCGGCGGCCTCGTCGCCTTCCCGACCGAAACGGTATATGGGCTCGGCGCGGACGCGTTGAATCCCGACGCAGTGGCCAAGATTTTCGAGGCCAAGCAGCGCCCGTCCTTTGATCCCCTCATTGTGCATATTGCGATGCGTGCGTCCCTCGATCGCCTGGTCGAAACGATTAGCCTCGACGATCACCGGTTGATGGATGCGTTTTGGCCGGGTCCTTTGACAGTAGTGCTGCCAAAGCGAGAGAGCGTTCCCGATATCGTGACGGCAGGGCTTCCCACCGTCGCGATTCGGATGCCGGCACATCCTGTGGCGCAGGCGCTGATCCGAAAAGCGGACGTCCCGATCGCCGCGCCAAGCGCCAATCCGTTCGGCTACGTGAGCCCGACGTGCGCACAACACGTGCTCGATGGGCTCGGCGATCGCGTGGACCTGATTCTCGACGGGGGCCCGTGCCCGATTGGCGTGGAGTCCACCATCGTGTCGATGGGCGGAGCCTGGCCGGAACTTCTGCGACCGGGCAGCATTACGCTCGCAGAGATCCTGGAAATTACTGGTCTGGTCGTGCGAACTCCGGCCAGTCAGACGACGGTCGCGCCGGGCCAACTCCCTCGTCATTATGCGACCCGGACACCGGTGACCATCTTAGGTGCTCAAGGGGCGAAACCAGCTGTTCAAGGACACGAGCGCGTAGGGCTGCTAGCCATGTCGGTCCCGAGCCACCTAGACGACAGATTCTGCGCGATCGAGGTGCTCTCGCCATCTGGAGATTTGCGGGAGGCCGCACGGAATTTATTTGCGGCGCTCCGGCGGCTGGATGCCCTGGGCCTCGATCGTCTGTATGCCGAGTCCTGCGATGAACGAGGCCTGGGTCTTGCGATCATGGACCGGCTCCGTCGCTGTGCGTCGCCCAACCAACTAACGGCCGTGGAGGCTTCACAAGACAGCGGCGGCGGAGGTTCTTGCTGAGACGTCGCGGCTGACGCTCTGAGGTTCAGGGTCACGGACATGGTGGTAACCGATGTCTTGACGGATTTCGCGGTCTCCACCGTTGAGCAGGTGCTCATGTTTCTATTCGCGTCACACCACTAGGGCTGAGGGGATGAACAGGGAGGTCCAATTGGCAACCGGCATGCGTTCCAAGAAGCCGGGCGCGGCGAGCAACGACGCGTCTCTAGGTGGACTGCGGTCCGCCCGGCAAGGATTTCCGTCCGTCGTCTTCTGTGACGGCAAAACCCAACAGGAGATTGTGAGGCTCGCGCGCAAGCTGCTGGCCCAGCATCGGCATCTGCTGGTGCCTCGAGTTGCGCCCGAGGTCGCACGTGCCTTACTGCGCTTGGATCGCCGCGCCGTGTATCACGAGGCAGCCCGAGCCGTCACGGTTGATGATTCAAAACGAAAGCTGAGGGGAGACGTGTTGATCGTGACGGCAGGAACCGCCGACACTCCAATTGCGGAAGAAGCACGAGTAACTGCTGAAGTGATGGGAAGCCGGGTGGAGGTGATCTATGACGTGGGTGTGGCTGGCCTGCACCGAGTCCTTGCCCGTCATAGCAGGCTCTTACAAGCCCGTGTGGTGGTGGTGGCCGGTATGGATGGGGCGCTTCCAAGTGTAGTCGGCGGACTGGTCAACTGCCCCGTCATCGCAGTCCCAACGAGCATCGGCTATGGGGCCAGCTTTGGCGGCGTCGCCCCACTTCTTACCATGCTCAATTCTTGCGCCTTCGGCGTGGGGGTGGTCAACATCAACAACGGATTCAGTGCCGGCTGTCTGGCGCACCGCATCAATATGGTAGCCGATAATAAATAGCGAATGGCTGTTGCAGCCTCTGTCGGCAGACACGGTACGTCCTCGCCTGGACTGCAAGTACACTGGTTGGGGTAGAGAAGGAATTTACTGTGGCAAGCCGATCCTCAAGATGCAAGCCCTGTATTCTGATTGTCGATGATGATCCGGATATCCGTGAATCTACGCGCGATGTGATCGTCCATGAGCGCTGATCCTTTGAATTGTTCTTCTGGTTGTCGGTAGCGAGAGAACCGGCAATGCAGCCTTCCCCTACTTCCCAACACCGAACATTTTTCTAGTCGAATCAAGTAGTACCGGACCTGGCATCCGAGCATAGACGCACAGGTCGCGGTGCAGCTCGTGTGTCAATGCACGAGAAGTTCGCCACTTCCAGCAACGCACCTCTTCGCTGAGACATCCGAGTCGCAACTCTCCACGAATTTGCTGGGAAATTTCAATTGTCTGCTCGTCGTGCAGGCTTCAAGCAGTCTGGACTCTGATTTGCAAACACAGCCAGTTGAGGGAACGGATGGTCCGCTCACCCTTGCTGCTTAAGGGAGGTTTTTTCTATGGGCACACAGCATATCGTGACGATGTTACCGGGAGAGGGCACCGGCCCTGAAATTTGCGAAGCGGTCCGGCTGGTGATCGATGCGAGCGGTGTCGATATCAAATGGGAGTACGAAGAGATCGGATTGGACTGCTTGGAGAAGCATGGCACGTTGTTGCCGGACAAGACGGTGCAAGCCATCGCTAGAAACAAAATCGCGTTGAAAGGACCCACGACCACGCCGATCGGGACCGGTCATAAGAGCGCGAACGTCACCCTCCGGAAGGTCTTCGACCTCTACGCCAATGTTCGACCTGCGAAGTTGATTCCGGTGCTCAAGCGGCCCTGGGACAAAATTGACATCCTGAACTTCCGCGAGAACACCGAAGATTGCTATGCGGCCATCGAGCACATGGTATCAGACGAAGTGGCGCAATGTTTGAAAGTCATCACCTGGCCAGGCTCCTATCGCATTGCTGACTTTGCCTTTAAATGGGCACAAGCCGCCGGGCGCAAGAAGATCTACTGCGTCCACAAGGCCAACATCATGAAGATGACCGATGGACTCTTTCTCGATGCCTTCAGAGAGGTCGCTAAAAAATATCCCGATATCGAATCCGGCGACATCATCGTGGACAATTGCTGCATGCAGCTCGTGAGAAATCCTGCGCAGTTCGATTGCTTGGTGCTTCCGAATCTGTACGGCGACATCCTGACGGATCTCTGTGCTGGTCTCGTAGGCGGCTTAGGCTTCGCGCCGGGCGCCAATGTGGGCGACAACTGCGCGATCTTCGAAGCGGTCCACGGCTCTGCGCCGAAGTATGCCGGGCTGAAGAAGGTCAATCCATCGGCCGTGCTGGTTTCCGGAATCATGATGCTCCGTTGGATAAAGGAAGAAGCGGCAGCCGATCGGATCCAAAAGGCGATGTTTGCCGTCCTCGACGAGCGGAAGCACGTGACGTACGACGTCGGCGGGACGGCGACAACAGACGAGTATGCGCAAGCCATCGTGGACAAAATGCATGCGAAGGCCTGAGTTCGAGACTACTGGCTGAATGAACAAGGAGAACACCAATGCCGACATTTACAGAGACTGCCATCGCGACGAAGAAAAAGCGCAAGATCACATTAGTCGGTATCGATATGTACATCATCACCGAGAAGGGGATCCCGAAATTCGACGATATCGGGCCGTTCAAATGTGAATTCATTTCGAACCGTGGCACGAAGGTCTGGCCCGGCTTCGTGAGTCCAGATTTACTACAGGTCAATTGGTATCGTTGCCGGTTTATGGCGACCAAGGACGTGCAAGATGCCGACGTCAATACATTTCTAGATGCATTGACCAAGAAGGGCTGGTGGTGGTCTGCCGCCCAGAAGTTGTGGAACTACGACGGCGAAGCGGGATTCAGCAAGGCCTACTAAAGGCGACCGTACGCACCGCCAGTCGGGTAGATCGGAATTGGTGTAAGGAATGTGTGTCTTGGCAGTTGCCAGGCATACATTCCTTACCGCCTGATCACGCTACGTGTGGAGCAGGTTCATGATTCCCCTCTAAGGAGAGTCCTCCATGACGGATCTACATCGTGACGAAAAGCCGATACCAGAGTCCCTCGAACGCACAATAGCAACCGTAGAACCAAATTCTAGCGATAATCGTTATTGTGAGTACGACGAGAGAAGCGATCCCTTCCCTGGGTCGATCGAGGAATTCCTTCTCGATCGTTTCAGCACGAAGCTTGAAGATCCACGCACAGGCCGCAAAATTATCTATCCCGGCTGAATTATGTGAGGCGCCCAATGCCCAGCACTCGGAACAAGGCTGACGTCGAATATGCCGTCATGTTGGCTGTGCTGAACTTTCAAAAAGAGTTCATCCAATCTCGCTATTCACTCATCCAGGTTCGGCTTCTGGAGAATGTGATCGAAGTGGACTTGACCAGAACTTCGCCGATTCCAGCCGAACAGCGGCTGGCGCAAACCCAGGAAGGGTGCGATCAACTCAGACGGATGCAACAGGCGCTGTTCAATGCGGGACAAGACATTTTGAAGAAACAGCTTGAAGACATACTCAGGGAAAAGATCTATGATATGGTGACCGACCTGAACCCGCTTTCTGGAAAGAGCACGATGGTCGTCAGATTCAATGGCGCGATCGGCAGCTCACCGTAGAGGCTTCGCGAACGGCATCCGTCGGGATTCTCTGAATGATAGTCAAGCCGGTTGTATGACATTGATCGGGGAGTAAAGGCGAGGTGTATAGGTGGCACGTGTCACGAATAGTTTGGGAAACAGAGTTCGCGCACTGCTCCAACAGGGCACGGGCCTCGATGAAATCGCGATTGACGACCTCGCAACGTCGACAAAGCTTCAGTCCTGGGAAGCGGTCCAAATCCCAGAACGCCTCCGATTTTTCTCACGCCTCGCCGTTACGCTGGTGCTGCTGTTTCTCTTGCTGATTGTCTTCGTACCCTGGACCCAGACGATTACCGTCAGCGGGCAACTCTCCGCCTATACGCCCTCAGAACGTCCACAAGATATCGATGCGCAGATCACCGGACGGATCAAGAAATGGCACGTCTTTGAGGGGGTACCGGTCAAGCAAGGCGATCTTATTCTTGAATTGGATGACTACGATCCCGGCTTCATGTCTCCAGACCTCCTGTCTTTCCTGGACCAACGACGCCAGGCACTGGACCAAAGTCGTCAGGCGACGCTTGCGCGTGTCAAACAACTGGATAAGCGGATCACAGAGATACAGAACCTCAACAAGTCCGCGGTTCCCTCCGCCCAGGCGCGCGTGATCGAATCGGAAAATAAGGTGCGGGAAGCCTACCAGAAGGTCGAAGCAGCGAACATCACCTTAGCGACAGCCGAGTTGAATGTGGCCCGGCACAAACAGTTAGCGCAACAAGGCCTCGTCTCGCAGCGCGAACTTGAATTGACCATCCAATCGGCGCTCGCCACCAAAGCCGACCTGGCCGGAGCCCAGGCTAGCCTCGAGGGCGCGGAGCAGGCCATGAAGGCCCTCAGCTTCGGCCGCGACCAGATCAGCACTGAAATCCTCCAGCGATTAATTGATGCGGAAGCGGCCCGTGATGCCTCTGTCGGCGAAGCGGCGAAAGCCGCCGATCAGCTTGCTGATGTCTCATTACAAATGTCCAATGCGGAACAACGCCGGCTCGCTGGCCGCATTCTGGCCCCGACCGATGGCACCGTTGTGAAGATGACTCAAGCCGGGACCGGTGAAACTGTCCGCCCCGGAGACAAACTCGTGAGGATTTCTCCGGTGAGTGCCGACAAAGCCATCGAGATGATGGCTGACGGGATCGACGCCCCGCTCTTGAATGTGGGCCGTAAAGTTCGCGTCTTGTTCTATGGAATCCCGGCCATTCCTCTCCCGGCCTGGCCGGAAATCATGGCCGGCACCTATGGCGGAGTGATCAAGGTTATCGATCAAGTCGATGACGGCAAAGGGAACTTTCGTTTCTGGGTGGTCCCGGACCCCGATGATCGGGCCTGGCCTCCACAGGAACATGTCCGCCAGGGAACCAAGGCCATGGGATGGGTCATCTTGAACCGAGTTCCCTTATGGTACGAACTCTGGCGACGCTTCAATCTCTTCCCTCAAGACTATCAGGAACTCTCACCAAGCCTCATCGACACCCTCTTACCGAAAGCAGGGCGAGGTGCGAAGTAAGCGCGGCCTGGCAGGTTCTGGTTCGTCTCAGATTGTCCGCATGACCACCGACATTGCCGCGTCGCGCAGGGGCTAGCTCTCGCAGCCATTGTTCATCCATCTGGCGAAAGGGGTATGTCACATGAATTCCAGTCGCTACCTCCCAGTCGTTCTGCTCCTGGGAATCATCTGGTTATGTCCCCTCCCTGCCTCGGCAGGGGACCAGATGAAGTCAAAGCAACTTCTCCCGATTCCCTTGAGTGTGGATGAGATTCATGCCTGGATCGATCGCGCTCATCCGCTTCTCAGAGGAGCAAGTACGGAGAAAGTGATGGCACGTGGGAAAATGCTCAAAGCGCTAGGCGCCTTTGAGCCAAACCTCATCAATGATACGCAACTTGAACGATTCATCTCGAGTTCAGACCCAGGCAGAGGCACCCAAACCGCGGGCTTCAATGATACGCTCATCGAGGCCCGCCATCCCTTGGGGTTTCGCTACAGCGCCGGGGTCCGTCAAGCCATCGGCAATGCGACTATTCCCGACCTTTCATTCGGCGGAGGTAACAATCAATTACTCCTCGGAGGCTTCTTCCCACTCCTCAGAGGCCTCATGACGAATCCTGAACATGCCGAGCTCCAGCGATCCGAACTGGCTGATCCACGAGCGGAAGTGCAGATCTCCCAAACGAGACAGGACCTGTTCCTCGCGGCTGCCACACAATTTTGGGATTGGGTTGCCGCGGTGAAGCTCGCAGACGTGCAGCGCCGGGCAGTGGGAGTGGCAGAAGATCGGTATCGACAGGTCGAAGGTCGCGCCAAGGCAGGAGCCATCGCGCCGCTCGACGTCGTCGAGGCCAATCAGGAAGTCCAGCGCCGCCGCGAAGTGGCCATCGCCGTCCAGCGACTGGTGGAACAAGAACAACTGAAGCTGTCCCTATTCCTTTGGGACCATAACTCCCCCGTCACCCCGCCGCTGGAGCGAGCCCCGGATTTCCCGTCGCAGATGCTGGGGCCGATGCCTGACACCATCCAAGCCCAAAAACTCCAAGCTACGGCCGATCGCCCTGAGATCAAAGAAGTCGGCATTGAGGCTAAGCTCAATAATATCGACCTGGAGTTGGCCAAAAATAACCTCCTCCCCAGTCTGGATGTGGAGGCAGCGCCAGCCCGTTCGCCGGAGAAATTTGTCTTGGGCCTCGGCTACCGTTTTGGGGTGGAACTCAAGATTCCTATCTTCCAGCGAAAGAGCCGCGGGGAAATCCTGGAAGCGCAAGGCAAGGCGGAACGATTTGTTCTCATGCAGCTGTTCCGCGAGCAACAAGTCCTCGTCGACGTGGACAATGCCCTCTCTGCCATCGAGCGAGCGAAGGAGCGGGTGGCGGCCGCAGCTGAATCGCTCCGCCTGGCCAAGACGCTCGAAGAGGGGGAGCGCTTTCGGTTTAGCATGGGTGCAACCAGTGTCCTCTTCGTTAACTTGCGAGAACGGAATTCGGTCGATTCGGAGCATCAGATCATCCGCGCTAAGGCGGACTATCAGAAAGCCCAAGCTTTGTACCAGTGGGCCATCGGAGCTTGGGCGAAGACGCCGTTCGCGACTCCTGTCACGTATCGTGCAGGAGACTGATAGTGGTAAAGGGGCTTTAATTTCTGTGTAGTGCTAGCGTGAGAGAGGATGTATCTTTCCCGGTAGGCGGGGCCTGCTGACTCATTTCGAATCGTGCGACGAGAAGTGGGATCGAGTTGAGGAGGAAGATGGAATCCGTGCAAAGCCAGTTTGGCAACCAACCAAACCTGTTTCAGTCAATGCTCGGCTACCTGGGCGTCCTCTTCCGCTTGGAACGACGGATCCTCGCCCTGATCTTCTCGTATTCGATTGCCATCGGACTCTTTTCGCTCATCGTTCCCCTCACAGTTCAGGAGCTCGTCAACACGTTTGCCTTCGCTATTCAGCCGATCACGGTTGCGACACTCGCAGGGGTGATGGTGACTGGACTCCTGTTTGTCGGGGCGTTTCGTGCCTTGCAGTTCTACGCCCTCGAGGTGCTGGAGCGCCGGGTTTTTGCCCGTGTGGCTCTCGGCATGGCCCAGCAATTACCTCATCTTCGACTTCTAGGGTTCCAGCCCCGCTATGCCAATCACTTCATGGATGCGGTCTTTGTGCAACGGGCGCTCTCTGTGCTCCTCGTCGACCTGATCAATGTCATCGTGGGCGGCGCGGTGGGTATGACCATCTTGGCGTTCTATCATCCGTACTTCTTGCTCTATAACGCACTCATCCTGGCAGGGTTTACCATTGTCTTGTTTTTCATATCGCATGGAGGACTCAAGGCCACCCTCGATATGTCACATGCGAAGTATGAAACCCTGCACTGGTTGCAGGAGGTCTCTCGCAATCTGCTGCACTTCAAAGCCACAGACAGCCAAGCGCTACTGATGCGAAGGACCGACGAGTTAGTCCGCGCCTACATCGAGACCAGACAAACTCGATTCGGCATTATGATTCGCCAGTACCTGGGATCGGTCGGCTGGCAAGCCGTCGCTCACAGCGGACTCCTTGCCACCGCCGGGTGGTTGCTATCGATGGGCCAGTTGACGCTCGGACAACTGGTGGCCGCGGAGGTCGTCGTCGGCGGCCTCCTCCTGAGTTTCGACGCTGTTGTCAAACGCATGGGACACATTTATAACTTCTTAGCAGGTTTGAACGAGCTTGATTTTCTGTTCTCGCTTCCGAAGGACCAAACCTCTGCCACTCTGTCCGTCCCATTGCCGGATCCGACCATTCACGGCATTCGGTTGACCTGCAAAGACCTCGCAGCCAACCACGATGGAATGCCGCCGATCTTTGAGCATTTCAATCTTGACGTTGCCCCAGGAGAAAAGATCGGCGTCTACGCCAGTACGACAGAGGCCAGAACGGCACTCGCACGAATCCTGGCAGGCCTGGAAGTACCGACCAGCGGCATCATCCGCTACAACGACGTGGACCTTCGTCTCCTCGATCCTCAGGCGATCAATCGTTGTCGAGGGTTTACGATCGACTCCCAGCTCACACTTTTTGAGGGTACATTCGAGGATAATATCGTCTTGGGGCGATCCTCTATCCCTTACAGCGACATCCAGTGGGCTTTACGCTTCACCGAGTTGGAAGAAGACGTCGACGCGCTCCCGCAGGGACTCAAGACCCACATCCAAGACTCCGGGAGCTTGCTTGCTCCGACGGATATCATGCGGATATTACTCGCGCGGGCGATCCTGGCCCGTCCGAAAGTTCTGATCTTTGACGGCATCCTCCACGACATGTCACCGGCCATGCGCGAGACCATCTTGCAGCGGCTCTGCTCAAAAGACGAACCCTGGTCAGTGATCTTTGTATCGAACGATCCGAATCTCACGCCGCACATCGATCGACGAATAATCCTCGATTGAAAGCTGCGAGAAAGAACCCCTCCCATCCACAACCCGAACCTTAAAGCCAACTGCACAATATTCCGAAGCCACAGCCCACATCTGCCGACGCTGCGATCTCCTGGCGCAGGGCACCTGCTGAGGCTACAATTTCTTCGCACAGCCCGGTCAGACATCCATGTATCTGTATCTCCTGGCGAAGCCCTGCATGGCCTCTATCACGACCTGCCGAATCTGAGCGAGCAATTCCTGATTCACAATTTCTCCATCGTTGAATACAGAAGTCCGGGATTTTATGGACAAGAAATCAGCATGAAAGCCCTGACAAGACAGATGTTTTAGCGGCCGTTTTTTGATCGTTCAATCAAGACTTTATACGTGCGTGCGGCTTCCTTCGTAAAGGCATCGAGTGGGCGGATTGGACTGGGAACCATAAATGAGGAAGGGAAAGACGACTAACAGAGTTGTGGAGATGCTCCGATCAAACCACGGCCTCGACACTCGAAGCCAGACCCGGTTCCACCTTGCCTTCCATGATCTCAGCCAATCCGTGAGAGCTTTCGTTACGTTCACTATGCTTTGTCCCTAGTTCTGCCATGGGGCAGACTACTGACAACAAAGCACAACCGAGAGATCCTTTCGGCCTTTCCCCTACCCTCTTGCCTTCTCCTTAGAAGTTTATCCAGAGCTGGAGATACGCCCAATCTTGATCGGTGCTGGTGCCCAGGTTCTCCTTGATATAGGCCCCGGCAAACATGTGCCCATAGACCGCCTGAAAGGACAACTTGCCGTCCATAAACAGATGCGTCCAAGCCACATCTATTTCGTCGCCGACATGCCTCTTATTATTATCCGTCCTTGAAAAGACATAGACACCCTGTGTGGCACGATACCAGTTGTCCTTCGTATTGGCCAGATTCAACCTGGATGCCCATACTTCAACGTGGTCGTCCTTGGTTGGGCGGAATTGTAAGTTCACTGAGAAGCCCATCATGTTTTTCCAGCCTTGGACATCCATATAACCCATATGAATGTG
>JBGTMB010000249.1:0-5345 GCA_041743755.1 Nitrospiraceae bacterium | reverse complement strand
GCATCATTGATGCCTTAAACGTCTGGAAAATCGGCGGGGTGACATTCGAATCGACCGCGGAATCGAAGGATCTTCGTGAATTCGCAGCACTCTTTGTCACCCTTGACCCTGAGAACAAATCGATTGACGACTTTCAGAAGGAAATCACGGCACGAAAAATCAACGGCATTACGCTGGAAGAACAACGGCAGCCGCACATCAAAGAAGGCGCCGAAACAGGAGAACACAAGGGATCCAGAACAGGAGATGGCGAGGGCCCAGACGGCACAGGAAACGCCGATCTACGCACACAACGGAAAATGAGCGCGAAGAACGGCTATGCCAAAGTGGCGGGATCAGTCGGGACTCTCACACAATCAGTCCGCGAGGGAGGAACCGTCAGCTTCAAGCAGGCGAAACGCGCAATCCAAAACATTGTCGACCTCATGATGGACGATGAGGCCACGGTCCTCGGGCTCACCACGCTTCGTTGTCACGATCAATATACACATAATCACTCTGTCAATGTCTCGCTACTATCTATTGCGCTGGCCAATCGCGCCGGCTACCCCAAAGGGGAATTGGCCGACCTAGGTCTTGCCGCGCTGTTCCATGACATGGGTAAATCAACCATCCCTATCGATATGCTGAACAAGCCCGGGGAATTTACCGATGAGGACTGGGTCGCCATGCGCAATCACCCCACAGAGGGCGTGCTGACTCTTTCAAAGCTGAGAGGCATCACGAATCTTCCCGGTCGCATGGCGGCGGCCTCCTTCGAACATCACATGAACCTGGACTTCTCTGGTTACCCGAAGCTGAGTGTCCCATGGACAGCCTCACTCACCGGTCGCATCCTCACAATCGCAGACTGTTACGACGCCATGACCTCGTCCCGTGTCTATCGCCGGGAACCCATGTCGCCATCAAAAGTGTTGAACATGATGTTTTCTAAGTCAGGGAAAGCCTTCGATGCAGTCCTACTTAAACTGTTCGTGAACTGCGTCGGGATCATTCCGATCGGCAGCCTGGTGATGCTGGAAACACGCGAGCTGGCAGTCGTCGTCAAACCGGCGCTAGACAAGGTAAACGCCGAACGACCGTTCGTCAAAGTCATCACCGACCCACAAGGAAACCCGGTCGATCAGGGGCGCGAGATAGACTTGACCGAACAAGATGAAGCTGGGAGTTTCCGCGATAGTATTGTTCGTTTGATCGATAATACCGAATATAAGTTCGACACCAGCCGATACTTCGTCTAACCCCCTCACGACCCAATCTCTTGACAGGATCTAGGCCCCCAGCTATTCTCGCACCAGTCACGCTGGTGCATCGTTAATCCAGGTGCATCGTTAATCCAATAAAGGAGCATGTGGTATGCATACGACGGGAACCTTCTTCAGGCGGATCGCCCTCTCCTTCGTCACGGCAGGCATCATCTGTCTTGGATCTCTTCCTGCTGCACAAGCCGCCGAGGCCTTCAAAATGGGCGTGGTCGATCCTCAAGCCGTATTAGAGAAATCCAAAGCGGGCAAAAAAGCCTTGGATGGGCTCAAAGAATATGTGACCACCAGGCAGAAGTTGTTGTCCGGGGATGAGGAGGATTTGCGCAATACAGAAAAGACACTCAAGGAGCAACTTGCGAAGTTAAGCGATACAGAAAAAAAAGAAAAAGAAACCCAGTTCCGCACCAAGGTCCAGGAGTACCAGAAACGCGCGCAGGAGTTTAATCAGGAACTACAGGGGAAACAGAAGGAATTGGTCGACGAGTATATGAAGAAAATTTCTTCGGCCACGAAGACCGTGGCGGAAAAAAGCGGGTTTGCCCTTGTCGTCGATAAAGGCAGCGAACAAACGGTGAAAATCGTCATCTACAACAAGGACGCCGTCGATTTGACCGATCAAGTAATCAAAGAATTCGATCGAGTCAGCAGCAAATAACCACCCCGATCCTTGATGGGACTTCAGCCTCTCGGAGGTCCCATCAAGACTCTATCGGATAGCCTGCATCCCTCCAGCCTTTGATTCCCCCATCCATCGATACCACATTCATATAGCCCATCTGCTGAAGCACATCCGCGGCTAAGACCGACCGGTAGCCGCCCCCGCAGTACAGCACAATCGCTTCTTCTTTATTAGGGATATGCGTTTCCACGTCGCGCTCAATAATCCCTTTTCCAAGATGGCGGGCGCCTTTCGCATGATCCTTCGCAAATTCGTGATCCTCACGCACATCGAGAAAATGCAGCGCCTCACAACTATCAAGCCGAGCCTTCGCCTGCGCCACCGTACATTCCTTGACTCGCACTCGTGTCTCATTGACCAACTTGAGGAATCCAGGGTTATGTTTCATCCTTACGCCCTTCCATGCCCTCTTGCTTCAAAATAGGACAGTCTGCCCAATCCCCGGCCTACGAAACGTATCAGGGATCGCCACGTCGCACATTGCCGATAATCCGGCCTTGCGCCTTGAGACTTCGAACAATTGTTCGATGATGCTCCAATACGGGCCGACGCCGCGATGGCGTTCGAAGAAAGCGCTCTCGCTGATCGCCCCACCACGCACAGCTCGAATCCGATTCATGATTCTGGCGATTCGATCTGGAAACGCCGCAGTCATCCGCTCCACGAATACCGGCTCCACTGGGCCAGACAGACGCAAGAGCGTCGCCACCGCTTCCACTGCCCCGGCTTGTTTCGCTCGGGCCAATAGGTTAGGCACATCCTCATCATTGAGACCTGGAATGATTGGAGACAGCGAGATGCCGGTGGGAATCCCAGCGTTCGCCAATGTCGCCATCGCTTCAAAGCGTTTCCGGATGGAAGGCGCATGGGGCTCAACCTTGCGCGCGACCTCATCATCTGAAAACGGTATGCTGAAGTAGACGCGAACCGACGCCTCCTCCTGCAACCGACACAGGATATCTACATCACGCAGCACCAATACCCCTTTGGTGATAATTCCGACTGGATTCCGATATTCAGCACAGACGGCTAGACAGCTCCGCGTCAACGCTAGTGAGGCTTCCAGGGGTTGATAACAATCGGTATTCCCCGAGAATAGGATCAATTCGCCTCTCCATGTAGGCTTCTCGAACATCCGGCGGAGCAAGGCCGGGGCCTCTCGCTTCACCATGATCTTGGACTCAAAATCTGTCCCGGCGCCAAATCCCCAGTACTCATGCGTCGGCCTGGCATAACAATAGACGCACGCGTGGAAACAGCCCCGATAGGGGTTGAGGCTCCAGCGAAACGGCAGATCAGGACTGTCATTCCGGCTCAGAATGTCACGGGTCGCATCTTCAAATATCTGCAGCTGCACATGGGGAGCAGGATCTAAGAGATCTCGGTGCTGTGACTCGAATAGATTAGGTGGATTCATCACCGTGCGCATCGCGGTATCGTCCTCGATCCACCCGCTCCTGTCAACGGGAAACCCCGCATCCCGGGGGAATATCACAGCGCGATTGATTGACTAACCCCAACCTCGATGCTAGATTCCAGCCGCTTTCGGGAACATTCATCATGTATGACCTCCGCACGCTTCGCGACAATTTTGACGCTATCAGGGGGCAGCTTGCCCGCCGCGGCGGCGATGTCCCCTGGGACAGACTGCGCGCATTGATCGAACAACGTCGCACATTGACAGGCCAAGCCGAGCAACTCCGCCATGAACTAAAACAAGGATCGGACGAGGTTGCCAAGCTGAAACGAGGAAAACAATCGGCTGATGCCTGCATGGCAGCTATGAAGGTCATCGGCGAACAGATTAAGATGATCGAAAATGAACTACGGAATGTTGAAGAGGCCCTTACCGATCTGAATCTCCGTATCCCAAATCTTCCGCATTCGTCGGTCCCGATAGGGAAAGACGCGGGCGACAACCAGGAGGCGCGCAGGTGGGGCTCCCCACCCCTGTTGACGACACCGGCCAAGAGCCATTGGGAATTAGGTGAAGACCTCGGCATTCTTGATTTCGACCGTGCAGCGAAAATCTCCGGCGCACGGTTTGCGGTTCTGACGGGAGCCGGCGCGCGACTTGAGCGGGCGCTCATCAACTATATGCTCGACCTTCACACGACACAACACGGCTACCGGGAAGTCCTGCCGCCATTCCTCGTTAATCGGACGAGCATGACCGCCACCGGCCAATTACCCAAATTTGAAGACGATCTTTTTCGCCTGTCGGACGAAGACTATTTCTTGATTCCGACTGCCGAAGTTCCGGTGACCAATCTCCATCGAGACGAAATGCTCAGCGAGAGCGCACTGCCGATCAGATATGCAGCCTATACTCCCTGTTTTCGCCGCGAAGCAGGTTCCTATGGAAAAGACACCAGAGGGCTCATTCGCCTTCACCAATTCAACAAAGTGGAGTTAGTCGCGTTTACATTACCAGAACAGTCGTATGAGGAACTGGAGCGATTGACTAGCCATGCCGAAGCCATCTTGCAAGGGTTAGGACTTCATTACCGAGTGGTCACCCTCTGCACCGGCGATATGGGATTCTCAGCGGCGAAGACCTACGATATCGAAGTCTGGCTTCCTTCCCAGAACCACTATCGAGAAATCTCCTCCTGCAGCAACTTTGAAGCATTTCAGGCCAGGCGGGCTAATATCCGGTACAAGTTCGTCGTCGAAAAAAAAGGCGTGAGAACTGAATGTGTCCATACACTCAATGGATCTGGGCTGGCGGTCGGACGCACACTTGTAGCTATCCTCGAAACCTATCAACAACCGGATGGAAGCATCACGGTGCCAGTGGTGTTACGCCAATACATGGGTGGAGTGGAGCAGATCAGAAAAGAATGAGATACTCGAGAGTATTTTCCCGCCTCCAAGGATATTCATACTGGCTTCGAGGGGGGTGACGGATGATATGGAGGGGTGACGGAGCGGCCGAACGTGCCAGTCTTGAAAACTGGAGACCTCGCAAGGGGTCCGCGAGTTCAAATCTCGCCCCCTCCGCCAATGACACGAGTTGGATTATGACCGTGGAAAGTTTTGGCATTGGCATCCCAAAAACAACCACAAAGTAGCAAGAGGCTGGTCTTATCAGGAAAAGACTAGCTTGGCCTACCGATTTCCCATTTACAGATATCCATACCTTACTCCTCTGGCAGTGTCATCAGACTAATTCAAACCCCGACAATATAACTTCAAAGATATAAATATTTTCAATTATATCCATATTATAGTTAATGTTTAAATATAGCGATATGGAATGCGCCTACTTTATTAATTCTTGAATCGAGGTTTTCTTTTTGGCATTCGCCCCCACTTTAGTTCGGTCTCACCTACCTCTTCGGTATTTTCAAAATTTCTTCCCTGACCCAATATCACCTTCTATCGCATACGTTATGGGT
>JBGTMB010000248.1:0-9952 GCA_041743755.1 Nitrospiraceae bacterium | reverse complement strand
TAGTACATGGCATCGGGAACGGGATCCCACGTGATGGTGACCCGACCGTTCCCCGATTTTGCGGCTACCTTGGCTGGAGGCGATGGAAGCTCTTCTTCAGCAGCGATCGAATCGCCGGTACCCCATTCATCGCTCAAGGTTCCATCAATGGTCAGATGCCTTCGATCACAACGAAACATCTCGTCGAGCAGCCAGGCTTTCATCATGTGATGCTTTCTGTGTTACAGCAGCTCATTTAGAATAAATGAGGGGTCTTTCAACGACTTAGAATTGGATCTGTGAGTCTAGCAAAGCGGCGGAAAGAGAGTCAACGGGGGAGCAGGGATGGAGCCTGATGATCTTCTGTGCTCGCGGAACGCGCACGATAAGAATGTGCTCGTCCGACGCGCGCAGTGGAAGATCATTCAGCCCCCATCCCTTAAGAGACAACGAGCAAGCTTGGAGGGAGCATTTAATGGGTGACGGTTGCTCAATGCGCGCAGTAGAGGGCAGCCTATACCACTCCTCTTTCAGGTAAGGTGAACCGTTAAGAATCATGTGAGTTATGCTCATTGTCCAAGGATTCGCTTGCCTCACATGATGAACAAGGTTATTCTCAGGACTAGCGGCAGCGAGCAGGAGGGCATCATGAGCTATTTGCAACAAACCATCAAAGCTGTGATTCGGCCTGGTGATGAGGTCGGCTACGTGGCCGAGTGTCTAGAAATAGCAGTCGTCACGCAAGGACGCACACTGGATGAAACCGTGAAGCATCTTCAAGAGGCCACCGCGTTGCATCTGGAGGGCGAGCACCTTGCGGCTTTTGGTTTGCGCGAGAAGCCGACCTTGGTGCTGACCATGGAGTTGGACCCCGCCCATGCCCAAGCTTCGTAGGTTGGCTGGGCGAGATGTTCTGACCATCCTCCATGGCTTTGGTTTCCAGCAGGTCTCCCAACGAGGAAGCCACGTCAAGCTAGCCCGTGAGATCGCCGGAACCCGCCAGGTCCTAACCGTCCCACTCCACACCGAATTAGATTCCGGTACTCTTCGCGCCATCTTTCGCCAGGTCAGTCGATTCATTTCAGAGGAAGAACTACGCCCACATTTCTATACATAACCATGCCGTCCATGTTGCGCGTGCTGAGTCGCAAAAACAGGGTCAGAGAATCCGGTCATGTAATCAAGGATCTGGCGCTGTAAGGGCTGCGATACACAATAAACTCACGAGTGCACGCCCCATCTCTCACAATCCGCCCACAGATTTCAACAATGTATCTCCGTGTGTCACGTTACCGTTAAAGACTCTTGCGGAGGTTCCACGTCTGTCCTGTCGGTAGGCTTGTGGTAGCAGGAACTCCTTAACTGCTGGCATTCTTACCGGATTATGAGGGGGAGCAACTAGCAAACAGCAGGTCGTCTGCTTCCCACTCGCCTCCATCGTCACTTTTTGCTAACCTAGCGAGCAAAGAAGACGACTGATGCACAAAGGCGGCCTTCGAGAGGATATCGAAACAATCGTTAAAGTACTGCCTCGCCCCAAGATGAATGGAAGCCTCATCGTTAAAAAGAGAAACTTCTGGTTGATTGTTCAGGAATATGGCGAGGCTGACGGCATTATTCTTTTGAATACCGTCACCAATCATGAGGGGCCAATTCCGTATGATAGCATTCGAGAATTCCGCAAGCCGGATATGCTCATCCTTCGCGCCCAGGTAAACCTTGGCCGCGACGGAAAGTTTAGTATGGAACCCCTCAGCGATGGTCTCGATTCTGAGATGCAAGTTGAGGTGGAGGACATTTTGCCGGAGCGCCTCGTGCATGCTGAAATCGCATTGAATAAATGCACAGAGGAACAGAAGATCACGATTCGAGAACTCTTGATCCGCGAGAGAATGACCAAAGCAGAAGTGCAAGAGTTTTGTAGGTCGAAGGGATTTGAGAAAGGTCATGAGTTCTTCGGTGTTGCGAATCAGCTCACGTCCTTCCTTGATCGGGACGATCATCACGCGGCAGTGTTCTCAATGTGGATCAAGCCGACATTCGTTCCAATTCTTGAGAAGCTGCTCCTCGACTCGCAAAAGCATAAGGGCTTTAGTTCCCCTCATTCTCAACCTGGAACAGCCGCTGACTCATAGATTCTTCTGCTACCACGCTGCTACCAGGACAGGACAACACAGCCCGATCTAGCCCCATGTCGGGGGAGTCCTGGTTTGTGGTTTCTTGTAGGGTTAGATTATCTGAGGTAGGGCTTGCTGAGCAGGAGGACGGCCAGGCCGCCCCGCCACTTTTTCAGCTTCCTGCTAGGCTTGTTCGACCGGTTCGTCGATCAACTCCCCATTGCTCTCTGCCTCGAAGGCTACTGCAGCCTCACCTTCTGCAAGATCGCTCGTGATGGGGAGTTGTCTGGAGTAGGGTGTTTCGGGAGTCTCGACTGCCTCCGGTGACTCATCTTCAATCGGCAGGAGGGATTGCTCGGATTCGCCGAGTTCCTTGAACTCACGCAACGGCGGAAGCTGGCTCAAATCCTGTAACCCGAAATGTTCGAGGAAGAACTTGGTCGTTCCATACATGATGGGCCGACCAGGCACGTCTTTTCGCCCGACGATTCGCACCAGCTTACGCTCACACAATGTGCGCAGAACGCCCGATGTTTCTACGCCACGAATCTCTTCGATCTCAGCCCGCACGAGCGGCTGTTTGTAGGCGATGATGGCGAGGGATTCGAGCGCGGAGCGAGAGAGCTTTTGCGTCGCTTTAGCTTTTTCCATCCGTTTCAGCCAGAGCCCATACTCCTGCTTTGTCACCAGCCGATACCCGCCGGCGACCTGCACCAACTGAATACCTCGCCCAGGCTGATCTAAATCGTGCGTGAGAATCTCCAGGGCCTGAACCACTTCGGCTTTTGATACCGTCCCCACGATGGACATCAGCCGAGCGACCGGCACTGGTTCGGGCGACAC
This sequence comes from Nitrospiraceae bacterium, assembly GCA_041743755.1. Lineage (GTDB taxonomy): Bacteria > Nitrospirota > Nitrospiria > Nitrospirales > Nitrospiraceae > Palsa-1315. The sequence goes on along the minus strand of JBGTMB010000248.1, from coordinate 7,013 downwards.
GAACAAGATCGCTTCGAGAATGGCTTTGAGTTCTCGCGCATCGATGGCCGCGGTTTGGCTATTCATCGCCTCGACGACGACATCCTTGGCCGCATCGTCCGACATCCCGTTGCCCTGAATCGCCGACTCAGCCTCTACGAGAACGAGGTCTTCTGTTTCTTGTTCTACGACTACACTCATGCTCCCCTCCATTCGGCATCGTCCAATTCTGCCGGGTCTGGTACGAGTGAAAAGGCGCGCGATACGAGAATCGGTCCAAAATGTTCCATCTGAAACACCCGAGCCGTTCGAAGCCGCATCAGTTCCAGCAACGCCAAGAATGTGACAATGATGACGAGACGATGGCAAGCCGACTCGAAGAGCTCGACAAAATTCACCGACTCCTGCCGCTCCAATATTTCCAAAATTGCGTTCATCCGTTCCCGAACGGTCACGTTGTCAGGCAGGATCTCCATGCACTTCTTGCCGGGATTGCGATCGAGAATTCCCTGCAACACATCCACCAGTTCGAATAGGCTGACATTGTCCATCAGCGTCTCATCCGACTCTAATTCGACTGCCGAGCTCTGTGTTCGACTGTAAATCTCCCGCCACAACCGTTCATGTTCGTCCAACTGCCGAGCCGCCTCTTTGAATTGCTTGTACTCGAGCAGCCGCCGTACCAATTCCTCACGAGGGTCTGGCCCATCTTCTTCATCGGCGACCGTCTCATCGGCGGGAAGCAGCATTTTTGATTTAATCTGCAGCAGGGTAGCTGCCATGACGAGAAACTCTCCCGCAACAGCCAGGTTCAGCTCTTCCATCGCCTCGATATAGGTGAGGTATTGCTGGGCGATCAGATGGATGGGAATGTCATAAATATTGATCTCGCTCTTCTTTATGAGATGGAGCAAGAGATCAAGAGGCCCTTCAAAGTTCTCGATACGAACCTGATAGGGCAATTCAGTTTGTTCGTCGGCGTCAAGGTGGTTATCCACAGGCCAGCTTATACCAGACTTAGGGAGGCGGAGCAAGTATTCATCTATTAGTAGTGGTAGGTGAGGCGAGGGCTTACGCCTTTCCTCGACGAGTTCTATACATGATCAGCAGGGCGCCGAACGCCAGAAGTATGGCGATCACGGCATATTGCATGAACTCGCTCTTGCGACCTGAGGGGACCTGTGCGGGCGCTGATCTGTTGGCACTGGTGAACTGCGAGCCCTGTTCAAAGGACGTACTGGAGAAATCGTCTCGTCCCTTAAACTGGGCATTGGAAAAATCTGCCGTCGATCGAAACGTGGCTTGGTGAAAGTCAGCATCTCCACCGAACTGTGTAAAGGTAAAAAATGCCTGACCGTTGAACGAGGCCTCAGAGAAATTCGCCAGGCCTTGGAACCGGCTCCCGGAGAACCCGGTGCCCAATTTGAAAGAGGTACGCGACAGATTCACATCCTTCTCGAAGCCCACCTCCAAAAACTCCGCCATCCCGTTGAATCCCGACTGCTGGAACGTGACCGGTCCATGAAAGACAGATCGATGGAATCTTGTGTGTGGGCCGAACGACGTTTTTTCAGCAACCACGTCACGCAGAAACCGCCCCTGCACAAAAAAACTCTCTTGCAGAAACACCGCCTTTGACAGCGTCACCGGCTGAAGGAAGACCGACCGAGACAGATCCATCAACTGTTCAAACCTGGTTCCGCTGAACGTGACAGGTCCCTGTACCACCAACAGCCCTTGTACCGATCTGTGCTTGATGGTTCCGCGCACGACCGAATCCACGATCATCATGGAGCCGGGAACCACACGTATTTCACGACCCTGAAGCTCCTTCATCCCGTCCAGCTCTGGTGGCCGCTGGCTCACAGGCAACGTGTCCAACATCAGATCGCCGCGTACAATCACCCCTGAGAGGTCGATCCCCTTCCCTTCCTTAAACGCCTGCAGCAACTGCGCCGCATCCACCACTTGCGCCTCCCGTTCTTGTTCCGTGCAACCGACGCTTAGATGACGCGTAAACACCGTTCGTGACTCTGACGTAGGCGCTGCCACCTGACAGTTCGAGGCACCAGCGCCAAGCGGGAACCAGAAAATGGTCAGCCCGCCCACGACAATCCAGGCACATATTCGATTCATCATGTAGCCCTTATACGGAATGCCCTGGCTCAACGCAAGGCGAGAACCGCTCATTCGCTTTACGACCTACCAGGATTTGCTACACTTTCTCGATTGAGGCTGAGGTCGAGGTCAAGGTTGAGCAAAGATCAGACTTTCCTTATCTCAACCTTAGCCTGAGCCTTAACCTTCCTTCAGCATCCTGCTTAGGAGCCCTCGATGCCACGCCATTTTGCTACGATCTCTTTACTCATCGCCATCCTTCTTTGTGGAGTCCCCGTCTCAGTCTCGGCGGACAATGCCATCGAACTCCCGGTCCTGGCAGCAATTCGCCAGAACAATCTAGGCGTGTTCGAAATCCTGATGATGTGGTGGGACAAGAAACCGGAGCCGGACCCCGTTCAACTGCAATGGATTCTCGCCGGCGTGCGACTAGGGACCACGCATCTGGGGGCCATGGCGCAGGCCTTTGCCTATGCGGTCGAACGCACACCATCCGTCCAACATCGCGGAACTGTCTCGGTACAGGGAGTGGCCTACCAACCCACAGGCAGCGACGGCCCAAGCGCCGGGGCAGCGATGGCGGTGGGGTTCATTGCCCTGTTCAAGGGCGACCATATTCAGCGAGGCATTGCCCTAACCGGAACCATTGAACCGGGAGGGCAAATTGGTCCGGTAGGCAGCATCCCGGACAAGATTCGTGCGGCCGTACGAGAGGGCTATCGCACGGTACTAGTTCCAAGCGGACAGATGCATGACCCGCGGTGGAATTTAATCGAATTGGGATTTCAGCTCAATGTGGCGGTGAAGGAAGTCGAGACGGTCGATGAGGCGTATCAACTGATGACGGGTCAAAGGATCTAGACCGCCAGCTTTCCGGAAGGTTCAGGCTAAGGTCAAGGCTGAAAAAAATGGGTCTTCACTCAACCTTAACCTTGACCTCAGCCTGCTAAGCCGTGACTCCCTGCATGATCGCGTCATACTCTGCTTGCGTCAGCCGATGCATGCCAAGCCTCAGCCGTCGAGCGAGTTCGGCTTGATCGGGTATCTGCAATTCGTTGAGCAACAACGAGTGACTCGCAGCAGGCGAGCAGACAAACCGGCGTACCCCATCGATTCGCACAAAGCCAAATCTGGCCTCAGTCCTCAGCTCGTCACTGAGGAAAGCATCTAACGCGGACAACTCCAACACCGGCTGCACAAGCTGAAACTCCGCGCAGAGCCCGGCCTTCAGCACATAGACAAGGCCGCGGGACTCTGGATCGAGATAGGCGCCCAAGTTCTTCCGGATCAGCTCTGTACAGAGCCCCCAGAGGCCATGCCCGAGTTGAAGCTCAGCGCTCTCCTCCGAGGTTCGTTCTCGCAAAGCCCCGGCTACAAAGAGAAAATGGTTCATGAGACATTTGTCGGAAAAATTCACTGGAGGGCGATACACATGAGGGGACCACACGCCATGCTACAGGAACAGACCAGAGGGTCATCCACCCGGACGACTCGAACCGAGCCGTCCAGAATGGCATCTCAGGCGCGTATCAAGACGTATGGTAATCGTCAGCGTCGTCTAGCAAGACTTCGCGTTTATCGGTGAAATCAGCGTCTTCATCATCCCCGTCCAACGTGAGCTCTTCTTCCACATCTTCATCAGCTTCGACAGCGAGATCGACATCATCATCATCGACCAGGTCGTCATCAAGATCCGCATCTTTAAGTATCGATGGTCCTCCCGCCTTCGAGAACAAGGACTTCTGCTGTTTCTCATCCGCAAACGGCTTCACAGGTTTCTTGTCAAAAGCTGGAGCCGCCGGTTTGGACGAAACCACTGATCCCTTCAATGCCACAGGCTTCTTCTGAACTGCCTTGGGCGCTGCTGCAGCAGGCTTCTTGGCAGTTTTCTTGGCAGTAGTCTTTGCAGCCGATTTCTTAGCGACCTTCTTGACAGTTTTCTTGGCTGCCTTCCTGGTTGTAGATTTCTTGGCTGCCTTCTTCACCGCTGGCTTGGCTTTGGCTTTCGCCTTCGCAGGTGTCTTCTTCGCCGGCTTCTTCTTGATCTTCGCCATCGATATTCTCCTCTCTCATCCGTTGGATGTCTGCTGTGATCTCCATCTAGCATAACGTATAGGATCTTGCAACTCACACCCCTTCAATCTCTCATTAGAGGGCGACAGCCTTCCCCTTTCACCTCAATATCCCCAGGTCGGCCCATCACACTGACCATACCAGAGGTGAGAAACCGGAGGGACGGGTGTCCGATGTGAGGCAACCTGCAAGAGCGACGTTCGGTGTTGATTCCGAAGGATGGGAGAATCCTATAAACAAACCACGGCGTCAAGGGGGGAAGGCAAAGAATCTTATGGTACAATACGACGCCGAGCAGGCACGACCATGAAAACACGGATGCTCATCGCGATATTGTCGCTGGGACTGTTCGCCGCCTGGCCAACCACTGCCACGCCGCCACACACCGCCATCATTATCGATAGCGGATCGCCCTATTTTGTCCCGAAGTCGGCCACAGTCTTCAGTGGAGCCTCGATCAGGTGGGACAACCCCACAGCCACCGATCATACAATCACGCATGTCGATTGCCTGCAAGAGGGAAACACCTGCGCCTTCGATTCTGGAATCATCCGACCAAGCGGCGATTTTACACTTTCGGGGCTGGCTCCCGGCCAATACCCTTATCTCTGCCGAATCCATCCCATCATGTACGGCGTCGTCACCGTTACAGACGCGTTCAACCCCGCCCAGCTATAACACTCGTCATTACGAGCACCGATTGACACCCATTCAGGTCTTGCGAGAGTCCTGGCTAGCCGTGTAGGCTGCGACGCTTGACGAACAGGCTGCTGAAAAAGTTGGCCAGCATCGTTCTCGCATCGTTCAGACCCTCAACGTACCCCAAGGGCACGCCTCGGGACTTCACTCGTTGCGGCCTTGCTGAACGGCCTTTTTGAGCAGCCTGATGGAGTATTTATTTTTCCAAGATCATCCAGAGCATTGAAGGCTTGCTGTGCGGAAAAGGGTTCCCCACAGTCTGCTACGCCTCGCCGATTATGAAACCCGCTGTCGCCGATCACGAGCCACTTAGTCTTACCGGGGAGACACTCCGCCTCCTGGCTTGGCGAATCCCCGACCTCGTTGCCTATCAACACAACCACGACGAATGGTGGTTCGCCCCCCTCGATGACAACCTGCCGATCGTGCGACTGAATCGCACCGGTCTGGACATGTTACAGGAGATGAATGGGCACACGACCGTGGGCGCATTGGTGGAAAAATATGGGGCGAAGATCTGCGGGCCAGATGGCCAGCCTGGGCAATGGCATTTGGAACATTGGGCCCTCCCTACTTACTCTTTCTGTTACTTCGGCACAGAGCCCCCAGGCGGCCACCGTCACAAGGCCAAGTGGGATCTGCTCCTCCAACATGTTCGGGAAGGCTGGTCGGGACAGGAAGGATTCGAAGGCGAAGCACATCTCGAAGACTTTCATCATCATGCACTCACCGATAGCGGTGAAGACGACGGCCACTTCGACCTGATCGAAACCACGGTCTCACATCTCTTCCGGGAGCCAAACGACGCCCTCAACGGCTTAACCTATGGCCAGCTGCTCATGAAGCAATTGCGAAAGCTGGGCTGGTTCACACCGAAGCCCCGCGTCATTGTGGAAGTGGGCGGCGGACTTGGCTACCTCGCTCGTGAGTTGGGCAAAGAACTCTTACCCTTTGAAAAGCAGACCATCCGGTACATTTCCCTCGACATCACGCAACCGTTCCTCAACCTGCAAGTCACCCGCGCCAGGACCGGAGGCTGGAGCGGTATCGGTACCCGCGCCAACGGCGAATGGCTCCCCTTCAAGAACAACTCTGTCGACCTCGTCATCGACAACGAGAACATGGCCGATATGACGCCGGTGAAGTTGACCAGGGAAGAACTCCTCACTGGAATCGGCACGACGCTGCAACACCAGGAAGCACTGGATTTGATCAGGCGTGTGCGGCTACCGCTGGGCACAGACCTTCCGGAGGACGTGATCTTCAACCTCGGCCCCTTTCGATTCGTGGCAGAACTGTGGCGAGTGTTGAAGCCAGGCGGCAGGGCCTTTCTCACCGAATTTGGGATCGAAGAAGGCTGGCCGGCTCCGGTCAAGTTACCAGGGCATACAGAATATGAAGTTCAGTACAGCCACCTGCGCCAAGCCGTGCGCTGGCTGGGCTTTCAAGAGCGCTATCTCTCACTGCCTCAATTCCTCGCCATCAAACCGGACACCAAAGTGCTCTGCACCGGCGCGGGCTATACCATTCAACGATTCTGCCAGGCCATGAACAAACCGTTTATCGTGCGAGCCTACACGGAAAAAGAATTGCAGCAGACCCTGGGCGACATGCTCCAAAAACTCCACGGCTGCCACTATCACGACGTGATAGACCCAGCCTGGTTCGGCCTCCTCGACTTCAAAGTCTTGCTACTCGAAAAGCCAGGTGGCCCTCCCAAAGCCAGCTTCTCGGAGAACAAAGGTTATCGGTGGTATTCGCAGCAGTAAGAGAGAACAGGGTGGCATGGCCAGTCTCTGTGCTCCCGGAACGCGCACGATCAGAATGTGCTGTTCGACGCGCGCAATCGAGGATCGACCAGGATACCATTGAAAATGAAGTAACGGATTGGGAAGACGCGCCAAGTGAAGGGCCTTCTGGTCACCCTGCTGAGAGAATATCCGGAAGACACGGAAAGCAATCATACGCTCGGAAAACGAAATGTACGATTACAAGACGCGATCCTGTAGATAGCACATCATCTGTCCGCTTTTTGTAGCACGTGATCTGTCCGGTTTAGGGTGCGCCCTCAAGGAGGGCCACTATGACACGGGCGAGGATCCTACAGGAGGTGAGACAGATGCGGTTTGAAGAACTGTATGCAC
>JBGTMB010000247.1:0-9718 GCA_041743755.1 Nitrospiraceae bacterium | reverse complement strand
GGAACGGGCACTCAAGTCTTTTGGCGATCGTGTCACCTTTCTTCGCATGGGTGAAGGGTATACCTGGGAAACCCAAGATCGTGAGCGGGATACACAGTTCGCTCAACAGGCCTGGGCCAAAGTCTGCGAGTTTCTTCGCGATCCCTCCTATGCGATGGTCATTCTTGACGAGTTCAATATTGCCCTCCAACACGACTATGTGCAGATTGAAGACGTATTGCCGGTTCTTCGCGTCCGGCCTCCCATGCAACATGTAGTCATTACCGGTCGTGGTGCCAAAGAAGTGTTGATCGAAGCCGCCGATCTGGTGACGGAAATGAAACAGGTCAAACATCCCTTTCGAAAGGGCGTCAAGGCCCAGCTTGGGGTGGAGTTTTGAGAGGTCCGGTCACAAAGACCTGCGAGGCCTGCGGGGAGGCGTTCGAATGCGGCGGATACCAATGTTGGTGCGGGAAGGTCGGCATTACCGAACAGCAGATGGATTGGATCGCCTCGCGATTTCAGGATTGTTTATGTCCGACATGTCTGACGAAGGTCGGAGCGGGCGATGTGGGACTTGTTCCGCTCAAGCCGGCAACTCCAGCACATGCCGAGTTCACGGAGCCATCATGACGATGCGTCAGGATGTGAGGGGTATCGGCAGCGGAAGATTTTCTGATGATGAGCGGGACGCGGTCTACCGCGTGATTTTTGAGCGGCGGGATGTCCGCCGCAATTTTTTGCGGAAACCGATCCCCGACGATGTGCTTGCGAGAATTTTGACCGCGGCGCATCACGCCGGGTCTGTCGGGTTCATGCAGCCATGGGATTTTGTAGTGATCCGACAACGCGCGACGAAGCAGGCTGTGAAACAATTGTTCCTCAAGACGAATGAGCAGGCAGCGGTGCGTTATACAGGCGCCAAGGCGATTCTGTACCGAAGCCTCAAGCTCGAAGGGATTGAGGAAGCGCCGGTCAATCTCTGTGTCACCTGTACCCGTCAACGTGGAGGCCGACATGTCTTGGGCCGTTCCACGGTGCGAGAGACAGACCTGTACAGCACCTGTTGCGCCATTCAAAACCTCTGGCTGGCCGCGCGAGCGGAAGGCATCGGAGTTGGATGGGTCAGCATTGTGGATCATGGAGCCTTAAAACAGGTGTTTGGTATTCCGAGGCCGGTTAAAGTCTTGGCCTATCTCTGCCTCGGCTACGTCTCAAACTTTGCGGCGCAGCCTGATCTAGAGACGGCAGGATGGCGAGCCAGGATTCCGATTGAGGAACTCATTCACTATGAGTCATGGGGAAAGAAGGTTCAGGGCAACAGGAGGGACGGTGATGCGCATCACGAAAGTGTACACAAGAAGCGGAGACGCGGGAAAAACAAGGCTGGCCGGAGGGCAGCAGGTGTGGAAGGACAGTCTTCGAGTGGAGGCCTACGGTACCCTCGATGAATTGAATGCGGTGGTCGGGGTCGTGCGGGTGATGAATGCCGAGATGGTCGTGAGCCATGCGCAGGCAGCGCAACTCGAAGAGGATCTCCGGTGGATTCAGAATAAGCTGTTCGATCTCGGTGGGATTCTTGCGACGGTTCCGGGCCAAGAGTTTAAGAACATGCCGCAGGTGAGGGGGAACGATGTGACGAAGCTGGAGAAGATCATCGATCGTTGTCAAAAAGATTTGGCTCCGCTCAAAGAGTTCATTCTGCCCGGTGGAGGGAAAGTGTCGGGATTTTTACATCAAGCAAGGACCGTATGCCGTCGTGCTGAACGGATATGCGTGCATCTCTCGCGGGAAGAGCCGGTTGATGCGGTGAATATCAAGTTCGTGAATCGTCTCAGCGACGCCCTGTTTGTTCTGGCACGTTGGGCTGCCAAGACTCAAGGGGAACCGGAATTCCTTTGGCAACGAGATGTGAAGAAGGTGACAGACTGATCCCATGGTGAAAGCGCTCAAGGGACGCTCAAGATTGATTCTGGTACTCGGCGGTGCGGCATCTGGAAAGAGCCAGGCGGCGCTCGGTTTGGCCGGTCAGGTAAGGCCGAGGGCCTTTGTCGCGACAGGCCAAGCGCTGGACCGAGAGATGAAAGTCCGGATCGAACGGCACCGAGCCACACGCTCGCCTGATTGGGAGACGGCTGAAGTTCCAGTGGATCTTGGTAAGTGGTTTGATGAAAACAAATATATTTATCATGTGATTGTGCTTGACTGCCTCACGCTATGGTTGAGTAATTTGAAGGGGAAGCGTTTGAGCGACTCGGCTATTTCTGATGTCATGACCAATCTGCTTCTGGCGATTCGGGCGACCAAGGCCCGTGTCGTGATCGTGAGCAACGAATTGGGACTGGGATTGGTGCCGGTGACGAAACCAGTCCGGGCGTTTCGTGATCTGGCTGGGCGGATCAATCAACAGGTGGCAGCAGAAGCAGATGAAGTCTATCTCACGATCAGCGGGCTACCGCTGCGATTGAAATAAGGGGAGTTCGAGCATGTTGTCTCGCAAAATCATCGACCGGATTCAGCCGACCGACGCCCGTTTGTTGGCGCAGGCGCAGGCGCGTCTCGATCGATTGACGAAGCCGATCGGGAGCCTGGGTCGGCTCGAAGAATTGGCCGCGCGGTACGTCATGATCACGGGCGAGATGAAACCAAAAGTCCCGCGAGGGGCGGTCTTTACTTTCGCCGCTGATCACGGAGTGACGGTAGAAGGGGTGAGCGCCTATCCCTCTGCGGTGACGCCTCAGATGGTCTTGAACTTTCTCCGTGGTGGCGCAGGCGTGAATGTGCTTGCGCGTCATGTCGGCATCGAGGTTCGCGTCGTGGACATCGGCGTGGATTTCGACTTTGCAGGGATACCAGGACTTATCCATAGAAAGGTCATGTCCGGTACGAAGAATCTGATGGTAGAACCCGCGATGAGTAGCGCGCAGGCGGAGCAGGCGCTGCAAGTTGGGATCGAGCTGGCGACCGAAGCGGCTCAGGAGGGCGTCGGTCTGATTGGAACCGGGGAGATGGGGATCGGCAATACCACCGCCAGCTCGGCCATTACCGCAGTGATGACGCGTCGACCGGTTTCGGACGTGACAGGATGGGGAACGGGTATCGACGATGCCGGTCACGCACACAAGATCGATGTGATTCAGCGCGCGCTCGCGTTCCATCGGTTGGATTCGGCCGACGCGATGGAGGTGCTTGTCAAAGTGGGCGGGTTGGAAATTGGTGGATTAGCCGGTTTGATGCTTGGCGCAGCTGCGGCTCGCATTCCTGTGGTGTTGGATGGATTCATTGCTGGAGCGGCAGCATTGATCGCCGTGGGTCTGCAACCGCGCTGCAAAGACTATCTCATTGCCTCCCATCAGTCAGTCGAACGAGGCCATCAGGCGATACTGGACCACCTTGGATTGAAGCCGCTGTTCGATCTCGATCTTCGTTTAGGGGAAGGCACCGGCGCCTGTCTCGGCATGAGTTTGGTGTTTGCCGCGGTTAAGATTCTGACAGAGATGGCCACGTTCGACGAGGCAGGCGTATCAGAGCGTCGCACATGACCGCGTTCCTGCGAACATTTCTGTTCGCGTGGCAGTTTCTCACGGCCATTCCACTCAGCCGTTCGACACATGATGCCAAATCGGAGGAGTTGGCTGCCTCCATGAGTTGGTACCCTTTTGTCGGCTGTCTCCTTGGCCTGCTGTTGGTCTCAGTGGATAGGCTCCTGGCGCAGGTCTTCTCTTCTTCCGTCACGAGTATGTTTGTGATGCTTGTCCTTATCGGCGTCACGCGCGGGCTGCATCAGGACGGATTTGTCGATATGGTGGACGGTCTGGCGGGCGGGCGCACCCCTCATGCGCGTTTGGCGATCATGCGGGATTCACACATCGGAGCGATCGGCGCGACGGGATTATTTCTTGCGCTCGGCCTGCGATTCGCCGGGCTCACTGCGCTGCCGGTGGGCGAACATATCGCGTTTCTGATCGCCATGCCGGTGGTCGGCCGATGGGCCATGGTCGTGGGGGCCTTTCATGCGACGTATGCGCGGTCAGAAGGAGGGCTGGCCCAACCGTTTCTCGCGCATGTGTCTTGGCGACACGTCTGCATCGCGACCGTCACGGCAGGGGTTGTGTTGACGTTGTTGTTGGGGCCATGGGCGGGCTTGTGCTGTCTTTTCATCGGAGCGGCCCTCGTTCGTCTTTCGACGGTCTGGTTCCACCGCATGTTCGGGGGTGTGACGGGGGATTTGCTGGGGGCGACGAACGAAGTGGCTGAGATACTCTTTATCGTGATCGTTCCTGCGGTGCCCTTCCGATGACCGGAGGCGAATTGGCGATGGCCTGCGTCCTAGACGCGGCAATCGGAGACCCTCGCTGGTTTCCACACCCGGTGCGTTGGATGGGGTTCCTCGTCGACTGGTACGATCGGCTTATCCATCGACTGTTCCTGTCTCCCGCCAAACAACGGGTGGCAGGCGTGCTGGCGGCGGTCGCCTTGCCGGCCGGAGCCTATGCGGTTGGGGCGCTGCTCATGTGGTTGGGCAACTCGATCGATTCCCTAGTGGGGAGCGCGGTCGCTGTGGTAATGGCGTGGACCACGCTTGCGGTACGCGATCTCTTCGACCACGTCGTTGCTGTGCAACGGGCTCTCCTATCAGTCTCCCTAGCAGAGGCTCGATCAGCCGTCGCCAAGATTGTCGGACGCGATACGGGTGAGATGGATGAGTCCGATATCGTCCGTGCCACGGTAGAAACGATTGCAGAAAGCACGGCTGACGGCATCATTGCACCACTGTTCTATTTAGCCCTCGGAGGAGCCCCTTTAGCGCTTGCGTATAAGGCGATCAGCACGTTGGACTCGATGATTGGCCATTTAGACAACCGATACCGATGGCTTGGCTGGGCGTCGGCGCGATTGGATGATGTGGCAAATTTTATCCCGGCCCGCATCACGGCTCTCTTACTGGTTCTCTCGGCGGGGATCGTGTCCCGATCATGGCCGGCCATGCAACGAGCCTGGCAGATTGTGCTTCGCGACGGAGCTCGACATCCAAGTCCGAACAGCGGCCATCCAGAAGCCGCGATGGCCGGCGCACTCGGCGTGCAATTAGGTGGGGCAAATCGCTATGACGGTGTGCTTGTGGAACGGCCTTGTCTTGGCGATCCTGTTCAGCCCCTGACGAGGGCTCACATCGGCATGGCGCTCAGGCTTATGCTGTGGACCAGTCTCACAGGAGTTCTGTTGGGCATGGGGTGGCTTCTACTGGTGAAGGGATGACGCAACCCACTCATGGCGGGAATGTCTACAAGGTCGCTCACGAGCGACACATTCCCGTCGATCAGATCGTAGATTTTAGCGCCAACATCAACCCGCTGGGTCCTCCCGCTGTGGTACGTCGCGCGATTCGCTCGGCGTTCAAACAGATCGTGCACTATCCAGATCCCGATTGTCGGCAGCTCCGGCAGGCTTTGGCACAGCAGTGCGGCGTCGATCCAGACATGATCCTTGTCGGTAACGGTTCGACAGAATTGATTTATCTCGTGCCGCGCGCGCTCGCTATTAAGTCCTCGCTCATTATCGGACCCACGTTTGAAGAGTATGCCCGCGCGCTGATGGACGCAGGGGGCAGGGTTCAATACGTCCACGCAAGACGAGAGGACCATTTCCGACCACCGGTGAAAGAGATCCTTCGGGAGCTTTCAGGCACGCGAACGAGTATCGACGCCGTCTTTTTGTGCAATCCCAACAATCCGACCGGGCAGGTGCTCAACAAGTCGGTGATGTGCAAGTTGGCTGACGCGATGGAACGACGACAGGGCTGGTTGATTGTCGATGAGGCCTTTATCGACTATTGTCAGAAACAGTCTGTCGTTTCGATGTTGAGAGCGTACCCCCGCATGGTCGTGCTGCGCAGTCTGACGAAGTTCTATGCCATGCCAGGGTTGCGGATCGGCTATCTGCTTGGCGCAAGCAAGGTCGTGGATCAGTTGAAAGAGCGTCAGCCGCCTTGGTCGGTTAACTCGTTGGCCCAAGAGGTTTCCTGCGCCATATTGAGCGACCACGCGTACGCGATAAAAAGCCGAGCATTCATGGAGAAGGAACGGTCGCGATTCATAAAAGGGTTGCGCTCGTTGCCGGGTGTACGTGTCTATTCGTCGGTGGCGAACTTTGTGTTGATCGAACTTCCTGATTGGAGTTCCGCCGGCCTGGTGGCTGATCGGCTGGCTGCCGAGGGCCTGCTTGTCCGGGACTGTTCAACACTGCCAGGTCTAAGTGCGCGCTTGATTCGGGTTGCGGTCAGGACCGTGAAAGAGAATCTCCGATTAGTGACAGCCCTTGGCGTTTGCTTGAAGAAATGAGAGTTGTGAGAGAACTGAACCGGCGCGCGATGCAGACTGCATTTCAAATCAAGCGACAGACGCTTATCGTCGATCTGGGAGGCGTCAGGTCGGTGCTCTCCTCTGCCCCTAGAGCGGGCGGGGTGACACGGGCCAGATATATCTTGAACCATCAAGTTGCAGCCAAGCCGATTGGGAAAGATGATCATGGCAGGGGCACTGGCGCGCAAAATGCCGATCCAGCCAGAACCCTAAGTCGTTTGGCTATCTCGTTAGGCATTCGCGAAAAGTTCGTCGGCCTTATGACGGCCGTTTTGATGGAGGATGTCGTGATAGTACGAGAGGCTCATGGCCAGATATGGGTCGAAGGATTTGTCACGGTCGGGACGTCGAATGCCGTACGGGCGGGAGAGCCGGTGATACTCAATCATTCGAACGATCGCGGGACATATCCCGGCACGATCAATTTGATTCTCGTGACCAATGTGCGTCTATCTGTTTCGGCCATGGTTGGCATGGTGCAAGTGGCGACCGAAGCTAAGACAGCGGCCTTATTCGATGCCGATGTGAAGAGTTGGACTGGCCGCTCTGGGGCGACGGGAACAGGCACCGATGCCGTGGTGGTGGTGAGTGGAGATGGCGCTCCTCAACGCTACAGTGGAACCCACACGGTTCTCGGTGAGCTTGTCGGGCGAGTGGTTGGGACATCTGTGACAGAGGGGCTTGCCCGCTACGTACGGTGGCATGCGCGTCATACTCAAGAGAGACGCAGAAAGAAGCCATGACGGAATCTTGCCAGACTAGCCCAGCTCTTGCGATTCTCGGGACCGGCTCCGATGTCGGGAAGAGCCTCATTGTAGCCGGGATCTGCCGACTGTTGTCTCGAAAAGGTGTGCGGGTCGCGCCGTTCAAAGCGCAAAACATGGCGCTGAATTCTTTCGTGACGCTCGAAGGCGGTGAGATCGGCCGAGCACAGGCGCTGCAAGCTCAGGCCTGTAGGATCGAACCGACGGTGGACATGAACCCGATTCTATTGAAGCCTGAGTCGGATTCGTGTTGTCAGGTGATTGTGAGAGGAACGGTCTACGAGGCATTAGATGCGGTCGCATACTTTGAGCGGAAAAAAATACTCTTTGACATTGTTCGAGAATGTTATGCGCGACTAACCGGCGAGTACGAGTATATCGTGATCGAAGGAGCGGGGAGCGCTGCGGAGATGAATCTTCGTGATCGAGATATCGTAAACTGGCCAGTTGTCGAATTGGCCGATGCGTCAGTGGTGCTGGTGGCGGATATCGATCGGGGTGGAGTCTTCGCGCAGATTATTGGGACGCTTGACCTACTGGCCCCGCATGAGCGCCGACGTATACGTGGGGTCATCGTGAATAAGTTTCGTGGAGATCGTCGCCTATTTGAGGATGGCGTCCGCTTCCTTGAGGCGCGCACAGGTATTCCGGTCCTGGGAGTCGTTCCATTTCTCCGTGGGCTCAGGCTGGACCAAGAAGACAGCGTCGATCTCGATCGCGCACGATCGATTCAGTTTAAGCCGGATCTCACAAACGTGGCCGTGGTGTTGTTGCCTCGCATGAGCAACTTCACAGACTTCAATGTGCTGGCAGCTGAGAAGGATGTGGCTCTCCGGTTTGCCGCTTCTCCGGAGGATCTCAGAGGGGCCGACGTGGTCATTCTTCCCGGGAGCAAGAATACCCTCGAAGACCTTGACTATCTTGTGACTGCTGGATTCCCGGCTGCCGTAAATTCGCATGTGCAAAGGGGTGGCGAGCTGATTGGAATCTGCGCGGGGTACCAGATGCTTGGGCGAGAGATTGCCGATCCCAAGGGATTAGAGCGTGGAGGAACTTCAAGAGGGTTAGGGGTGTTGGATGTGCGGACGGAGCTTGATGCGCCGAAGATCTGCAGGCAAGTTCATGCCAGATCGCTGCTTCACGGCGTGGAACCATATGCACTCATCCGTGGATATGAAATCCATATGGGGCGCACCAGTCGAGGAGCCGTCAACCCGTGTTTTCGCATCGAAGCGTCTGAACTCTCAGTAGGCACCGCGATGGGCGATGAAGGCGCGGCCAGTGAGAATGGTCGTGTCTGGGGTACCAGCATTCATGGCCTGTTCGATCAAGCAGCGTTCCGCCGGGGCTGGTTGAACCGTGCGCGTGGCCAGAAGGGACTCCCTCCTATTTCATCTCTTGAGTCTGAGCTCGTCACGACGCAACTGCGCGCTGAGCTGGATCGGTGGGCTGATCACATTGAACAATATGTGAGTATGGATGCGATCTATTCGGTATGTGAAGGTCGATAAGACGAACGGAATTCGTCGATCGGTGTTATCAGGCGTTTAATGCGGAGTTGGTCAGGATTCATCTCTCTGCCGATCAATTGGAAGAGAAACTACGCTGGATGCAGAGTAAATTGTTCGATGTTGGCGGGTTGTTGGCTACGGCGCCAGTATAGACGTTCAAGAGCATGCCCACGGTTACCGCCGTTAATTTATGACTCAACACAGTTTTCCTCGTCGATAGCCTTGCAGCGAATGTGGTGACTCCGCCAATTGTTCCATCGCGCTGCATCTCTTTCTCCGCCACGCCGATGGTTCTGTTTCTATGCAGCGGCCTTCATTTTATTGCCGCTTTGTAGAGTTTTTTGCAGTCGGTTGATCGCTCCAGCCAGTTCACCAATTTCGTCGTGTCGATTGATGTCGGGGGACATGCTCAAATCTCCCTTATTAATACGATCCGTCACCTCTCTGAGTTCGGCGATAGGTCTGCTGATGCTGCGCCCAATTGATGCAACGAACAGCGCGGCGAACACAACGCTGATACTGACGATGCCCAGAGAAACGGTCCGGCGTTGATTAAAGGTGGCTATGCGGGTGACGAGCAGGTCGTCAAGGACGCCTATCGTGACGTCATACATCGCATAATTGGACTCAAGAGCTTTCAATCCGCTTGCACTCATGGCTTTCAGATCAATTTTTGCGAACTCGCTTGGTCCCGCGTCCAAGACCTGGCGTCGGATCATGTCGTCGAAGGCCTTCATCGTCTGCACGTGTGTGCGAAGAGGAAGGGCGAGCTTGCCGCGCAAAGAAGGATTTTGATTGATGGATGTCTGGAGCCCGGTATTGAGCCGGTCCATTGTCGGCTCGATCCTCGCCAAGAGGAAGGATATAAGCTGTTTCTTCGATTCCATGTTCTCACGTGTCAGAATCAGGTCGGCGACGTGCGCATTGGTTTGCGCAATCAATTGCCCAAGGGCAGGCAAATTGAGGACGACGTTGTCCATCGCATAGTAACTATCGAGATCGGGGTCCAAGATAAGGTTCGAGGTATCTCCTGCTTGGATAATGAGCGGGAGGATTGACTTGCCGACGATATCGTCATACGCCGAGTTGATATTTTCAGGTC
>JBGTMB010000246.1:0-5858 GCA_041743755.1 Nitrospiraceae bacterium | reverse complement strand
GTATTCGCAACCACCATCTGACCGTTTTCACCGAAGACCATAGAACCGGGCGTCATCACGTTTTCTTCAAGCGCCGCGGCCGCGACCATTGCTTTCATAGTCGACCCTGGCTCGTACGTATCCGTCAGAGCACGATTTCGCCACCGATCAGGTGTCAACGCAGTAACAACGTTTGGGTCAAATCGTGGGCTGACCGCCATCGCGAGGATCGCACCGGTTTGAGGATCCATGACGATGATTGTCCCGGACTTGGCACGAGAATGGGTGACGGCCTCGTCGAGTTCTTTTTCTGCAATGTATTGAATCACCTCGTCGACGGTCAGCGTGAGGGCATGTCCCGGCGTCGGTGTTTGCTCCGCCACATCCCTAGGAAACACCGTACGGCCTAACGCATCTCGCTGCAGCACTGTGACACGCTTTTCTCCCTGCAGATGCAAATCGTAGAGGCGCTCAAGACCCTCAAGCCCTTGCCCATCCATTCCGGAAAACCCTAGGACATGAGCTAACAATGGGCCCTTAGGATAAAACCGCCTTCCCTCCATC
Organism: Nitrospiraceae bacterium; assembly: GCA_041743755.1. Lineage (GTDB taxonomy): Bacteria > Nitrospirota > Nitrospiria > Nitrospirales > Nitrospiraceae > Palsa-1315. Next base: position 5,315 of record JBGTMB010000246.1, on the reverse strand, counting down.
ACCACGCCGATGCCGTTCAACGACAACTGTTGCAACCTGCGGCCTTGCTCGGGCTCAACCTTTCGCGCCAACCACACAAAACTTTTGTCTTGTCGAAGCTTTTTCTCGAGCTCATCTCTTCGAATGTGGAGCACTGGAGAAAGATGACGAGCGACGGTTGAAGGGCTCTCCAGCGATGTCGGCACGCCGAACACCGATGGAACCTCGACATTCATCGCCAGTACTTTGCCATGACGATCCGACACCATGCCTCTGGCCCCTTCGAACGACACGGTCTTTTGATGTTGACGATCAGCCTTGGCTGTCAGTTCTGCGGCTTGGAGCACTTGGAGCGTAACCAGCCGAAAGAGAACAATACAGAACCCGCACAGGAGCAGGAGCAGCATCACATAACGACGACCGCGCGAAGGTCCGGCAGTCACTGGCGAATCCTCCCAATCGAATCATGTCTCGCCACACGGATGAGCTCCACGGGTGGGGGTGTCAGGCTCGGAATCTCTCCCGGCAGATGCACCATCAGCACTTGCCCTTGCTGGGGTGGAACAAGCCCAAGTTTCTCAGTCGCCACCTTCGCAATCCGCTCCGGGGCCGCCAACGCAGAAACCTTCACTTGCAATTGGTCCCTCTCTCGCTCCAGCAAGATTTTCTGCGTCTTCAATCGTTCTATCTGATAACCTAATCGAACGACATCCACACGTTCCCATACAAATATGAAGACCAACAGCACCCCGGCCACTATCGTTAACGCCTTCATAAACAGTCCTCCTTGGATACCCGTTGGGCAGCTCGCAACTTGGCACTGCGGGATCGAGGATTCCGGCCCGATTCCTCCCTGCTGGGAACCTGCGGCTTCTTGGTGAGAACCACCACCTTCGGATAGTCTGTGCTGGAAAGCGTCCGTAACGTGTGTTTCACAATTCGATCTTCGAGCGAATGGAAAGAAATGACGCAGAGGCGGCCGCCGGGAGACAGTACATCCACGGCGTCACGCAACGCTGGTTCGAGACAGTCGAGTTCTTGATTCACGGCAATGCGAAGGGCTTGAAACGTGCGGGTGGCACAGTGGAGGCGACCATGCCGATAATTCGCTGGAACAGCCCCTTCAATCACTGAGACGAGCTCTTTCGTCGTCGCTAACGGATGACGTTGGCGCGCGCAGACAATGGCACGCGCAATTCGTCGAGAAAACCGTTCTTCCCCGAACTGAAAAATTGTGTCGGCCAACTGCGCTTCCGGCCAACGATTGACCAGTTCAGCGGCGGTCCCACTCATTGACTGATCCATACGCATGTCCAACGGACCGTCCTCTTGAAAGCTAAAACCCCGAGCAGGCTCCTCTAACTGGGGGGACGAGACCCCAAGATCAAACAGAATTCCATCAACCTGGCTAATACCACTCAAAGTTAGGTGCTGTTTCAGATCCACGAAATGACCATGAAAAAGAAGAACGCGACCACCAAACCGTGCAAGCTTTTCTCGACTGGCTGCAATTGCCACCTCATCACGGTCAAATCCTATAAGCCTGCTATTGGAACCACTTGCCTCAAGGATTTTCTCGGCATGCCCACTGTATCCCACCGTACAATCAAGATAGGTTCGATTAGTCCCTCGAACAAGCAATAAGAGGACCTCTTCTGACATGACTGGAATATGTCGCGATACCTCCATTAATTATTCTTTACCAGACCTCCCCACTTTTTCCCACTAAAAAAGGAGTATACACCCACTCAAAGACTTGTCAATAGAAAATTCATGTACTTATGAAGCGTGGAGGCTTTCGGTTTTATCTAAAACTTAAGTAAAAGAAAGAGAGGGCGATGCGGAGATAAGTGGACACACGGGGATGAGGATTTCTCGACTTTACTCTCTTTCAATTCATCCGGAGAGACCAGGTTCAGCATTGACTGAGGGTCATCGCCCCCACGATGGTCAAAAAGCAGACCGAGCGACCACCCAACACTCACCGTTCACTCTCCTGAGACATGGAGAGCAACACGACACCCCTTCTCGACCAACATCATCGAGCCGTCGCATCAAGAAGAATCGCCATCTGGATATCTTTAATTTTAGATAGAATTAGACAAGCCCTTGGCTTAACTCCTGGATCGATCAGTCGATGTGTCAGACACACGAAGTCGGCGAGTTTCATTGACAAGAATTCAAGTCGGGATGAAAATGGTTTTATGCGCTCGCTCACAACAACCAAAGCTCTCTGCCTAATCGCCTTCATGGGGGGAACCGCCTTCACACTCGGCGGGATCTCCGACACCACGGCGACAGCGGCATCGCCACTCTATTGGTGCCCGGATCGAAAAGCCGATCAACAATATTCTTCCACCACAGGGCCGGGATGTGTGTCGCTTGCTGAGAACAAATCGCCTCAGACAGCAGAACAAGAAGGGGAACTATCTCTTAGCGACAAATCGCCACGGGATTTCAAGATCGAGAATCTACAAGGTGACGTCTCGACATTCCTAAACAAGTACCACCAATTTCTCGATTGCTGCAAGACCGACCTTTCAGAACTTCAGCAGGTCAAAGAAATGGGAGACGAGGTCGGGGATTTGCTCACGTCCACTCAGGCTAATCTCTCGAATCATTCAATAGCCTCACGCGGCATCATGCTCCGCGAAATGATCCCGGCAGTCGCACAGGCCCGCGCTGATCTGAAAAAACTGCGAGCCACACTCCTACGCATCAACACCTCAACCAATACCCTCGATGCAGGAGACTTCGAATCCTCCGGTCGGGAAGCCCACGCGATTCGTGAAATGGAAGAATCGATCGAGAGAGACATCCGTGCGCCGAAGCTGTCGACAGGGCCAAAAACAGGCGCCAGCATCGGTACCGCACCTTCCGCAGGTCCCAGCATCGGCAAGACACCGAAGACCGGCGATGCGATCGGCGGCCGAGGCGTGACTGGCCAAGATGTCGGAGCCTCTTCACGGAACAGCCACGACATTGGCTCATCTGGTCCAACCGGCTTTGCTATCGGAGGAACCGGTCGCGCCGGACCTTCGATTGGAGAATCGAGACTCAACAGCGAGGAGTCCTCGTCGGTCGGCTCATCGCTGCAGCGTTCCACCGTAGAATCTAGCCTGTCCGATTCGACAGTGGGCTCAAGTTTTGGCGGCTCGAGCGTGGGCTCAAGCCTCGGAGAGTCAGGTGTTGGCTCTTCGTTCGGATCATCTTCCGTCGGTTCAACCATTCAAGAACGCAGCATCGCCCCTCAGCAATAATCTCCTTTACTGGCTTGACAACGCAGTCGGCACCGATTCCCATTTCTCTCCCCGATTGTGACTTCGATACAAGCCACTCCCATTTGTACCTGCGTAAAACACGTCCGGATCGGTTAGACTCTGCACGAGCGATCGAATATTCAGTGTCACAAGACCCGTATTCAGCGTGACCCACGTCGCCCCACCATCTTCGCTCCGATGGATGCCTTCCCGGCCACCCAGATAAATAACGCCCTTCTTCGTACGGTCCAGAATCATCGAAAATAACATCTGATCTTGAAGCGACTGCCCAATCCTCACCCAGACCTTTCCGCCATCCATGGTCTTATAGAGTCCTGTCAACGTGGAGGCGTACACCGTCTCCGGCTCAAACGGATCGACCAGCACCGACGTCACGCTGAGCGCCCTCGACGACTTAATGATGTCTGGCGACACAAGGCCGTTGTTCACCTTCTCCCAATGGCCCGCTTCGTCGATCGTCTTATACACTCCGCCACTCGTGCCTGCGTATAAGATCGACGGTCTCGTCGGATCCATCCCCAGCGTCACCACCATCAGCACTTCCTTCATCCCTTCCATTTTCTTCACCCAATGTTCCCCGCCGTCTTTTGTCTCGGATACACCCATCGTCGTGGCGAGATAGATATGATTGCTGTCCGTTGGATCGAAGACGAATTGATTGACCACCGAGGAAATCGTGGCATCGTCTAACCCCGAACGCATCGAAGCCCAGCGTTGCCCACCATCATGACTTTTATAGACCGCATCGCCCTTCGTACCCGCATAGACCGTCGCGGGATAGGCCGGATCGACTGCCATTGCAATCACCCGCGAATGGCTCATTCCTTTCGACAGATTCGTCCAGGTCTGCCCGCCATCGCGTGTCTTATAGATATAGTCGTTCGTCGCAACGTAGATGATGTCAGAATTCTTTGGATTGAGCTGAATGACGACGATGGGATCACCGCGGTTGCAGCCCGCGAGGGATAGTGCCAGCAGTAGAGCAAGAATAAGAATTCTAGCCATGCACAAGACAAAGCCTTACAGATGCTCAAACAGGCCATCCAACAAGGCCGCAGAAGAGAAATAACCGGAGGCGTACCCGCTGGGGGTACGTTGAGGATTATTTCGATCCGAGAACGCAGTTGGGGGCCTGTTTCAGCATCCTGAGTTAGCGGTAGTTGGTGAATTGAAGATCAATCCCAAAATCTTTGCTCCTGAGAAACGTCATGGCCGCTTGGAGGTCGTCCTTGCTCTTGCTCAGCACGCGCACTTGCTCACCTTGAATCTGCGCTTGCACTTTTAGCTTGGACTCCTTGATAGCCTTCGTCACGTCTTTCGCCTTGTCCGCCGCGATACCGCTTTGAATCTTCGCCACCTGTCGCACCGTCCCACTCAGCGCCGGCTCCACAGTCCCATAATCGAACGCCTTCAATGAGACCCCGCGCTTCACACACTTGGTCTTAATAATATCGTTCACCGCATTGAGTTTATACTCATCGTCTGAGACCACAACCAACTCTTTTTCCTTCTCCTTCAAAGTAATCTCCGTCTTCGAGTCCTTGAAGTCGAAGCGCTGCTTGACCTCTTTCGTCGCCTGATCGACGACATTCTTCATCTCCTGCATGTCCACTTCCGACACCACATCGAACGAAAATTGCTCAGCCACGATCCCCTCCTCTTCTTACTTCAACCATTTTCCCACAGAACTTTCTTCGACATTCCAAGGGGTGGCCTGTTCGATCTCCCACTGCGCGCATCCAACGAGCACCATCAATCTAATTGATCTTTCCAAGCTTGCTTGTTCTCTCTCAGGGATGGGGGCTGATTGATCTTCTACTGCGCGCGTCCAACGAGGGCCTTCCTAGGCCGCGCGTTGCGCGAGCACAGAAGATCATCAGTCTCCATCCTCTCCCCCTTAACAGCACCCCCCGCTAACAGCACCCCCCGCCGGGCAGCTGCAATCGCTTCTCCTCATCATCATGATGAATGGTCGTCTGCATTCTTCCCGGCGAACTTCCTCCAGCCATCACCACCACTTCACTGCTGGTAAATGGGCGCTTCAAGATCACATAG
>JBGTMB010000245.1:0-3259 GCA_041743755.1 Nitrospiraceae bacterium | reverse complement strand
AGAACCCGAGACAGTCCGAATGTGACGATTAAGGCGTCGAAGGCCATGCAGATCCGTCTGAACGTTTCATGGTCCATCAAACGGATCAGATAGCTCCCAAGAGGAATGCCCAGCAGGACGCTCGGAATGATGTAGGGGATGATCGCCATGCTTTCGTAGCTATAGAGTCCAATAACGTAGTAGGCAATTCCCGTGAAGACCCCTTCTGCCACTCGAATGACGCCCAGTGCGGCACGGAAATCCTGTTTGGCATATCCCTGGTTGTTGAAAAGTACGGCAAGGGGAGGGCCTGAGATGGTCGTGACGGAGTAGAGGGTTCCGATTGCAACACCGAAGGGGATGGCGATGGCTTTTTCAGCTTGAATGGGCTTTCTGATACCGGCAGCCTGTAGCAGAATCAACGGCAACAGCATGATGTAGGTCACAAATTTGACCCAGGCTGGATGCACGAGGGAAAGAATGTAGCTGCCGATTGCGACACCGATCACGAGTCCGATCAGGATAGGCGCTACCCGCCACCAGATGTTTCGGATGCTCTTCCGATTGATGAAGAGCACATACCCATTGATCACCAACTCCACAAGCACTAGGGCTGGGTTCAGAATACGATTGGTATAAAACAGCAGCGCAACGGGAACGGTAATCGAAGAAAAGCCGTATCCCAGGGCGCCATTGACGGTGGACGCCACGAACGTGATCAATGCAAGTACGATGAGATCCACGATTACCCTTTGCGATGTCCGGAGACGAAGTCGTCGAGCGTGTAGTGGTCCAGGATCCCGGCGATGGCATCACGGACCGAACCCATCACGTGCTGTACCGGACACTGCGTGTGTTCGGCATAGGGGCAGTCTTCACATTTCTGATAGGCGGTCTTGCTCACGCATCCGATGGGGGCGAGGGGGCCATCCAAAATACGAATCACTTGACCGAGGGTAATCTCTCTCGGGGACTTAATGAGTGCATAGCCACCCTTCGCTCCTCGGCGACTAGAGAGAAGCCCTGCTCGTTTCAATGCCAGGAGGATTTGTTCAAGAAATTCAATCGGAATATGCTGGCGAGTCGCGATGTGATGGCGCTGAAGTGTTGTCTTGCCATGCACGAGGGTAAGCTCAAGCAGTGCACGAAGTCCGTACTCGCTTTTTTTTGACAGCTTCATTGAGATCCGTTAATTCATGAGTTAGTTAATCAAGAATTGTAACAATACGGTATGGCGTTGCACCCGTCAAGAGTCGATCGAAAGAAAATGGTGCGATCAGTCAAGTATCCCGACCATCAGGACTCAGCAATTGTCAGGATGTGATGGGCTGCAACTTATTGATCCTAGAGGGGTTGTGCCTTGACAGCCCTTCCAAATTCCTGTTAGCTTCTTGGCTCATTTCAACGCTCGTAGCTTTAGAATTCAGACCTTCCCACAACGACTGGACTGTTCGTGACTTTCCAGGACCTCATTCTCACGTTACATCGGTACTGGGCTGAGCAGGGTTGTGTGATCCATCAACCCTATGATTTGGAAATGGGAGCCGGTACCTTTCATCCGGCTACGTTCCTCCGATCTCTCGGCCCGGAGCCTTGGCGGGCTGCCTATCCACAGCCATGCCGACGTCCTACAGATGGACGATACGGTGAGAATCCGAATCGTATGCAGCACTACTATCAATATCAGGCCGTGTTGAAGCCGGCACCGGATAACATTCAAGCGTTGTATTTAGAGAGCCTGGCTCAATTGGGAATCGATCAGAAGCAACACGACATTCGCTTCATTCAAGACGATTGGGAGTCTCCGACGCTCGGCGCCTGGGGTCTGGGTTGGGAAGTGCGTCTTGACGGGATGGAGATCACCCAGTTTACCTATTTCCAAGAAATCGGTGGGATTGAGCTGAACCCCATTACCGTCGAAATTACGTATGGGACTGAACGGATTGCCATGTATCTACAGCAAGTCAACAACGTCTTCGATCTCGCCTGGAACGATTCCGTCACATACGGAGACGTTCATCACGAAACCGAAGTCCAATTCTCTACCTACAATTTCGAAGAAGGCGATGTGGGAATGCTTATGGCCACATTCCAATCGTTCGAAGGAGAATGCAAACGATTGCTGGCGAATCGCGATAAGCGATTAATGCTTCCGGCCTACGAGTTTTGCATCAAATCGTCGCACCTCTTCAATCTTCTTGACGCTCGAGGGGCGATCAGCGTGGCGGAGCGGACCGGCTATATTGCCAGGGTTCGCGCACTGGCGCGGCAATGTGCTGAACGCTATATTGAAGAGCGGGCGGCAATGGGGCATCCGCTGCTCAATCGTGGGACGGGGCATGGTGGGGCGAAGGTGTCCGGTTCTCGTTCAAAAGCTGTGGCACGCCGCTCATAGAACGCAAAAAGATTCATGACAAAGAATCAGAAACCTCGCCGTTCCGCTCCGGCTGCGAAGAAGAGGACGCGCCCTTCTCCGGCGTCCACTGCCGAGTTGTTGCTTGAGATCGGCGTCGAAGAACTTCCCTACCAGTTCATCGCTCCCGCCCTGGCTGCCCTCAAAGATTCGGCTGAGCAGCTGTTGAGAGACCAACGTCTCGCGTTTCACTCCGCTCGCACGCTGGGAACTCCTCGACGATTGACCCTGGTAGTTGAAAGGCTTGCGACTCAGCAAACCTCTGTAGTCAAGGAAACGATGGGGCCGTCTAAGGCCGTAGCATTCGATCAGGCCGGCCAGCCGACCAGAGCGGCGACGGGATTTGCCTCAGGGCAAGGAGTCGCCGTCCAAGAGTTACAGATTCGCCAGACTCCAAAAGGGGAGTACCTCTTCGCGGTGAAGCAGGAGGAAGGGCGGACTACTCACGTGGTCCTGGAAGGTCTTCTTCCTCAGTTGATTGCGAAACTTTCTTTTCAAAAAGCGATGAAGTGGAATCACACCGGTGTTCGGTTCGCTCGACCGGTGCGCTGGCTGGTGGCCCTGTATGGAGGGGTGACGCTTCCCATCGAAGTGGCAGGGATTACTGCCGGAAATCGGACGGAAGGCCATCGCGTGTTAGGGAGTGCGAAGGGGATTACGGTTCGAGACTCCGCGTCCTATCTGAAGGGGCTGGAACGCCAAGGGGTCATTCCGGATCCGCAGCGTCGCCGCCATATGATCGAAGAACAGATCGCGACCTTGTGCAAGGAAACTGGTTTCACGTTGAATATGGACGGCGACTTGCTGGATCAGGCGGTCTATACGACCGAATATCCCAATGCCATTATCGGGTCCTTCAAGCCTGCC
>JBGTMB010000244.1:0-2584 GCA_041743755.1 Nitrospiraceae bacterium | reverse complement strand
GATGACCTGGCGTTCCGCTTCCGCCCGCTTGCGCGCGGTGATGTCGCGGGCGATGCCTTGCACTCCGTTGGGCTTCCCGTCCTGGTAGGTCAGACGAGAGTTTACTTCAAGCGTCACTCTGTGGCCGTCTTTGGCAAAAATCTCCACCTCATAAGCGGCGGGCGCTGTCTCCCTGCCCTGCCACGCGGACCTCTCTTTAATCTCATTTAGATATTCCGGCGCGATGATCTGAGCGAGGTTCATCCCCAGAGATTCGTCGTGTGTGTAACCGGCGATCTTTTCGCACGCCTTGTTGATCGAGGTGTAATTACCTTCAAGATCGTGGGTGTAGATGATGTCGTGAGCGTTCTCAAACAGGTTGCGGTAGCTCTCTTCACTTTCGCGCAGCGCTTCTTCCATCTGCTTGCGCTCAAGGATTTCGCCCATCAATTCCCTGTTAGCTGCGGCCAGTTCTGTCGTCCGCTTCTCGACCCGCTCTTCAAGTTCTTCGCGTGCCCGTTGGAGCGAGTCTTCGGCTCTCTGCTGATCGTCAATATCTGTGGCCGTGCCGAACCACTTGACGATTCGTCCCTGTTCATCGCGCACCGCTGACGCCCGCACGAGATGCCAGCGATACACCCCGTCCGACGCACGCCTGATGCGGCTTTTGATCTCAAAGTCCTGGCCCGTCTGCGCGGCCCGGGTCCATCTCTGGAGGGAGTGATCGAGATCGTCGGGATGCAGGTTGGTCTGCCATCCCCACTCCCGGGTTTGCTCCTGCGTCAACCCCGTGTAGTTGAACCATTGCTGGTTGTAATAATCAACTTTACCATCGGGGTTCGCCGTCCACACGATCTGCGGCATGGCATCTGCTAACTGCCGGTAGCGTTGCTCGCTTGCCTCTTGACCGGCGCTCTGCACCGCCTTGCTCCACATATCGCGCTTGCTGTGCAGACAGGAGATGACCAGAAAAACATCTTCAAAGATCACCCACCCGGCGTGTTCGAGGGTTCGCCATCCGCTCGCTGCCAGCACGCCATAAACCGACTGGGGCCAGAACAAACCGCGCAGGAAGTGATCTGCGGCAACTATTAATGTCGCCGGGATCAGCACGCGCCAGTCGCGGTAGAAAGCCAGGAAGGCCAGCGAGCCGAAGACATGGAAATGTGTTTCAATGCGCCCGCCGGTCAAATGGATCAGGAGCGACCCCATGAGCATCTGACTAACGGCGATGACATAACGGGTTGATGTTGCGCCGGATCGTTTCAACCCTAAGATCATCGGGAAGATTGAGATCACGCCCCCCAGCAACAGCGCTGCCCAGACGTGTGGATGGATCTGGCTCGACGCTCCAGCCCACGTCTTCGGAGAGAGCCAGATGGCGACGGCAATAGCTGCCAGCCACTGGAGACCCATCAAACCAACAAACATACAGTCGGTACGTTTGTAGATCATCTGTTGATGTTCGTGAAAAAGCCTTTGGGCTGTTTGCGCACTTGATTCGCGCGCCTGCAAGTCAGTTGCTATGGATTGCATGGCATGAATCCTTTGTTTCGTCGTTCGAGGCTTCTTCAAATAGTGGGCATCCGAATACTGGTGTTTCTCTTTTTTGGGCAGCACCGTTATTTAGGAGTGACACAATGGCGCTTCGCCCGTCATTGTCACCTGAGTGCCCCCGCGCAGCCGTAATTCCACCGCTGAAGAGGAGGTGCCCGTCAGCGCTGTAGAGCATGGTCTGGCCCGAAGTCTGTGACCCGAAGCGGCGTGTCTCGACGCCGTCCGTATCAACCCTCAACTTGACTCCCGGAATCATCGCCGCACTGCTCCAGAGATCAGTCTTCTCCCACTCTTCCGTAAAACCTGCGGGCTTAACGAACACGACATTGGCGTTCACACGTCCGTAGCCATGCGTCATCAAAAGTGCCAGTTCACTGATGCTGGCGCGCGAGCAGGGGCAATGAGGGTGGATCATCATGACCAGGGTAGGGAGTCCCGGCGTGCGCCGGAGAAGACCCTCCGCAGGCCACTCCGTCGGAGTTGTTCCGCTGCTGCCCGCTGTATTTCCGTACTTCACGACGAATCCCAGCCCCGCGCTGGCGGCAAGCAGCCAGCCCGTGAGGCTGAGGGAAAGAATAATCTTGGACTTTCTCGTTGTTGTCATTTTGAGTTTCAGGACATCATTTGCTGACATCCCTCTCTACCTGAATAGCCTTTAGTTAGTGCGGCGCCGCGCGTGGTCAATAAAGGGCAGAGTGAGAGATCAACAGATTCAGAAAGGGTCTGGAGATAGCAATCATATTAAGCCCATAGAGACGTCTTTTCATGGGTAAGAGGCCGAAATCGCTTCAACAATCCCTTAGCTGGTGATAATTGATCGGGGGAAAATAGCCCGGTAGTGGGCGGAATATCGGGGCGAAATGGAGCACTTCGCGGCGCGAAACGCATCTCACGCAGCTATTCTAACTGTTCTATGCATCTGGCGTGCCAGGCTTCCTGTCATTGAATCTCGCTCGGTGATGAAAAAGCATCAAACCGATAAACCTGAAGGGTGAAACAATGGCGAGTCTGTGGAAGGTCTCCTGAGTTGTCCCTCCGCTGGACCTTC
>JBGTMB010000243.1:0-16548 GCA_041743755.1 Nitrospiraceae bacterium | reverse complement strand
CACCGAGCGCTTGACGGCAAGACGCCCGAAGAGGTGTACTGCGACAACCTGACGCCACGGCTCACTGCCGCATAGTCAGACCACCGCGAGGCGCCACTTAAGGAATGGAACATGCTGTCCAACCAACTGGGGCCACCTCTATGGGAAATTCTTCAGAATGATTTTAAGGATAGTCCATTCTTTACAAGCGACTATCCCATTGCCATAGAGAAGACAAGCGATCCACGTGTGCTGAATAAGATTGTCCCCTTGGCTCCTAATCTCGCAGTTCGGATCAAACCAGATATATCGCGTGACAGAACTCAGAAAGACTTCACGTTTTCCAAGTTTTCGTATGTCAAACGCAACATAGGTCACGAGGATGTAGTGAAAATTAATACGTTACTCGTACGCTGCGCCGAGGAAACAGTGTTTTATCGAGATAACCATCCGTGGGTACAAGCGTTTATCCGAAAGAACCAGCATTACCGCATAGAGACATGCAACAAAAATCTGAGGACAGCCACAGGCACGCTTCTTTTTTCGACGCAGAGCGTTGTTGCTACTGTTCCTTCAGTTGAATCGACAAGAGTGATCGTTGATTCGAACGATACACCTGCTCCTTCCAAGCCTGCTCGTTTCCCTCTAGGGATGGGGGCTGATTGATCTTCCACTGCGCGCGTCGAACGAGGGCCTTCCGAGGCCGCGCGTTCCGCGAGCAAGGAGGGCGCTCCTCACTGCCAGCCACTCACGTCATATCCCTTCTCAATCAAACACCGCACCACCGCATCGCCGTACGGAGGGTCCGGATCGAGCGGCCTATAGGCGCCACCCACAGAACCGATGATCACTCCGAGCGCGCCGCCGACTGCCGCCCCGATCGTCACGCCCGCCACTCCACCGATAAGTCCAGTCGATGCCCCGACCGCGGCTCCACTGATCAGACCCAATCCAGCGCCTGCTGCCACGTTGCCACTTCGGCTACCGGTGCCAGGCTTCAGTCCAGCTGCCTCAGCTTTTTGCTGACACATGATCACTTCAAGCTTCGCCGCCTCTCTTCCTTGTAATTGAACCTTCGCATTCGACCGCAACATCGGCTCCGGCCCCGCACAAGCGATAAGGCTCATTCCCATGACCAACACTATCCCGCGCCGCCACATCAGCGACAACACCAACACTTATTTTCAGTCATCTTCCTCTCCTCCTACCAACTTGTGACGGGATCATATTTACACTTCTTATACTGTTGCTCTCTCAGGTCTCACAGCCAGGGTAATCCCGACTGCGGCCGTCGAACGAGCACATTCTGATCGTGCGCGTTCCGGGAGCAAAGGGATGCCCTGGCTGCGAGACCCTCCCTCCTCATTGCCAGCCCGTCACCTCATATCCTTTTTCTTGCAAACACCGATTCACGAAGTTCGTGTAGGCTTGATTCGGTTGTGACGGGCCAGCAAAGACATGGTAGAGTCCGGTCAGCAATCCCCACACCGCCCCGGTCGCAGCTCCGATCATGGAACCACTGCCGACAGATCCAGAAATGGCTCCGCCGACCGCCCCTGCTGCCGCGCCGATTCCGCCACCCACTACGGTGCCGGTCGCGACACGACCGGCCTTCCCACTGCCTTGCTCAGCCCCTGCCGATTCAGCCAACTTCTTACAATCTTCAATATCCTGTGTTGCTGCCTCTTTCCCCACCGATTGCATATGCGCATTGGGATACAGAACCGGGTGTGCCGTCGAACAGGCAGTGAGGACCAGCAATCCCCCAACAATGGACAGACCGTTGCGTCTCATCGCTTCACTGGCTCCTTTCTACCTCCTAGATTCAAACAGGCCATGACGAGCTGGGCGTTGATCCCTTTGACAAGGACACGTTTATGCCGTCCGCCTGCACCGGAATGAATCTGAACCGATGTAGGAGGAATCGAGAGTCGGCGGGCTAAAAACCGGATCAACTCATCATTGGCTGCGCCGTCGACCGGTGGGGCAGCCACTCGAATTTTGATCGCATCGCCGTGAATACCCACGCACTCTGTAGTGGAGGCTTTCGGTTGGATATGAACGGTCAGGATCGCTCCGTCTTTGGTGTCCTGCACCATCAGCGCATTCATTCGCGACGGGAACCCCTCCAGCCATGAGGTCAGAAAATGGCCTTGACCAATTCCTGAATACTGCGCTGCATATCGGGGTCGTCGGTAATCGGGCGAGCAATCGCGACGTCGCAGGCGCGGTCAGTCGCCACACCTTGCCTGATGAGGGTCCCGGCATAGATCAGCAATCTCGTACTGACCCCTTCTTCCAAGCCATGATTCTTAAGGTTCCGCACCTTACCGCCGAGTTTGACCAAGCTGGCCGCAAGGTCGCGGCTGACTCCCGCTTCTCGCTCGACCACGGTGGTTTCGACGTCAGGCGCCGGATAGTCAAACTCAATCGCCATGAAACGCTGCTTTGTGCTTTGCTTCAAATCCTTGAGCACACTCTGGTACCCGGGGTTGTAGGAAATCACCAGGAGGAAGTCGTCGGCCGCTTCGAGAATCTGGCCCTTCTTTTCAATCGGCAGGAAACGGCGATCGTCACTCAGGGGATGGATAATGACGGTTGTGTCCTTCCGCGCCTCGACGATTTCGTCCAAATAGACGATCGCACCATGCTTCACGCCAAGCGTCAGCGGCCCATCGGCCCATACCGTCTCTTGCCCCTTGAGCAGATACCGTCCCACAAGGTCGGACGCAGTGAGATCCTCGTGACAGGCCACCGTAATCAGAGGGCGGCCAAGCCGGTAAGCCATATGCTGGACAAATCGGGTCTTGCCACACCCGGTCGGCCCCTTGAGCATGACCGGCATCTTGCTGTTCGCCGCAATCGTGAATAACCCGATCTCGCCGCGCACCTCCGCATAGAACGGCTCCTGCGTGATTCGATAGTGCCCAATGTCGAGTTCGCGTCCTTGCTGCATAACCCCGTCTCTCTGGTCTATTTGGTTTATCTGGTTTGGTGGAAGCACGATAAACGGAACCGAAGCTGAAGATCAAGCGATTCCGCTGGAATAACCGGCTAAAAACGCTTCCGCAGGATGCTCAAAAAGGCCAGACTTCTCACCCGCCCAACCCCGGCGCGCCAAGACGCGCCGTTCCGCGAGCAAGGCCGCAGGCGAATTGAACCCGGAGGCGTAGCCTCGGGCTACGTTGAGGATGCTTTCGAGGCGAGAACGACGCTGGCGGACGTTTTCAGCATCCTGATTAGGCAACTTTGACACTGTCCAACACTTCGCGCACTTTTTGTACCAGCGCAGGGGGCGAGAATGGCTTCTGCAGAAATCCCGTCAGGTGGCTCACGCCGTCCTGGTCAAAGACCGGATGGTCCGGATATCCTGACATGTAGAGCACTTTGATCTCTGGTCGAGCGATCTGAATCTTTTCTGCAACTTCAGGCCCGCTCATTTGAGGCATCACCACATCTGTCAGCAAGAGATGAATCGGCCCCACGCATTTTGCGCTGGCGAGGAGGGCTTCGATGCCATGGCGCGCGACCAGCACCGTATAGCCCTGGAGCCGCAAGGTCTCATGCACGAGACCACGAACCGCCGGCTCATCCTCGACCAACAGAATCGTTTCGTGGCCAGGTGCCTGAGCCGTCGTTTCGGCACCCGCCCGAACCTCAGAGACCTCTTGTTCAACCCGAGGAAAATAGATCCGGAATATTGCGCCCTGACCAGGCGCGCTCTCCACCGTGATGCTCCCCCCACTCTGCTGGACAATGCCATAGACGGTCGACAGTCCCAATCCTGTTCCTCTGCCTTTTTCCTTTGTCGTAAAGAACGGTTCAAACAGGTGCGATCGAACCTCCGCATCCATCCCTAGACCTGTATCGCGCACCGCCAGCAATACATACGATCCTGGCGCCACCCCCACTGCATCGAGGCGCACCTCTTCCCCAATCGTCACATTCTTGGTCTCGACTGTCAGGCGCCCGCCCCTGGGCATCGCATCACGCGCATTGACCACCAGATTCATGATGACCTGCTCGATCTGTCCAGGATCCGCCTTCATAAGACAGGTCGACGGATCGAGTCCAGTGCTGAGTTCGACCAGATCTTCGCCGATAAGACGACGCAGCATGCCATCCATATTGGCCACGAGTGTGTTGAGATCAACGACCTTCGTTTCAACGAATTGCCGGCGGCTGAACGAGAGCAATTGACGGGTCAGCCCGGTCGCGCGATCTGCCGCTTTTTTGATCTCTTCCGTATCTTTCCGCATGGCGTCGGAGGGTCCCAGACGTCCCAGGAGCAGCTCGCTGTATCCTCGAATGACCGTGAGGAGGTTATTAAAATCGTGCGCCATACCACCGGCCAACCGTCCCACCGCTTCCATCCTCTGCGCTTGTCGCAATTGCGCCTCGGTTTCCCGTAACACCCCCTCCATGCGGGCCCCTTCGGCAAATTGGCCGATCTTCAGACCGATGTCTTTCATCATCTTCAACAACTCGTCATCCGGCTCTTGCACCTGTCGGCTACAGAATTCGATAACACCCCCTACCTCACTCCCTACGAGAATAGGAAATCCGAACGCCCCGTGGAATCCAACATATTGGGCCTGCGCTTCACGAGAAGAATTGGCGCCAGTTTCGGCATCCGTCGCCCAGGCAGACTTGCCACTGGCCCAAATACTTCCGGGCAAACCCTGGCCGCGTGTGAGTACACGTTGCCACGTGGCTTGAATAAATGGGTCTGGGGGCACGGACGGGTCACTCCACAGATCAAGACAGCGCAGCACCCCGCTCGCCTTGTCCAACCGCCAGAATACGCATAGATCCCAATCTAACGTCTCCCCGACGGCATGGAGGACTTTCGGAACTGCCTCTTCCAGGGTCACCGACTCGTAAAGCGCTTGGGTCACGGCATACTGACAAACGAGGCGCCGTTCAGCTCGACGGCGCGCGGTAATATCCCTGATAAAGGCACTGAAGATGTACGCATCCCCGATTTTTGCCGGTGACACGGCCAACTCAACGGGAAACTCTCGCCCACTTTTGTGTCGAGCGACAATTTCAATCCGGCGGTTTAATATGACACCGGCCCCTGTCCGCAGAAATTCACGGATGCCCTGTTCGTGCGCCTGGCGATCTCGCCCAGGAATAATCGTGTCGGCAAGGGGCCGACCCAATGTCTCTTCGCGGGACCATCCGAAAATTGTTGTCGCCTGCCCATTCCAATCGGTCACAATTCCAGTCGCATCGATGGTAATCACCCCGTCAAGCGCGGTGTCGACGATGGCCCGATTCCGTTCCTGGCTCTGAAGCAATGCGGCTTCGGCCGCTTTCGCCCACGCGCTCTCTTGTTGTGCCTGCCGATGTTCTCTACGTAATCCCGTCGTGGCCCACAGTAACAACCCCATAATGGTAACCCAGATTGCCCCGCCGATGATCCCGACTTTCCAGAAGTAAGCATGAATCGACACCAGAATGTCTTGTCGATCCATTCGCACCAGGACCGACCACCCCAGCCCAGGAAAACCTCCAAAGCCTTTGGTCTGCGCATAGCCAGTCACCACTTGGACGTGCCGGCGCAGATGCTCTTCTTCGATAAACCCCGATGCACCGGTCTCGATCAGCTGTGCCGAAGACGATCCGAGTTCTTTGAGATTGGCACGATCCCCTGTGTAGGACAGATCCGATGTCGCAAATACCTTGCCGTCCTTCGTTAACATTACGTACTCGACTCGCCCTCCCATGCCTGGTCGAGCTTCAAGTGAACGAACAGTTCCAGTGGTCACCTCCTCCAAAAATGGGACTCCTACCCGCGAAACCACGACACCCTGGAACGTATCTTGCGCATCGAGAATCGGAGCCGTAAACACAATCATACCGACGTCACCCTCCTCCACTTCCAGCCCCTCGACATCGGCAATGTCGAGCCGACGTGTCGCACGCGCAGCAATAAACGATGCGGTGCGGCTATAGTCGCGTCCGACCAGTGAGGGCTCCGTCGACGCCACAATAGTACCCTGAACGTCCGTCACTGCGAACGACTGGTAGACTGGGGTGTAGGTTGCCTTCAGCCATTTCAGATACCCGGAGAGAAATTTCTGATCGGAGAGCCGCGACGAAACGACTCGAGCCAACATGATCAAATCGCCTCGGCGTTCGAACAGCATCCGATCGAGTTTCTCCGCCACTTCTGTCGCAGCCAGCTTGAGTTCTCCTCCCGCTGCCTCTACAAAGCGATGTTCGACGAACCGTATCAGGGCAATACCGGCTGGGATCGCAAGGAGGGTCACACCGATCAGGAGATAGGGCAACCACCGATAGCGCCGAGGAACGTGGATGGGTATGGCCGTTGTCGACTTCATGATTCACGCGCCGGAGAGGCCACGAAGTTGGGAATTAGCAAGGCGGGATGATAGGCCTGCTTCGATGCGCGCAAGCCGGAAAGACCTGCATCATCCATCGCATTGATGTACTCGGCCCCTTCTGCAAGGGCCATCCGACAGGTCTCACGAAAGAGGTACTGCGCCAGACCTGGATATGCGCGGTCCGTAACCTCTAAGAGGACACAGAATGTCGTGCTCGTCAACCAATAGCCGAAGGTATAGGCGCGCAGCCGACCGTGAATCCTGATCACCCTCCCTACGAGTCGAAGGGCCGACGCCTGTGACCACACGATTTCGTGAGCCAACGCCGCATCGGCCAGTAGCATCACCCCGAACGATTCAAGCCCTTCTGCCTGCTTCTGCCGCGACCAATCCGCGAGGAGGGCACGACAGCCCTGACGGTCGCTGACCTGATAGGAATCCACCTCAAACGATTGCTCTCGTTCGAATCGATTGCACAGAGCGCGTTGGGATTTATATCGGTCACCCGCCAAGGATACGAGGTCCGCCGCGCGATAGAGATAGTCGGACTCCTTGGGCATCAGCCGATATCCCAACCCCTCAAACTCCGGTACCAACTGAGACGGTACATTCTCAACCCGGCTGACCGGCGAATCGCCGTTCCATCGCCGCAGCAGCCCCATTGCGCCAGACAGGGGTGCGTCGATCGAGCCGGTCCCGATCGGAGGCAGAGGCATGAACCAGCCGTCCGGAGATTGCGCGAAGAGACACAAGGCCCCCTGAAGCTCCATCCACCAATAGGCCAGAAGTCCGCTCCATATGTAATGATACATCGGTGAATAGGCGGCAAGCGATTCAGCGGCATGCCGTCCTGATCGATCCAAGGCTGTCGTCATGCGCGGGATATCGTCCAGTGTGAACCGATGGAGCGGAGCAGGTCCCCACCGATCGGCTACCTCACTGGTGAGGTGGGAAAGACGCGCGAGGACAACCACGTCCTCTTGAAACTTTCCAATAAGGCGAGGATGCTCGACAACTTGGCCACGGACGTCTGGTTGATCGAGTAAGGCCATCACGCGATCGGCATGGCGCTGAATCTCCCCCGGAACCTCTTCTCGCATGAAAGGGCACTTTGTATCCCACCCCAACAACACCTGGTCCTGTCGCTCATCCCACATCAGCGCCAAGGGATAGAGCTGACAGTCGAGCGGACGCTGGGCGTAGATGCGGCATGCTGAGGTTGTTGCATCGAATGCCGGGCAGAGATACCCCTCTCCATCGGAAGCGGGAACCAGGATGACTTGTGACCCTCGCCGATCGGGAAAAGCCGTTTCCCCAATGCCCCCAGCCAAAGCCCCCGAAATTTCGTTCTCAGTAAAATAAGGACGGAGGGGACTATCGGGGTCCGGAAACCGACAACAGACATCGCATTGGAGGCACGCACGGCTCGAAACAAGTTGAGGGAGCGCGCTTGGTGGTGTCACGAACACACCGATTCGCTCATCGGTATCTACAGGCATAGAAGGAATCCGTTCAATGTGCGCCCATCCTAGCACTTTTCCGCAGGGGTTCCCAGGGGCGACCAACTTTTCACCGACTCTCCTCTCAATACACACCACAACATTTCCCATCCTGACATCCACGGAACAGGCGAGAGATCCTTCGAGCGTGCAGTACGCCCCACCTTCCCACTTTCCTAGCCCCTTGTACGCCCCCAAAACCCATGTTACAGTTCTGAGGCCTCGCATGAGAGGCACTCATTCACACGGATACTGCCTCTGTCTGACTTGGCTACCTCCGACCTCCAACAACGCTGCAACACCATCAGTGGCCAGCTAAGCCAAGCTGGGCTCTTTCCCGCTGTGCCCGAGCAGGCTCTAGCCCCAGACGCCGCCACAAGCACGACGACGTGGCGTATTGCCGTCACCCCGTTTGCGCTCACGCACGATCAGTTAGATTTTTTCCACCAACTTGGACCGCAACTCCTCTCATTTTATCGAGCCTTGAACCGCCTCTATGCCGACAGTGTACGCGGCCTCCAACCAGCTTGGGTCGCGGGCTACCTCGACCAAGGAAAGCCGGAAGGTCTGCTGACATATAGCCGGATGAAACGGTTTCGCGACCAGCTTCCCGCAGTCATCAGACCGGACATCATCCCCACCCAGGACGGCATGGTCATCACTGAACTCGATTCAGTCCCCGGGGGTATCGGGATCACCGCATGCCTCTCCGCGCTCTATGCCGAAGTGGAAGCCGGCGAGAATCTGACACTTGTGGGAGGCTCCGAAGGGATGGTACGGGGGTTTGCAGACATGGTGAAAAGCCAGCTCGCGCAACAGAGCGGATGCGTCGCGATTCTGATGTCGGAGGAAGCCAAAGACTATCGGCCTGAAATGACGTGGCTCGCAGCCCGCCTTCAAGCGATCGGCCTCGATATCTACTGCGTAGAACCGCGTGATATTCGATTCACCGAAGAAGGCCTCAGGATCACCGGCGAGGGAATGGACCAGCCAATCGCCTTGATTTATCGCTTTTATGAGTTATTCGATCTTCTAAACATTCCCAAATCCGAGCTCGTCCAATATGCGATCAAGAAGGGCCGAGTGGCCGTCACCCCCCCATATAAACCGGCACTGGAAGAAAAACTCGCCTTTGCCCTTCTCCATCACCCGGCGTTGCGACCCTTTTGGGAGCAGGCATTGGGTCGAGACCTGTTCCTGCACCTGACGACCCTTATGCCTCGTACCTGGATTCTTGATCCTGCGCCGATCCCTCCCTCTGCGACCATTCCAGGCTTGGCGATCGGCGGGCGAGGCGTGATGAGCTGGCACGATCTGGCCGCAGCTACTCAAAAGGAACGGCACTTGGTGATCAAGCCATCGGGATTTTCCGAACTCGCATGGGGAAGCCGAGGCGTGTCGGTCGGGCACGATATGCCGCAACACGAATGGGCCGGCGCCATCGACAATGCCCTGAGATCCTTTCCTCGAACACCTTATATCCTGCAGGAGTTTCATAAGGGACGCCTGTATGAACTCGACTACTTTGATCCGGTGAACGGCGAAATGAACCGGATGTCCGGCCGCGCCAGGCTCTCCCCTTATTATTTCGTGAGTGGCGAAAAGGTTGAGCTGGCTGGTATCCTGGCGACGGTCTGCCCGGCGGATAAGAAAGTGATTCACGGCATGAAAGACGCCGTGATGGTGCCGTGCGCGGTTGAAACCAGTAAGGGGCGAGGGGTAAGGAGTTAGGGGTCATAATGATACGTGTTCATTCTTGTGTCATCGCCTCACCCTTCACCCCTTACCCTTTACGAGCATTATGACTCTCTATCACGTCGCCTGGTGTCCCGACTGTGACGTGGTGCGCCGAAAACTGGCTGAGCTCCACATCGAATACGAGCAGGTCGTCGTGCCAGACTTTCGCCCGATGCGCAAAGTGGTCCACGAGGTCTCAGGCCAATATTATGTTCCGGTCCTCAAGGATGGAGACATCGTGCTGACGGAAACCGACGACATCCTCAATCATCTGGATCAGACGTACGGTCAGGAGCGGATCACCGGCCGCTAACGCCGGCAAACCGCTGTCTACTCGACAGTAAAGGAGACCGCATGGAAGCCTGGAGACGCATACTCGCCGACAGCATCGTCAAACCCAAAGACTTGGCGGACCGGCTCGGTGTCGATGCGAAAGAAATCGAAGCCATCGTCGGCGACTATCCGATGCGCATCACCCCTACAGTGATGGCCACGATCAAAGAAAAAGGCGACCCAATCTGGAAGCAGGTGGTGCCGGACATCGCCGAAATGGACGACTTCGAAGCAGCAGACGATCCGCTAGAAGAAGACCTGATGAGTCCGGTCCCGCATCTCGTCCATCGCTATCCGGATCGCGTCCTGCTGATGGTCACGAATCAATGCCCGATTTATTGCCGGTTCTGCACCAGAAAACGGCTAGTCGGGAAACCGGGATTTCTGAAGAAAGGCGAGCTCGACCAAGCAATTGCCTACTTGCGCGAACATACTGAAGTGCGCGATATCATTCTCTCCGGTGGCGACCCCTTGCTTCTGCCGGATCATTTATTGGACCGGATCCTCAAAGCCCTGCGCACAATCCCACATCTCGAATTGATTCGTCTCGGCTCCCGCGTGCCCGGCACGTTGCCGGAGCGGATCACCCCGGAACTCTGCGCGATCGTGAAGAAATACCACCCTATCTATATGAACCTGCATTTCAATCACCCGGACGAACTGACCCCGGCAGTCAAAGCAGCCTGCGGCATGTTGGCCGATGCCGGGGTGCCGCTCGGAGCACAAACCGTGCTGCTCAAAGGCGTCAACGACGATCCGGATATTATGAAACGGTTGATGCACCAGCTCTTACTCGCTCGCATCAAACCTTACTATCTCTACCAGGCAGACCTGACCAAGGGCACGAATCACTTCCGCACCACCGTCGAGACCGGACTGAATATTATTAAGTCACTACAGGGGCATACCAGTGGAATGGCGGTCCCACACTTCGTGATCGATGCGCCGGGCGGAGGCGGCAAAATTCCTCTGCTTCCCGGTGACTACATGGTGCACATGGACGCCGCAGGAGTCCTCTTGAAAAACTATGAGAACAAGGCCTTCCACTATCCGCAGCCGCAGCAAGAATCTGCGCGGGAGTTGCCAATGGTCAGCGCCGCGCCTGCATTGGGGTCGTGCAGCAATGGAGAGCACGACGACCTGTGAGCACCCGCGCCGCACAGGGGATTTTACCCTACCAGCAGATTAAGCATTTGATCGCGAACGGCGCCATCCACGCCGACATACCGATTGAAGACCGCCAAATCCAGCCTGCCAGTCTCGATCTACGACTCGGGCACAAAGCCTATCGACTGATCAGCAGCTTTTTGCCGGAGCTGTCCGAGATCACGAGCCGACTGAATGTTCTGGACTTCTACCAATCCGACCTCGTGATGTACGAGATGGACTTGACCGAAGGGGCCATCCTGGAAAAAGGCCATGTCTATCTGGTGCCACTGCTGGAACGTGTCACGCTCCCCAAAGCCCTCCGGGCGCGGACCAATCCCAAGAGCACGACCGGGCGTCTGGACGTCTTTACCCGTGTCGTGACGGATCTCAATACCGGGTTTGATGAAATCCGAGCCGGCTATTCCGGCCCCCTCTATCTGGAAATCGTTCCCCGCTCGTTCGCCATCAAGGTGAAAACCGGGTACTCTCTCAATCAAATTCGCTTCGTTCGCGGCAATGCGACCGTATCGGACCGGTCACTTCAGATGCTCCACACCCGAGAACCCTTGCTCTACCACAATCTCCCCGCAAAGCCCGTGCTGGGAAGCCGCGATCTCCGGACGGACCGTGGTCTGTTTCTCCGCATCGATCTAAAAGGCGACGACCGAGACAGCTCGCCGATTATCGGTTATCGGGCCAAGAAGAATAGCCACGTGATCGATCTGTCGAAGGTCGGCCATTATGCCGCGTTCGATTTTTGGGAACCCCTGTACCGCCACCGGCAGAACAGCCTCCTGTTGGAACCGGAGGAGTTTTATATTCTCGCATCGAAAGAACGGATTCGCGTTCCTGCCGGCTACGCAGCCGAGATGGTCGCCTTTGAAGCAGCCTGTGGTGAATTACGGACCCACTACGCCGGGTTTTTCGATCCGGGGTTTGGGTACGGCCGCGGGGAGCTGCACGGCACCCAAGTGGTGCTGGAGGTCCGCCCCCACGACGTGCCCTTCCTGATCCATGATGGACAAACCTTTTTTAAGGTTGTATACGACAGGATGCTTGCGCGCCCCAGTCAGCTTTATGGCACGGCACTCGGATCCTCGTATCAGCGCCAAGGGCTGACCTTGAGCAAACATTTTAAGGCATAGCAAGATGCTGAAAAAGTCCGCCAGCGTCGTTCTCGCATCGTTCAGACCCTCAACGTACCCCAAGGGTACGCCTCGGGCCTTCACTCGCTGCGGCCTTGCTGATTGGTCTTTTTGAGCATCCTGCAAAAGCGTTCTCCCGTTGAGCACCTTATGTAGCCCCTCGAAGTTCTTGCGTGCCAGTAATACTGTTCCGTAGCTTGCTAGCAGGATAAATGATGAAGCAGGCCTTCGGCAGAATGCTCAATACCCGTGAAGCGTATCTCGTGAAACGTCGTTCGTTCAGAATTCGGACGTTTTACGTTTCACATTTCACCTTTCACGAACGACGAGGAACCAGTTGACCATGCCACCAGAACCGACCAACGAGCCGGAGCGCCGTGAGCAGGAAGACGACTCCGGAGGCGACAACCAGTTGCGTGTCGCCGGGATGATCGTGGGCATCGCCCTCATTTTTCTCGGCTTCCTCGACGTGTTTCTCTCGATCAGCGGCGGATTCGAGATCGACGTCATTCCGTTCATGATTTATTTCGCAGGCGTCGCCGTGTGGGCCAACTCGGTCGTCGAAAATGTGACGTTCCGCTACAGCCTCATCGGCGGAGCACTCCTGCTCGCAGCCCTCTTCTACCACTATGGGGAAGTGCTCTTCTGGCATAAGCAAGTGTTGTTTTGGTCCACCGTGGTGGTCGTCATGTATTTCATGTTCTACGAGCCCAAAAAACGCGCCTAGCGCTGCCATGGCGATGTCGATTTCGGTCATCATCCCCACACTGAACGAAGAACGCACGATCACCGAGACACTCATGCACACTGCCGCGCTCGGCTTCGACGAACTCATCGTGGTGGATGGAGGAAGCACCGATACAACGCCCACACTCCTCGAATCATACCGACTGAGTCCACAGGCCACAGGCCTCAGTCCTGTCTCCTGGGTGACCGCGCCACCCGGACGCGCCCGGCAGATGAATGAGGGCGCAAAGGCCGGCCGAGGAGAGGTCTTTCTCTTTCTCCATGCCGACACACAGCTTCCACAGGATGCCAAAGCAGTGATCGACTCGGTACTGGCAGATCAACAGGTGGTGGGGGGACGGTTTGATGTCCAGTTCGATCACCCATCGATGTGGGGAACCATGATCAGTAAAACGATGAACTGGCGTTCGAGACTGAGCGGCCTCGCCACCGGTGATCAGGCCCTGTTTGTGCGCCGATCTGTCTTCGAACAGATGGGGGGCTTCACTGACATGCCGTTGATGGAGGACATCGAGTTCTCCCGTAGGCTCAAGCGGAAGGGAAGGACCGCAGCCCTCGCCGCAACCGTGACCACCTCTTTTCGTCGCTGGGAACAACGGGGTCCTTTGCAGACAATTCTCTTGATGTGGGCTTTACGATTCCTGTATTGGGGCGGAATGAGCCCTCATACACTGAGTCGATGGTATGGATCGGTGCGATAACCATGAAGCAACCTTCCTCTCCATCGCCTCACCCCTCACCCCTCACCCCTCACCAAGCCGCACTGGTGATCTTCGCCAAGGCTCCGATCCCGGGTGAGGTGAAGACACGGCTCTGTCCGCCGTTGACACCGGACGAGGCGGCGACACTGCACGGCAGCTTCGTTCTCGACATGTTGGAACGGACCAAACTCGCCGTTGCCAAATTGCAGCTTCCCTTCGATCGATACTTGGCCTGTGCACCTTCCTCGGAGCTGGTGTTCTTCAAGATTATGGAAGAACGGCAGGGCGTCCGCTTGTTGGATCAAGTCGGAGAGGATCTGGGTCAGCGTATGCACCACACCTTTGTCAGCCTCTTCGCCAAAGGCTATGAGCGGGTACTCCTGGTGGGAACCGATGTTCCAACCTTGCCCCTGTCGGTCTATCAAGACGCGCTTACACTGCTAGGCAAATCAGACGTCGTCTTAGGGCCGGCCCTTGATGGCGGGTATTACCTCATCGGCCTCACGAAACAGGCAGAAAAGATTTTTGCCGGGGTACCCTGGTCCACCGATCAAGTCCTCGCCGTCACACAACAGAATGCCAAGACTCTGGGCTTATCAGTCAGCCTCACCGCTGCCTGGCGCGACGTGGATACCATTGCAGACTTGCATTCGCTCATCACAGAATGCCAAGAAGACAATAAGAAACCCAAGCAAGACCGGTCCTTCTCTATACGAACAGCTGGAGCCATTCAGCTCCTCGCGACTAGGCTCAAAACTCGATAAGATCGCCCGCAACCATGAAAGGGATCACCGATGGCTGAGCGAGTGGCACTCATCACAGGTGGAGCCAAAGGCATTGGACGGGGGATCGCGTTCGACCTGGCAGCGCAACAATGGTCAGTCGCCATCTGCTACCGCACGAGCGAGAAAGAGGCTAGAGCCACAGCCGACGCGATCACCGAGCGTGGCGGTCGTGCGCTTTCGATTCGTTGTGACGTATCGGACCCCCAGGCGGCCAAAGATCTTGTCTCCCAAGTCGAACAACAGTGGGGACATATCGATGCACTGATTAACGGCGCCGGCCCCTACCATCGTGTAAACCTGTTCGACGAAACGGTCGAGGGGTGGAACGAGATGTTCGCCGGCAATCTCCATCCCATTTTCTATCTCGCCAAAGCAGTGGCACCGGGAATGAAAGCTCGTAAATCAGGTCGAATCATTAGCTTCAGCATGGCCAACGCCGATCAGATGATTTCACAGCCGGACGTCACGGCCCATTACATTGCCAAGGCCGGCGTCTTGATCCTGACTCGTACGCTGGCCAAGCTACTGGCGCCCCACGGCATTACCGTCAATGCAATTTCGCCCGGCTTCATCGATTCAGGCAGCGCGCCGCCGGGAGAGCTAGCCGGCATGACCAAACGCATTCCCGCCGGCTACATCGGAACCGTAGACGACACCGTGGCCGCAGTACGCTATCTCCTCAGCGACGAAGCGCGATACGTAAATGGGGCCAACATTCAAATTAGCGGAGCGTGGGGGATATGAAGGATGGGAAGGGATGGAGCCTGATGATCTTCTGTGCTCGCGCAACGCGCGGCCTCAGAAGGCCCTCGTTGGACGCGCGCAGTGGAAGATCAATCAGCCCCCATCCCTAAAGACGTAACGAGCGAGCTTGGGGGGAACATGTATATCGTTCGATGCGCGCAGTGAAAGGGCACTTCAGGCCACCCTCCCAGAGGAAGGAGGAGGAGCAACAAAGTGAGAGAATTGAGGGAGGTCTTATGAAAACAGAACAAGAACGGACAGCACACAGTCGGTTTGTCCAGGCCTTACAGCACGAACATCTCAATTGCCTCCAGCCCGGATGCGGTGGGGCGATGAACATTACCGACCATACCCCTAATCTCGCCCGTATCAAGACCTACGAAGCCGAATGTAAACAATGTCATACGAAGGAACAGATTGCCGGCAAAGAACAGCCGATGCCACCGTGGGACGGTGCCTCGATCACGATGATGGCTGAAGTGCATCTCCTCCACGATCAACCCACATGCCCCTTCGATGACACTCCCATCACCTTCACCTCCATGCCGAATCCCAGACGCAAAGCCCGTTACCGCCTCTCCTGCTTCTACTGCGGCCGGCATGCGGAGTTGAACTGGCCGCCGGCGGAAGCAAAAAGATAAGGGGATGGAACCTGATGATCTCCCGTGCTCGCGCAACGCGCGGCCTCCAAGGCCCTCGTTGGACGCGCGCAGTGGGAGATCAATCAGCCCCCATCCCTGAAAAGAAAACGAGAGAGCTTGGAGGGGCTAATTGAATGGAAAAACTATAGCCTTCGCCTCATTGGCCCCTGAGGGGTCTAACATCGTTTTAACCTGCGCGGGCCAAGAGAATTCAGGAAACGGTGTGCCATCTCACCACGTCCACTTGGAAACATAATTAGCCGCCGTCCTGACGCCGTGAGCTGACCGACCACACATCTCCCGAAACACCAAAACGCTCTTCGACAGATAGCTTTTCGCAAAATAGACTAAGTGCGGCATCAACTGCCTTTATCGCATTCTCCGCGTTTTGAAAAGTCACGAGCTTTTCAAGTTTCGATTTTGGTGCCGTTCGATGAGTGCCTTGCTTATGCTCTTGTTTCGACACCACCTTAGACTCTGCGATCGTCTCTGCTTTTGGGTGTGCAATCAAGTTCCTGAACTTTGAGAGCCAACGAAGAGTGGCCCATGGCTCCAGGGAACTGTCGTACTCAATGTGAAGGCGAGTACACACTATGAGCTTCCCCCGGAATTTCGTCTTCCACGGGTGACGTATAATCGCCGTCACCATGAAAGGGGAGACGATGAAGATACCGAAGCAGGCATACACCACCGAGTTCAAGGAACTAGCGGTCACACGAGTTAAAGAGGGGCTGA
>JBGTMB010000242.1:0-7813 GCA_041743755.1 Nitrospiraceae bacterium | reverse complement strand
AAGCCACAATGAAGTGGATCGTCTACATCCTGGAGTGTGCGGACACCAGCCTCTACACCGGCATCACGAATGATCTGGAACGGCGACTGGAAGAGCACCGAACGGGCCGAGGTGCAAAATACACGAAATACCGAAGCCCATTGAGGGTGCGGTATGCTGAATATCGACGCACCAAAAGCGCCGCACTCACACGTGAGGCCGCGATCAAATCCCTAGCCCGGTCAGAAAAACTGGCCCTCATCGCCACTCAATCCATACCCGACCACTCGGCCTCAGTCGCCCACCTCAGCGCGGCTACGAACGAGTCCGGTTGAGCCTGTCTTCATGGCCAATCGTGCGCCCTCCATCGGAACAGCCAATCCTCGTTCAACTACCTGTGCGAATGGCAACTCCCGGAGCATCGCTCTCTCATCACGCTCGCCTTGAGCACGTCCTCATCCAAGACGCCCAAGGCGACATGAAACCTCTTCATAGCCCTCCTAACACGGCTGTGCGCAGGCGAGGCCCTCAAAAATTGAGTATATATTCCTCTTTCTTCTTCCGCATCGAGCATGCACGTTTTGCAAGAAAGAATGACTGTCTGGTGGCTCCCTAATCCCCGCAACCTGGCTCTCTAAGCCAACCGACGGACCGTTGACCGAGCCTTCCCATCGGCGTAGCATTATCTCCTGACGTTTCAGTGACGGTGGCTGCTGTCTCTTCCGCACGCTCCTGTCCGTCATCCCGCGCGCCGGAACTCGCACAGTCCCCCTCGCTCCTACGTCGGATTCTTTATCGAAGAGCTTCACCGCTCGGACTCGTGTCTTCTGGAACGAGGGTCCCCATGGTGATTGTCAGCCGCAGAATCCTCCTTCCATTCTGGGCCACGATTCTTGTGCCGTCTGTTTGCTCCGTGCTTGCACCAAACCCCATTCAGGCCGATGTGACTCCGGAATAACAGGAGGTCGTATCCGACATCGCATTGAACGTCCGACCAGAGGAGGATCTGATCATGGCATCACGTACATCGATCACTGATCGCATTCTCGACGAATTACAACGCATGCCCGGGTGCGATCTGGATACCTTGACGAAGAATCTCCCAGACCTATCCTGGAACCAGATTTTTCTTGAAGTCGATCGGCTAAGCCGAGAGGGCGTGGTCCTGGTGACGTTCGGCCTCGAACGTCGCTACATGATCCGGCTGCCGCTGTACAAGCCGGAATCCGCGCCCCACCGTATCCAGCCCTGATCAGTGAAGCAGTCGCAGGGGATCGTGAGCGGAACCGTGAAAGGTAAACCGTAGGGCTGCCGAGTGCTTGTCTTTCAAAACGTTTCACATTGAACGATTCACGTCTCGCCGATCGGTAGTGGGCCAGTGTAAGGTTTCAGGAAATGAATAGGTCGTATCTGCTATCCTTGAGAGGGCGAGATTATTCGATAAAAGGAGGGCTGTCATTGGCTGAGTGGGTGACGTACAAAAATCATAAGATTAAAACATGTTCGCAACATCTCGGTGAGGACCGATGGTCGCCAAAGGCACTCGCATGGCTCTCAACGGGCGGACGAGAGCCCATGAAAACCCTACAGGGTGAATCGCACGAGATCCGCAACACGGAAAAAATGGCGAATGAGATCGCTCTAGGGAAAGCCAAGAAATGGGTAGATCAGCGCCAATAGGTTGAAACTGACCAACCACCCGCGGCTACAGTACTGGCCCATCAGGTCTTCTCCGCCGAGAGCGGCGTCGCAATAGATTCGAGTGACCGACCCTCTGCCTTCACTCCCAAAAACAGTTCCACCAGCGCACCCACCAGCATCATGCCGGCTCCCAGTAAGTAGCCATAGAACACGCTCGTGGCCGATGATTCAATCAGCTTGCCATACAGCCACGGAGCGACAATCCCGGCGCCTTGCGCCACCACGAAGAAGAACGCAATGGCCATCGCGCGGATCTCCAGGGGAAAAATCTCGCTGACAGTCAGATAGGCCGCGCTGGCACCCGCCGAGGCAAAGAAGAAGACGCATGTCCAAGCCAGTGTTTGAGTGACGGAGGTCAACGCGCCTTGCACAAAGAGATACCCTGTCACTGCCAGCAGACAGCCGGCGGCGGCATAGGTGAAGGTAATCATCGGCTTACGGCCAACGGTATCGAAGAAGCGTCCAAGCAATAGCGGGCCGAGAAAGTTACCGAGCGCAAACGGTAGGATAAAGAAGCCGATACTGCTGATTGGCACATCGTAGAACTTCGTGAGCACGAAGGGATAGGTAAACGAAATCGCGTTGTACATAAATGATTGCGTGGTCATGAGCGCAATGCCGAGTATCGTGCGCCTTGGATAGACAGTCCAGAGTTGGCGGGCCACCGTACCCAATGTCACAGGTGGCTGGACATGCACGATGATCGATCCTTCGGCAATCGGCAACGAGGCCAGTCCATGATCACTCGTGACCTGATCCTCGATATTGGAGACGACCGCTTCCGCTTCCTCCACCCTCCGATGAGTCATGAGCCACCGGGGACTTTCTGGGATGATTCGCCGGAGCAGCACGACACTCACGCCCAGGACCGCTCCGAAGCCGAAGCAGAGCCTCCACCCCAGATATTCCGGAATAATATCAGGATTCAATAGCACAATGATGAGGAGTGCGCCGACTGCCGCTCCCAGCCACCAGCTGCCGTTGATCGCCAGGTTAGTACGCCCACGCCAGCGCGCAGGGATAAGTTCGTCAATGGCGGAATTGATCGCCGCGTATTCGCCACCAATGCCTGCGCCCGTCAAGAAACGGAAGAGCATGAAGCTCCACAGATCCCAGGACAATGCGGTCAACACCGTGGCGACCAGATAGAGCAGGAGCGTGAACATGAACCACTTCTTCCGCCCCTGCCGATCGGTGAGGTAGGAAAACACGATGGCCCCGAATACAGAACCGGCCAAGTATGCCGACGCAGTCAGCCCGACTTCTGACTCCGTGAGGTGCAATGTGGTGGTATGCGTGAGGACCGGGCCTAGTGCGGCAACGATGGACACCTCCAGTCCATCCAACAGCCATGTGACGCCGAGAGCCGTTACCACCAGCCAATGCCATCGCGACCAAGGCAAGCGGTCCATCCGCTGCGGAATGTTGGTGGTGATAGGAGCACTCGACGCGCCGGGCATGTCCAATCCTATAACTGATCGGACCTGACATCACAAGCGAGCTGGTGATGTGCTCTCGACGACAAGTACGATTTCACATGCTGGAGGTTATTCGAATCGCTGACATGCTCTTGGTTGGCTCCGTGAGATGTGGAACACAGCGACGCCTGTCTCGTTCGTCACTACAATCAGTCCAACCCTCTCCTCTTTCGCGATTATCTTCACGAGGGACTAGCCCAACTGCCCTCCCGAAATAGCCTGTCGCCACTCGAGATGGACGCAGGGAGCCGCGAGGAAAGAACGCATACTCGAAACAATATGTTGACCAATCAACCTGCAGGCCTGGACTCTGGGCCATCCGCGTTCAGGTCCGTCGCCACCACGCTTGCGAGCGGCCTTTGCATAATCGTGGCGCCAAGAAAGAGTCCCATCAAGAATTTTGCCTTCTATCTCGGCGCTTGAAGCAGAGGCTTCATGAATAATGCATGCGAGTGAGCACTATTGATCAGACTGGCCATCTCGATTGAGACATGATCTGCAAAACGTGCGATCCATGATTAATCATCGCAGCTTGCCCAATTATTTGCTGCGTCATGAACGTGAGCGGAAGAAGGAGGCACACGATGGCGGAAAAATCATGCGCGAACCCGCGCTGTACCTGTCCTGCAGAACCGGGAAAAGAATTTTGTTCGTCTAATTGCCGGGAGGCCAAAACAGGCTCTCCTTGTTCCTGTGCCCATCAAGGGTGCGGAACTAAGCGTCAGTGAGGTCAAGCCTCCACAGTGCACGCTACATCATCACAGATGGAGGTGAGTATGTCGTGGTTAAAACATCGATACAGTAGGATTCCCCGCTCACTCTCTGCCAAATGGTGGTCCGTGAAGGCTCCTCGACTTGTGGCCATTGCAATCCTGACCCTTCTTCCGGCATTTGCCGTTGCCGCCGATGTACTCCCCCCTGGCCAATTTCCCGAGGGCGGTGGCAAGCCGGCTCCTGGCATCATTCCCGAGATACCGTCAGAATCTAGCGCTCCGACAATCCCCCCGTCCCGTATAGATCCAGGTATCCAACACTCGCCGGAGAGGCGTGGAGATCCCCGTGGCTCCGTGAAACCACCCAACCTCGATCCGAGCATGTCAACGAATCCTGATAAGTCGCTTCCCGAGCGAAAGGGCATCGATCCCCCCAGTGGAGGAACACCGCAAGGGAAACCAGACGTTCGTTAATGAAATGAATAGAGTTGGCCCACAAGAAGGGCACTGAGCCACTGTGACGTTGGGGAATTGCGTCAATGCGAGTCATCATGGTTCGCATTGACGCATACAGACCGGCAGTCACCACCGTGTATGTTCTAAAAGTCGGTCCCGATGAATCTGAAGACATGCCTCGTTCTAAGGAAGAGAATTCATTCACAGCGGATGGTCACAGGCAAGGCACGCTGACCATGGATTCCCCTTGCCCGTCAGTGCCCGGGCCGATTCCCACACCCGACCCGCCTTTACCGCCCGATCCGTCGCCGTTTCCAGGCCCACCATTGCCTGAACCTGTTCCCACGCCTCAACCGCCCCAGCCACCCGATCCATCGCCATTTCCCGGCCCACCGATCACAATATGCCAGTTCACCCACCTGCTGGCCTATTACCCTGCATTATTCATGACGGTTCTTTGCAAATATCCCCAAAGTACATTCTCGTGAAGCGTAACTCGTTGGGGAACGGAGCTGATAGTTATTGGTCTCCCCCTGCGCACAGCTTTCTCACCCGTCCACCCATTGGCAGACATTTTTCACCCGCCCAACCCTCCGATTGCCTCGCAATCGATTTCCCAGGACGTGCCATTAGTCCAGGTGAGGACCTTCTATTTCCTCCTCTGCGCGATCACACCTTCTCGCCCAAGGGAGTCGCCAAACTGTCCTTCACTGCGCGCATCGAGCGATGCACATTCCCTTCGTGCGCGCTCCGCGAGCGGGAGGACGACCAGGTCACCCTCTTTGCTGCTCCAGCTCTCCTATTTCTCTCTTCAGAGGGCGGCCTGTCTGGTCTTCCACTGCGCGCGTCCAACGAGGGCCTTCTCAGGCCGCGCGTTGCGCGAGCACAGGAGACCAACAGGCTGCCCTCCCTCTCCTCTATTCGAACAACCTCTTCACCCCTGCCTTAATCTGATCCAGCCCCTCGCGCAAGTCGGTCTCAAGCACATCAGCTTTGGCCTGCACGACCACGCGCTTGGCCTTGACCTGATCCTTAAACAACACCAGCTTGGCAAGCAGCTCCTCCTTCTTTGACTCCAATACCACTTCCTGTTTGGCTTTCTCGCTCACAAACCGGTCCTTGAGCACCTCATACTCGGCTTCAAGCGTACTCGTCCGGTCTACGAGATCCTCCCAGACCTTACCTGACTCGAACGTGGCCCCTTTCAGTTTCTCCTCCGCTATGGATTCGAACTCACTCAAGGCTTTGAGAGTCTTCGCCCTCTGCTCCTCGAACGTGTCGCGAGCCTCTGCCTTGCCGAGAGCCAATTGTACTTGTAGATGTTCGAGCTTGGCCCGCACCTCAGTTTTTGCCTGCTCTGCCATCTCCTTCGAAGTCTGCACATCGGCCTTGACGTGATCAAGCAGCTCCCGCAACTGTTCCTTCCGCTGCTCCAACCGCTGCATCGCCTGATCTTTCGTCTGGATCAGGTGCGCCTCTATCGCCAGTGCCTGGTGTTCTAACGCATTCAACTTCTTGTCGAGCGACGCTCTGAATTCCTTAATTCGCGACATGGAAGCCTCCTCTGTGTGAAATGGAACAGATAAACCGACTGCGTTCTGCCAAACACCGCATTACCTCTTCGTCGAAGGAAAGAGCGAAGCCAGAAGATCGACAGATCCCTTCTCTGCGGCAGGCCTGCTGCCGCCGCTGGCCGGAGGGAGATACTGCTTGATCGTATCCAGAATCTTTCTCGAACGAATCTCGTCACCGGTACGGCCCACGCGAACGGTCACCCGGGTCCGGGACTCTCTCATGAACTCCAGATCAATCCAGACATGCTCACGATCAGCGAACTCCGACTCCATATGGACGGACAGGGTATCAGCCCGGTCCTCTGATAGCGTCAATCCCAACTCCTTCATCGCGGTCAGCGCGGCCCTATGGACAACGGGCACGTCGTAGCTGAACTCCTCCGTAGATTTGCCCATCACATAGGCGACGCCGGCCGCGCCCCCCGCCGCACCGACGACCAGGGGAATGCAGCCAGAACTGAATGAGGCAATCGTGGTCCAGATCGCCCATGCCGCTATAGTGGCGATCCGTAGCGGCCCTATAGACATGTCATGAATCATACGGTACTTCGCTCCTTTGGTGCATCGAAGGGCGATGATCGGGGGAAACCTGCAATAATCGTCTGGTCTTGTGTTCGCACAATACCAGTGGATGAATTTCTTCATGACAACCCGTGCTGTTCCCCCCGATGTGGCCATCGACTAAGCGGAAATCCTAATAATTCCCTCCAAGCTTGCTCGTGACCTCTTTAGGGATGGAGACTGAGTGATTTCACTTTCAAGGGTAGCCTGGTCGATCCTCGATTGCGCGCGTCGAACGAGCACATTCCTATCGTGCGCGTTCCGCGAGCAGGAGGACGACTGGGCTATCCTTCCCATCCTTCGGAGACCGCGCGTTGCACGAGCACAGAAGATCATCAGTCTCCATCCCCTCTCTGCTCCGGAAGCAAGGGATCAGCAGGGGTATCACTCCAACCCTTTTCTCCTCCCCGGCTATCCCTAGCCGACAACGATGTCGAGCGCATCGCTTCACTTGGCGAGAGTCCGCACATAGGCCAGTATGTCTCTGCTCTCTTCCTGAGAGAGACGAGTTTCCCAGGGCGGCATATTCGGTTTGCCCTCATGAATCGTTTGGAACAGGTCGTCATCGGATTTTTTTCTGATCGATGGTGATGTGAGTTTAGCCGGATCAGGCCCGCTATGAAACTTGTACCCATCCCCTCCGCCCTCCGGGCCATGACAACCGGTGCAGTGTCTGACAAACAGAGCCTTGCCACGCGCCACATCGCTGCTTTGAACCTTAGTCTCAGCTTGCCCTAGCGCCACAGTCCCGAATAGAAGACCACTCACAAGCCCGACCGTCGACAGCCTGAGAATCCATCGTCTCTTCATATTCCCTCCCATTCAATATTGCCAAACCGGCTGAGCGCCATCTGAGCCCGATATTCGATTGTAGGAAATACCTCCAACCCCGCGCTGTCGCACTATCCCATCGAATAGTCACGCTCAACCTTTGTATGTGATGCTCCATTATATATAGGAACAGGCTCGTGAGTCCTCAACTGCACGCGTATCAAACGACCACTATAATGCTCCCTCCAAGCTTGCTCGTTATTCTCTCAGGAGGGTGGCCTGGTCGATCCTCGATTGCGCGCGTCGAACGAGCACCTTCTGAGCGTGCGCGTTCCGCGAGCAGGAGGACGACCAGGCTACCCTCCCCTCACACCCACTCAGGCGCATATTTTTTCCCCGCTTCGTTTTCTGCGAACCACCGATAGAGAGCCGGCAACACCACCAGTGTGAGAGCCGTTGAGGTGAAGAGGCCGCCGATGACGACAGTGGCGAGCGGCCGTTGCACTTCGGCTCCGATCCCCTGCGCAAGCACCAACGGCAAAAGACCCAACAGGGTCGTCATCATCGTCATGACGACAGG
>JBGTMB010000241.1:0-2108 GCA_041743755.1 Nitrospiraceae bacterium | reverse complement strand
CCATCGCACTAACCGAACAAACGATGTCTTTCATCGGGCCAAACCTAAAATCTGTGAGCAAACGGCTCAATCTCTCTTGCGTCTTCTGCAAATTCAGATAATGCCGAATTTGTGATATCCAAGGCCCATCCATACGAGGCTGCTCTGGATCGATCTCCCAAGGGTGAAGATACATCACAAGTTTAGCGCCCTGCTTCTCAAGCCTTTGCAAAAATGTCTTAGACGTCGCATAGGGGAATAGACGGAAATAGCCGCCACCCGCCACAGGAACTTGGAAGCCGCACACATTCAGGGTGGAAGGAGATATTTCCCATATTCTTCCTGCAACCGTCTCTATTTGAACGAGCCCGTTATTCCCCCTGGCATTCTCGGATGGTTGGAACCGATCATACATGCTGGAGTCGTAGCTGTAGCCTTCTTCAACTAAGATCGTGAGCGCCCACTGGGATTGATCGGTGATGGAAAAGCTCGGGGCTCGATACCCAAGTACAGGACTCCCAGTCAGATTTTCCAGAATATCTTTTGCCTTTCTTACATCATGACGAAATTGCTCTGGGGATTGGGTCGTGACCAGTTCATGGCCATACCCATGCGACGCAATCTCGTGGCCCTGCCCCACCAGCAGCTTGACTAAATCAGGGTGACGCTCAGCCACCCATCCAAGAACAAAAAACGTGGCTTTAGTGCCATGCTGAGCCAACAGTTCTACAAGTTTTCTCGTATTATCCTCAACGCGGCTTTCGTACCTATCCCATTGCTGTCTTCTGGCTTCAGACCAGAAGGCCGAAACCTGGAAATGTTCTTCGACGTCGAACGAAAGGCAATGCGTCGGCCTCACGCTTGCAACACTCATCGAGCACCCTCACCACGAAGAATCACCCGTATCGTTTCAAGCAAGATGCGCATATCTAATTGTATTGACAAATATTTCACATAATAGAGATCGTACTGCAGTTTCACGTGCGAATCTTCTGTCGAGGCCCCATAATGAAACTGCGTTTGCGCCCAGCCTGTAATTCCAGGCCTAACAGTATGCCGAAGATCGTAGTATGGAATGAGTGATCTGAGCTCCTGAACAAATACCGGACGCTCTGGGCGAGGGCCGACTAAACTCATTTCTCCTCGTAGCACGTTGATGAGCTGTGGTATTTCATCAAGCCGCCATTTTCGCAAATACCATCCCACTCGCGAGATTCGAGCATCTTTTTGCGAAGCCCACCTGGCTCCATCCTTTTCGGCATCGGCGAACATCGAACGAAACTTCCAAATCATGTATGGTCGCGCACGAAGTCCGACACGGACCTGCCGATAGAACACGGGCCCATGCGAATCACATTTGATAAGGATTCCGATTGCCGCCATAAGCGGCAGCACAACGACAAAACCTACGAGAGAGAGACTAAAGTCCATAGCGCGCTTGACTGCTCTTACAACAATCCCCTGCCTGAACTCTCTCGAGAAAATAATCGCGCTAGGCTTGAAGTCGTCAATGGGTAGACGGCCAGATTCTTCTTCAAATAGGTGGTGTCCGTCCCAGATGTCGATACCCATTCCCTTCAAGTCAAGTAACGCTTGAACGGGTAACACCGCACGCCGGTCTTCCAAACAGACCGCAATGGTATCAATCTGGTCTCGTTCAACGACGGAGAGCAGTTGGTTCATAGTTCCGACAACCTTCGTTCCGACCAACTCATGACCCACTTGCGTATTGTCCTGGGTGATCAGCCCTACAAGATCCGTAAACATCTTGCTGCGGGAAAGCAGCACTTGGGACAGCCCTTGAGCTAGGGAGCCAACCCCTAGAATCAAAATACGCCTTCGCGCTCCCGGCAGGCGAAAGATCGCCTTAGCGGCATGATCCACCGTAAATGGCAGGGGCACTGTGCTGATATGCCCTGACCTATCGGAGGAGTTGTTGATTGTGAGACTCATATACCTTGCTGCTATAATTATAGTACGAGTATGGGGTGTCCTTCGCCTCAACGCCATTGAGAATCACAGCCACAGCTCTTTCTTGCCCGATCATCTTGATTGCGTTGGCTACAATATCACGGGGGGTAGATCGTGCACGAATGACGTGGACCACAACGTCGGCCATGCGCACGATC
>JBGTMB010000240.1:0-5116 GCA_041743755.1 Nitrospiraceae bacterium | reverse complement strand
CTCTCGATTCTTTAGGTTCATCGCTTGGTTGCGAGCGCGCTTGCCAGAGACAGAATTACCAAACCACTGGTAACGCGGGCCGTCGCGCTCGGCACCAGAGCGTAGATCTCCGAACGATCTCCTTGCGAGAAAAGTGCTTGCTACCTCCAGGATAATTTTTTCGACTACACGGCAACGTAGGTCAAAGAAAGGTTCTGAATTCGCAAGTGCGATTGAATCCGCGCGAGTAGTAAATCAATACCCGGTTCGACGCCATACCTACCAACAAGAACTGCTATTCTTGTGAGCGCTGACCTCACCCGTGGCCCCTGACACGGGGAAGTGACACAGTCTACGGTTGCGGCGGCAAGGGGTCCGCGCCGGAGAGCTTGTTAAACAATTCGATAACTTCTCGGTCCCGGGGTAAGTCACGAACCGCCTTCTCGAGTTCCTCCGGCAGCAACGGCGTCGGCTCCTCGCCGACCAACTTTTTAAATTCCGCGTAGAATTCAGGGTCAGCAAAAGTCTTGCGCATCGCTTCGCGCAGGATCTGGACCTTATCGGCGGGTGTTCCCGGAGGAAGGAGGAACGGAGTTCCCGCACTGACAAAGGCCCTTTGCATGGCAAGAAGTTTTCGGTCCTTCTCCGATTTGGTAAACCGCTCAATATCGGGCAGCTGGGCGAAGACCGGATGGGGGTGTCTTCGTCCCTTCGGAACCTCGTTGACAACATGGAAATCCATCAGTTTCTTGTCGATCCAGTCCGGCGCTTCTCGCACCAGAGTGGCCTGTATGGTCCACCTGGCGTCGAGCTCGCCTTGCATCAAGGCCAGATTGACTTCGTTACCCTGGGCGAATCCGGTGACAAACTTTGGCTCTTTCATGCCGGCCAGATACGCGAAGATTCGGCCGATGTTATAGAGGTTATGCCCCACAGACTGAGCGCCGATACGCACGCCCGGGGCGCTACGCAGCTTCTCCATGCTATCCAGGCGCGCCTCCTTACGGCTCAAAAAAATGTAAGGTTCGCCGCTGGTCGGAGAGCCAAGATAGCTTAGTTTATTGATGTCATAGAGAACCCCGGTGGAGTCGAGCACAGCCGCTGGCACAAAGCTTGAGAGCATAACGCCCATGGTCAGCCCGTCCGGTCGAGCCCTGTAGATGAAGTTTCCCGCCTTGCGGGATCCACCGCCCGGCATGTACTCGATGACGAAGGTCGGTCTTCCCGGTATGTGTTTCCGGAGCACAGAAGCGGTGGCTCTGAAGCGCAAATCCACCGTGCCTCCGGGTCCGCCGCCGTAGACAACGTTGATGGTCTTGCCTTGATAGAAGTGAGACTGAGAGAATCCATGTCCGGGAAGCCCGAAGCCCAACGGCATGGCCAAGAAGATCATCACAGCCAGTTTTTTCACGGCAACCTCCTGCGCGATTTTAGGGAGGATCATGACGCAATCGTTCGAGTTGTCTCCCGGATGTCGATTTCACCGTCACCGAAACTTGCACCGGCTAAGCGCATCAGGAGTGAATTTTGGATTGATGGCTCAGCGACTTCGCCGGTGTTCCGAAGCTTATCGGCAATGGCTCCTCGGTCTCATGAATGCCAATATCTCTGACCCAAACCAGAGCCAATCCGATGTTAGGTTGTTACAGTGCCTCGTTAGCACATGCTCTCCCCTCAAACAATCTGATCGTTACCCATGAGCCTGGGCAGGACAAGGCGGGTGTTGAAAATTCGCCAGCTTTGCATCGACACCCTAGACAAGGTGGATTTTCCGATGCCCCTCTTTGGAAAAGAGGGGATAGGGGAGATTTTCTTTTTCACAAATGGCTCCATCGTCATAGTCATCAACTGCTCTGTTGGCAACCAAGACCGCCCTTTGAGCATGGGACAAATTCATGCTGCGGCAGATACCAAACCGGCATGCCGGTACGAACTCCGCTCATGAGATCCGGCAGGGACCCATGGCAGACAAATCTGAAACAACAGAGGCTTAAAGTGGTCCGACCCGAGCGCGAATTTCACAATTGCCTTTTAACGAACGATCAAACATGGGGTAGGGTCCGGCAGGGGTGAAAATCAGCTGAGCGA
Source organism: Nitrospiraceae bacterium (assembly GCA_041743755.1). Classification (GTDB taxonomy): domain Bacteria; phylum Nitrospirota; class Nitrospiria; order Nitrospirales; family Nitrospiraceae; genus Palsa-1315. The sequence goes on along the minus strand of JBGTMB010000240.1, from coordinate 3,049 downwards.
CGATCGTGTAGTCTAATCTCTCAATCAGGCGTGTCTTATTTCATTGACAGGTTCCGCTGACTCCATTCGCACCATTCGAATTGGGCTTGACACCGATCAGGCTTCGATATAGTCGACGATTTGCGGGAGGAGAGAGTGGTTTAATGGGTCGCGCGGAGGGCTGAACCATCAACACGGCAGATGATCGAGGCAGCGAAAGGAGTTTGCGATGAAAGAACGAGTGATTTTGCTTACGCTGATTTTCTGTTTTTCAATGATTCTTCCGGCCATCGCTCCCAAAGCCGGGGCGCAGGGCGATCAGTTCTATAAGGGAAAGACCATTCGCATCATGGTGGGCTCGACGGCCGGCGGATTTTATGACCGGTGGGGCCGTCTGTTCGGCAAGTACATGTCCAAATATATTCCCGGCCAGCCCGAGTTTGTCGTGCAAAATATGGCCGGTGCCGGCTCCGTGATCGTCGCCAACCATGTATACAACGTGGCGAAACCGGACGGTCTGACCCTGGTGATGCCGCTCAACGGCGTCTACATCGACCAGTTTTCCGGGCGTAAGGAAGTCCAGTTCGACATGCGCAAGTTCCGCTTCATCGGCTCTCCGGTGACTGAATCGCTGATCTTCTACATGCGCGCCGACGCTCCCTACAAATCCATCGCGGATATCATCAAAGCCAAAGAGCCGCCCAAGTGCGGCGGCAGCGGCACCGCGAGCAGCGATTATATCCTGTCCAAAGTGTTGGAGGATACGGTGGGGGCGAAGTTCAACACGGTGTTGGGCTACGCCGGCGGCACTGAGATCGATCTGGCGGTGGAAAAAAACGAGGTAGTCTGCCGCGCTCACAGCATGTCCGCCCACTTCGGCCGGGAACCCTTCGATACCTGGCACAAGCGCGGATTCGACCGCCATCTCGTTCACACCACGCGCAAAAAGGATCCCCGTGCCGCCGACGCGCCGACGCTTATCGAACTCTTCGATCAATTTAAAGTGTCGGAAAACAGCCGCCGTCTCGCCCAGGTGCTGTTGGCCGGCGGGGATTTCGGCCGGCCGATGATGGTGACGCCGGGCACCCCACCCGATCGAGTCAAGATTCTGCGCGACGCCTTTGTCAAAACCTTGAGCGATCCCGAATTGATTGAGGAAGCGAAAAAGGGCCGGATGGATATAGATCCAGCCACAGGTGACGAGCTGGAAAAGTTAGTAAAAGATATTTTCGACTCTCCGCCGGACGTCTTCGAGCGGGTGAAGAAAATTCTCGCCAACTGAAATGAAGTTGTCGCTCAAAGCGATGATCATCGCCGGCGCGCTATTCAAAGCGGGCGTCTTTCTTTTTATCTCGCTGATGAATCTGGCCTTGCGTCCTTACGGCGGCGGCTACCTGGCGATGTTAAGCTCGCTCTATCCCGGTTATGATCCGGTCAGCGTGCCGATTGCCCTAGTCGTCGGCACGCTCTATTCAGTACTTGCCGGAGGGCTCGCAGGTCTTTTATTCGGCTGGCTTTACAATTTCTTCGCAGCGAGGCGCTGAGACGCAAATCACGATGATTCGGTTCAACTCCGTCCCTCGTTGCAGCGCAGCATGCGGCTTGAGCGTTTGCCGAAGGCGAAGCGGCGCAAGCCGCGGTTAAGGAAAACGGGCGGAAATTGTTCTGGGCCAATTGCCAGGAAATCGACGCCACGTTTCAGGCCAAAGAATTGATCATGGCAGCGAGTTCACGGTCGTCTATTCCTAAGCGCTGTTATTTTGCGGCTGGGGCGTGCGCGTCGGATTTCCATGAAGGAGCTCGGCGCTTACACGGCGTGGCAGGAGTGCATGATGAAGCGGCCGGAGGGCGGAAAACTGTTGACGCCGAGCAGAACGTTTCAACTTCATAGCTTCACTCAGATCAGACGCCTGAGTCGTAGATGCTGCATCCAAGCCTCTGCAATAATCAACTGGACTCAACTGTCGCAAGTGTGATTAAGTTGAACGAAATAACTCAATACTCAGGCCATATCTCATTACCTCTCACTAGAGCGGGGGCCGCATCTCCATGGCCGTCATCCCATTGACGCCAGAACCATGCTGAGTACAATAAGGGAGTATTTGGTTGGTTAGAGGTAGTGGCGGTCCTGTCTGCGTGCATTGTGGATGCTGATCAGCAAGACAATTATCCTAAGTTAGAACCACGAACAAGTTCACAATGACATTAAAATTATGAACACAACATCCAACAATTCAGCTATTCCTCTACCAAGTTACAAAGCACCGCCGGTGGATGAAGTTGTCTGTGGTTTTAGATTTGAACCGCTGAGTCAGCTGAAGGTACCCCATATAGGCCTGTTGTGGGAAAGGTTTCGTCCTGAGTTCCCTATTGTGCACCACGCCGCACCCATTTCGAATGATGCATCTATCTTAGTTGACGAAACGACGGGAATTCCCCTTCCGAGAGTATGGTTTATAAGCAAAGCGGACAACGAGCTGATTCAGTTTCAACCAGATCGCCTCTATTATAATTGGCGTCATCGTGGCGATGACTACCCTCGGTATCCTTCAATAATCAAAAACTTTGAGAAAGCCAAACTTCATCTGGAAGCTTTCACGAGTGAAATGAAACTCGGCATAATCAAGCCGGTGGATTGTGAATTGACGTACATCAACCATATTCTGCAAGGTCAAGGCTGGGATTCTATCAACGACCTTCCAAAAGTGATCTCGGACTTCTCATGGCAAAAGGATAAACACAATTTCTTGCCTAACCCCACAAACGTGGCATGGCAAGTTAGGTTTGAGCTGCCCGATAACAAGGGCTGGTTAAACGTAAAACTCAATCAGGCTACGAGAAAGAGTGACAATGTTCCGAGCCTAATTTTAGACTTAAGTGCGAAAGGATTAGGAGATGAGAAAACAGGAAAGGCGATGCGCAACTGGTTTGATTTGGCTCACGACTGGATTGTCCGCGGATTTACTGAGTTAACCGCGAAAGAAATACAGAAATCTTTTTGGAAACGTGAAAAATGACGGAAGAAGCTCGAGATTACTCATCCGGACGATATTTGACCGCAAAGAAAGCC
>JBGTMB010000239.1:0-4203 GCA_041743755.1 Nitrospiraceae bacterium | reverse complement strand
GACTGAGCGGGCTTCGGCCGCAAATTGTTTGACCGTCACGTCGGGGATCCCATCACAAACATCGGCGGCAATGGCCAACGCTCGCAGCCATGTCAGGTGATCGAGAACGTCTCGGGTCTGCTGCGCGGTGGGGCGTTTGGGTTCATTCTTGAGCCGATCCCACAAGCTCTGCTGCCCCTGAGGGACACGCGTCAGTAAGGCGCGCAAAGTGTCCTGAGCCACGGCACCGAGGCGTGTGCAGATCAGCACGTGGTATTCGTGATTGATCGTGGTGCGGGCCGCTCGGGCGGCACGTAATAGCGTCGTGAAGGCCGGCAGCTCGACGCGCTGGCGCACCAATTCCTCGATGGCGATGTTGACGATATCGGCGAGGTCGTCGTGCGGGCGCGCGCCGCTACGGCAGGCCATGACCATCACCTGCTGGGCCGCCGTGCCCCAGGCGGTCACACCGACACACTCCCGCACCAGCGGCATGTGCCGGCGACGAACGGAACTCGAGTCGTATCGCAGCAGATCGCCAGGCACGCCACCTGCCCCCGCCCATTCAGCACAATGGCGCCACCGCGGCGTGGGAACCTCGCTCAGCTTGGGAAAGTAGCCCAGTCGTTGAAAGGTTTTGAGCAAGAGCAGGAGTCCGACGCGTGGGACCGGTTGCCGCGTATGCTGCTCCAGCCAAGCCAACTCAAACAGGTTGGGCGTCTAGATCTCATCCAACTCCCTCCCAGAGGGATTGAGCTTGAGCCGTGGGTAGGCGGTGTCGGGGATGCCAGGCATGTCTTCCGCGTTCCTCCCGCCACGCGCGTGCCACCACGCACGCCGCACAGCCAGAATTCTGCGGAGTCATCATACCGGAACGGCTGGGACCGCCCAAGGAGGTATTGGGTTGTCGGCATTTCAGTGCCTGGACAAACGCGAGGGGGACGGTTTAGGGATTATTGTGACCGGGGGAGCCTGCCCTTGATTTGTCGAGGACCCCATCGGGTGTCGTGGAAAAGACAATGGGTGACGTTTTCCTCAGGATCCTTACCTCTCTCCAGCGTGTTCTCGTGGATTGCTACCGCAGTCCGCCCCACACCTCACGCGTTCCTTCTCGTTTTTCTATCGTCTCAACATGTCAAGAGGTGATGTATTTTTCAAGATGCTGGATGAGCGTTTCCTTTTGGTCGATCATGAGCTCCGTCACATCGCGCAAGGAAGCGGTGCCAACGAACTCGTCCCCTTCAAAGACCAATAGGTGGAGACATCGATGTTCCTTCATGAGATCCAAGCAAGTGCCGGCGGTGTCGTTAGGGCTGACTTTGATGAGGTCGCGGGTTATCACATCCTTGATCAGGACCTTTTTCGGGTCCTTCCCCTTCCCGACCACATTCATCATCACCTCACGCTCCGTGAACAGTCCGCAAATGCCGGAAGCATTAGTAACTACCACGGACCCGATGAATTCCTTAGTCATAAGTTGAGCTGCATCGGAAACGGATTTATGTTCATCGATGGTGGCCACTCGCTTTACAACTTTCGATGCGATCTTCATGGTTGCATTTCTCCCATTACAATCCTCCCAGCCGTCGTTCGATTGGGACATAAAGAGGTCGCCCCAGGTGTTTGGACAGCATGTTCTATCCCTTCGGTGGTGCCTCACGGTGGTCTGACGACGCGGCAGTAAGCCTTGTCGTCAGGTTGTCGTAGTACACCTGATCGAGCGTCTTGGCGTCAAGCGTTCGGTGCGGTCTCGTTTGGTTGTAAATCGAGGCGTAGATCGCGGTTGCCGGAATCCCTCGTTGCATCAAGATCGGCATGCCCGAGCGCATCATGATCTCCGGTGCGCACATCAAGACGATTGTTCGAACAGGATCCACCCGGACTTGCTCGAACAATTCGGGTAACCGGCCGGGAGGTTTTGTACCACCGATCATGCTAGAAATCAGCTTGCAAACTGGATTACTTCTGGGCAGGCGGCTTTCCCCTTAAGGCTGCTCTGTGGCCGGACCGTTTTAGGCTTTTTCAGCGTGTAGAACAACTCCCCGTTTAGTAGTTGGTCACGACGAATGTCCCGAAGGCTAACGGCTAGACGAACTCATCGCATTATGTCGTCACCGACGCTGCCGCCATCGTTAGCCGCCCCCTCTCACACCCATTCAGGCGCATACTCCTTCCCCGCCTCTTTTTCTGCGTGATCTGCCCCCCTTAAACCGGTCCAGATTTTCTGTTAGGGTCTGGTCGAAAGGAGGGTCATATGCCGCGCATCAAAGACACCGTCGCACACATCATTACCAAGCTGCGTGAGGCCGAGGGCGCCCTGAGTAAGGGCCAGACCCTTGTCCAAGTGAGTCGGAGCCGGGGGATCACCGAACAGACGTATTTCCGATGGCGGCACGAGCATGGCGGGCTGAAAATCGATCAGGTTAAGCGGCTCAAGGAGTTGGGGCGGGAGAAGTTCGCGGCGAAAGCGGTCCGGGAATGGCTGCGCCATGTGGGGACCCTGGCCCAGGTGTGTCCTGACCTGCTGCCACAGCCAGGGGTCCAAGAGTTTGCGTGATCGCCGCAGCTGACAGGCCCCGACGGTTGCCAACGTGTGTGCCGTGCAAGCCTGATAGGGTCGGCCCCCTCGACACGTTACGGGCCAACTCGCGGCTCCCGGTGCTAGGGGACCCGCCCCAATACCGACGCCATGGTCCTCAACGACTGGCCGTGAGCCAGGCCCACGGCCTCACATTATGCGGTATTTATGGAACGTGAAACGGAGCTAACGGTTCTCCCGCTAATCCATTGGCGATATTCGTGAGAATGCTTTTCTGTATTTTACTACTTGGATCATTCGGCAAATTTGTCGCTCTCAATTTCATTTCACTAGCGAATGCTGCAGGCGCCACTGGAAGCGATCTTTGGTGATGCAGAGTCTGACATACTTCAATGATTGCAAGAGAAAAGGCATCTACGATGGCAGATAAAACTGCGTTGTCCTCTTCAATTTGTGGCATGATTTTCTCCTTTGGCTTATTGTGAATGATTGATGTTTGGCACGTGCGGAAAATTCCTTGTCCCATTCATTCGAGTGTTGCGCCTGACGCCTGCTATGGTCAACATACTACATCTCTCGATTGAGGAAGACTGGTCACAATTGCACACTTTTGCAAATATTATTTGGCAGGCCGCAGGACGTGGTTCCGCGCAGCAGTCGGAGCAGTTCCGTGGGACAAGTCGGCTCTCGAAGCGCGGTAATACACGGCTGCGCTATGCCTTCCGGATAGCGGCCAAAGCGCATGCGTGTGCAGGAGACTCCGTTTCGACAACACTATTTCCGCTATACCAAGAGTGATCCGCAAAATCTGGATCGCATGACCAAGGCGCGGTGCACGCTGTTGAAGGTTAGGAGTTCCTCCTCCATCGCCAGATAGTGACGGCTAGGCGGGTGAGGTCTCTTGTGATTTTCAGGCGATTCCTGATGCGTGAAGCCCGGCCCATTTGGCACGGATCTCGGCTGACCCCTCAGAGGGTCCGAAGCGTTTCAAGGCCTCTTCTTTTCTCTCGCGGCAAGGACACATCACACGTGACGAATCTCGGGCCTGCATGCTGCGCATCAGTCGTCGGGCGAGACGGAAACTGAGCCTCAGCGTGAGGCTGGAAAATATCTCATATTGTGTCAAGTCACAAATTCCTTCCCTTCTTCTTATGCTGTCTCACCAATTCGGTCGGCAGGGGCCAACTGTGCCCATGAGCCAGCACCCCTTGCATGTCCTCCGGCCCCCAGGTCCCGGCGGCGTAATTGGGGAAGTCACTGAGCGGCGCCACCGCCCAGACCTCAAGCACCGGCATTAACAATCGCCAGGCCGCTTCAACCTGGTCGGCTCGCATGAACAGCGTGGCGTCATTCTTCATGACGTCCCAGAGCCAACGTCTCATACGCGTCAGGCGACCGGGCAGCGAACGTATCCCGGTAATAGAACTTCATTTCTACCGACCGCAGTGGACTCAGCGGGAAACAACTGATGCGGCACGCTGCGGAATTGGATGACAATTTCCGAAGCCTGCCGGGCAAGCCGCTTCCCGGTGCGGAGGTAGAACGGCACGCCCTGCCAGCGCCAGTTGTCGAGGAGCAGCCTGAGCGCGACAAATGTCTCGGTCTGCGAATCAGGCGACACCCCGTCTTCTTCGCGGTAACCAGGAACTCCTTTGCCTCCGAACCAACACTGGCCTTACTGCCCA
>JBGTMB010000238.1:0-12436 GCA_041743755.1 Nitrospiraceae bacterium | reverse complement strand
TCAACCCACCCATGCTATGGGCGACGAGGGCGATGTGTGTGATGCCCTGCGACTTCAGACGCTGGATCTCGGCACTCAACAAACGGACGGAATCCATGAGGTCGAGGCGCCAGTCGTAATTCAATGGATAGATCGACACGTGCCCGTCATGCAATCTGCCCAGTTCCGCGAGGAGAGGCCGATACACCTCAAACGAGTAGACCCACGGGACAACCCTGACTTCATCCAGAATCCCGCTCGGTCGGAGAGCCACTCCGTCAAGCGCCAGATCGGGCAACGGCAGAAGCAGAGACTGCGCCCCGCCGAACGCTTGCGAGGCGGTGACCCAGAGAAGCTCCCCATTGTCGACGCGCGAGAGTTTAGTCCCGTAGTAGCCCGCTATCACGATGACTGCGGAGCGTGACGTCTCAGCATAGGGTTCTTGAGGGGTAATCGACGCGCTGCACGCCAAGGAGGAGCACAGGACGACACCAAGGATCACGGTATACCACTGTATGGGCTTCACTCAGCGCTTCCAACGGAAAGAATGTGTCGGGTGATTGAGTTTCTTATCCGATCAGAATTTCGGTGGCGTGGAAGCGGTCTACAGTTCTATGCATAATCACTTGTTACAAGCCACCTGTCTGGTCATCATGGCAGGGGAACGGTGATGTATGAACCACAAATGTTTTCACTGCCCGTCGGATGATCCTGGGTCATAATGTGATCGATGGTATGGACGAGCGAGTGGCCCTTCATTTCATCAGGCCGATTCTGCAACGTTGCATGAAACGACGGAAGCAGCCCAAGAATATCTAAGATGGTCGGGGTGACATCCACCACGGACGCCTCGCAAATCGTAGCCAGCGCTTCACGTCCTTCCTGTCCCCCCCTTACAAAAATGATCGGCACAAGCGAGTCTGAGGCATTGAGATGCCCATGGTCAGAATGAAAATGTCGATGTGTGGTCACGTCAAGTTCCTCAAGGACTCGCCAGTCTCGTTTGTTAAGGTACGTCAATTTTTTAGACCTGTCGGCCAGCAGAACGATATCCGGTGCGCTCTGAGGATCTGTTGGTAATCGTGATGCAAGCCCATTGAGCCTTTGTACCGCCATAGGATATGCGGGGCTGTTCAACGGGCTCTGATCGAGAGGCACAGCGGGCAACAATTGGATGGCTGCTCCATCATACCGATAAGGAATGAAGACATAGCGGTTGCCCTGTTTAGACAAGACGGCTTCCGGTCCTTGCTCATTCTTGTGGAGAGTAAGCAATAGGTGTTTCAAGATCGGAGCGATATCCCCTTGATAGTCAGGAGTATCCTTCCACTGTCCCTGTGCAGGCTTTACATATAGCCCAAGGGCTCCGCCATTTAAGGTCGCCACAATATTCGAACCCCCGGAAATGGTCCCGTTGGAGAAGAATTCTAACGAGGCACGGACCCTGGACAGAAAGCTTTCATTGCCTAATGCCGGAGTTTCCAGATGATAGGCCTTCCCGCTTGTCTTGGTCAGTTCGGTGAAGACAACATTGAGATCTTCAATGCCCAGGACTTTGTCCCAGTCAATTGAAGTATGGCCATGGTCCGATACCAACACGAAGAGCGTCCGCTGCATAACTGATTCATCCCGCAATCCCCGCCATTGAATCGGATCGACCGGAATAACGTCGGATACTGGTGTGGCATGGTGATTTCTCACGATGGCGGAATCTCCCGCGATAAATTTCGCGATGAGGTCATCAAGATGCGCGAGATATTCTAGACGTGCCTCCTCCGGATTCTCGGGAGAAAGGTGTTCGGCATGATCGAGCCCGGCAAAATAGATCGTCATCAGGCTCGGAAGCTGCAGCTCTGCCCCTTCCTTGGCTGCGCCATTGAAGTCTTGGACTGATTTCACCGCCGCCCACAGTGCATTTTCATCCACGGCTTTACTTCGATTTTGCTGATAACTCAGCAGGGTGTCGAAGTCAGACCGAATCGCCCCCTGCCCACTCCCGCGCGTGAGCATGTGGTGCACCACAATGCTCTGCCCGCCACTCTGTCCGATATACTCGTAAATGGTTTTCACTGGACTGTTAATATCGTCGGAAAGGAAATCGTCCGACAGTTGCACCTTCACTGCGTCGATATGATACTCCGTAAAATATCTCGCGACTTCGCGTTCCCTGAAAAACAGGCTGTTCCCCGCAATCCCGTGCGCGCCGGGGTATACGCCTGTAAACATCGACGTCCAGGCGGCATAGGTATAGGAAGGGAACACTGTCGTCGGTTGTTGCGTGGCAATGCCCTTGGTCAACAGTAGACCGTTCGCATCGACACGCACACCGAGCAGATCGTGTAAGCCTCCTGATTTTCGTGGAGGATTTTGCATGAGATATTTGATCAGAGTCCCTTGTTCGAGGCCATCAACGGCAAAAATCACGACATGCTCAATGGGGTGTCCGCCCAGAGAGCCATGTAACACGGTGTCGGCAGAGTAGCGAACAGCTGGGAGGCGGCTACAGCCGTTCAGTCCTATGAGTAGGAAGACAAGCATCAGCGCAACTACGCAAGTGGTCGGATGCCTGGTGTGCAGACGAGCGGTACTTCTGGCGATCATTGTTCCCAATCTTGGAGCGCCGGTGACATCCTCCGATGGGATGGAAATAATCGCCGTTCTCCAACCATTCCGGTAATCAAAGACACCCACATAGGATCTACATGGGTGTCTTTTGGTATTCAATGAAACGTGAGACAGGGGTTATTTTATTTCGTGAATTTTGCCGGTCATGGCGTCTACATAAACTTTGTGGGTGTTCTTTCCATCGACGATTTCAATCTTGTAGACGACGCGGCCGTCATCTTTTCCCATATTCACTTCAACCGTTTTGCCGGGCTTTGCCTGCTCCGCGGTTTTAATCGCGTCGACCATGCTGACGGTTGCTTTTTCACTGAGCGCCCGGTCGGACTCGAACAGTGCCCAGGCCGGGGCAACGGTTGCACAGAGCAAGATTGCCAACCCAACAGAGATGATATCCTTCTTCATGAAATTCCTCCTGTGTGTAGATGAGTGAAACCAATAATTAAGAGACAACGGAACATGCATTCATCATAGTGCTAATGATCTGATCATAATTGCTCATTCCTGATAGAGTGCCTGCACCAACGGTCCTAGTTGTACATTTCAGAACTTGCTCATGAATCGCTGGTGCATGCGCGTCTGGCATCCACTGTCAGATCGATCCTTTCGGTCTTCATAAACACTGCTCTTGCCATCCCCACCATCCCGCGAGGCACTGTGCGTTTTGCCGCAGGACGACGGAGTCGATTAGCAAGAACCACGGGGTCCTCGATAGATCCACAATTGATGCATCGAGTTGACAGGCGCATCATGTCTGCTTCCGGACTCAGGCCATCGAAGGTTTCGCGTACGAGCAGTCCCCTGCAACGTTGACAGACCATAGGACCTCCTTCTGGTTTTTTTATCGCTCATTATCTGTGAGATTCATCTTGGGCAGCGGGCGCAAGCTGCCCCATCATCGGCACTCCTGTTCGGGTTCCTTTCCCGTTCCACACTCTACCGTGAGCTTGGCGCAAATCGAGCACAGATGCGGCCCCAGGGCTTTCGAGGTGTAGCACGCCTCCAGTTCTGCTGAACCACATTCACAGCAGAAGGCGAAATCTATGGGAAGGAGGTTTTGCGACGACCGAGCTACTCCGCAGGTCACGATGTTGCCTCCTCTTGGTCTTAGTCGGATGACAAGTACCCATGGGCATTATGTCGAGAAGTTAGACTGCAAGCTGTTCACATTTGCTCATGTTAACAAATTGATTCACCGCCTCAATTCAGATTGACCGTAAGACAGACGCCCTACAAGAAGTAAGGCATCCCACTATCAATAATGACTCCTCTCATCTGCGCTCTCTGCCGAACACAGTGAATAGTCATGCCATTGGGTCCTTGTGAACCTCCCGAAGTGAGCAATTTTGAGCAGATCGAGAATCACATGCAGTGCATACTTTATGGAATCAACGTGATTATTACTTCACGCCTGAGTGAAACGTAAATCGACAGATTGCGTACAGAGAGGTCATCAAGGGCAGGCATCGTCATCAATTGGCAGCGGGTTGATTCAAAACATTCGTACATGGAGGTGACATATGGGTACCATCCTTCTCGTTATCCTCATTCTAATTCTTGTCGGCGCGTTGCCCACTTGGCCTTACAGCGCGAGATGGGGTTACGGCCCCAGCGGCGGGCTAGGCGTGATCCTGTTAGTCTTGGTCATCCTGGTGTTGACTGGTCGGATGTAACCGGTGGCGGAAAAGCTTAGCTGTGCCTATATGATTTTCGGAACAGCCTAGTCGTTCTGCACATAATCAATACGGCCGACCACCCACTTGAGGACCTATCCTCGTCGAACTCTTCAGACTCGACAGCCGCTTCCGGACAGTCTTGCGGCTGTGCAGATCATCTTCTCTGAACCGACACGGCATCCATAAATGCCTCTCGTATTCTGAATAGCATTCTCGAGCTGGTAGTACCCGACTGAATGATGACAAAGACCATACAGCCGGAACATGCGATCTGTTGCCGGCCCGATTCTGGAAACTTATTCGACACATGACCAGCCGACATCATCGACACTAACATTTCTTGCCACATGATCAATTCTGACCAGACCGCCGCCGGTCTTTTAGACATAATGACCAGTATGGAGGGAGGTTTGAATGGGACAGGACAGATCGATGCGGACGCGTTGATATCGATATCTACATACAGGAGGAAGCCATCATGAATGCAGAGCAACTCAAGGGAAAATGGATGCAGTTCAAAGGGGAGCTGAAAGAGAAATATGGGAAGTTCACTGATGACGACTTGAAGCAGATCGAAGGCAATTACGACAAGTTTGTCGGCAAAGCCCAGGAACGATATGGCGATAAAAAGGAAGACCTCATGAAATGGGCGGACCAGTGGCATGAGAAGCCGACGCCGAAGCCCGTAGGGAAGGGACAATAGCCTCACCGAATGGTTGCAATTCATGAATGATGTCCCACAACACACATTTACCGTTCGCTTAGGGAGAACAAAATGAACGCACGCTATGTACTGACACTCTGTACAGCTCTGGTTATCGGTGGGGCACTTATCGCTGGATCGGGGCACGCGCTTGACAAGGCCGATGAAAAGACCCCGATCAACGATACGTGGCTCACGGCGAAAACCAAGATTGCGCTCGCGGCCGATGGTCGCGTCAAAGGGCGACAGATCGATGTCGAAACCACGAAGGGACAGGTGATGCTTCGAGGAAAGGTCGATTCCGACTCGTCCAAGCAGGCGGCGGAGGACATCACCAAAAGGCTCGATGGCGTCAAGACAGTGAAGAACGACCTTGAGGTAGTGACCCCGTCTACACGCGACGCGGTGGAAGACAAGGATGATGCCATCACAAAACGCGTCAAGGAACACATCGCGATGGACTCACAACTGAAGAAAACCGAGATTGCAGTTCAGACTAACGCAGGGGTCGTCTCCCTGACCGGCGAGGTCAACGACATCATGACCAGTGCCAATGCGTCCTGGGCCACTAGGCAGGTTCCCGGCGTAAAGTCTGTCAAGAACGATCTCACAGTGAAGGAGAAGGCCTAAGGCCTTGGGGAAACGCCTCGCTCGTTTCGAATCGAAACGAGCGAGGCAGAGCTATCGCTTGCACACATTCATTTACAAGGAGGTTCGTCATGAAGAAGCTCATGGTTCCGTTCATGTTCGCAATGGTGCTCGGTATCGGGATGGCATCCTTCTCATACGCGGCTGGTGACATGGCCGAGCCAAGCTCCCAGACGGTTAAAGGGGACCTACTAAAAATCGATGGGGAGTTTTATGTGGTGAAGGATACGGCCGGCAAGGAAGTCCGTTTGCATGTCGACAAAACCTCTCAGCTTGACGGCACGTTCAAGGCGGGGGACAAGATTGAGGCCCAGGCCACAGACAAGGGCCATGCATCATCTATTAAACAAGCAAAACCCAAGATGTAATTCAGGGATTCGAACGTACGAGCTCAAGATCTAGGGATTGGGGCCTGACCTGAGGGCTGGCCCCACTCCATATCCCGAGGCAATCGAAGGGTTGGCCTACTCGTAATGCGTAGGAATCAAACACAAGGAGGGTTCTCATGAGTATCATGACAGTGAAAGGCCTCATCGGTGCATTGGTACTAGCGAGCGTTGGGCTGGTCGTTTCTGCCTGTAATACCTCCAAGGCCACGGTCGACACGTTCGCCAAATTCACGTCGAGCACAAGCCCGGGGGATTGGATCAACGCCGACGGCGTCATACAGGAAAGCCAAAAGGCGCGTCTATTTGCCGCAGTGGCGTTCGAGAATCTGGAACAGGACATCGCACGTGGCAATGGAGAGTATGTCAGGTCGTTGGCCGTCTTGATGAAAATTCCTGCCGGGGAACAAGACGAGTTTAGGAGTCTTTCACAGAGACAATATTCTCGCCTCTTTGCCTCTGACAGGCGAACGGCGGAAAGCTTGTTGGCTACATTGATCAGCAACAGGAAGGATCGATGAGCCGATAGTCAATAGTAGGAGTGTGGCACTGGCGGGAGAGCATTCTCAGGACAAAGTTCGGCAAGAATAATGCCTGGTCCGCGGTTAACGATAATTTTCTTCATTAGGAGACACATATTATGTTGATGTTCAAATCGTTCATCGTGTGTGGAGTCATCGCGGTCGGAGCGCTATCTGTCGAGGCCGCAGACATGGAGCTTCAGCTGGTCGATAAGAATTGTTGGATCGAAATTTTCGAAGACGATAACTATGATGCCAATGACCCTCATGTGAAAATTCAAGGGCCTAAAGAGGTTTCGACTATGAAGAATCTTGAGGGTAAGGATTGGGCCAATGACATCGAGAGCGTCATCGTTGGTTCCAACGCCTCAGTCCATGCCTATGAAGACAAGGATTTCAAAGGCACAGAGATCACCTTCGCGCCAGGCCAGCGTGTTCCGAATCTTGGCAAGCTCGACATGGCAAACGACATCGAATCCATGAAAATTAGCTGCGGGAAGTAACCATTTGTCGGAGAATCTTTGGGATTCAGTATGTGCTTATCCCACTAGCCGGACGGCGACATCAACGTCAGCGACAAGGTCGCGGCCCAGGTCATGGAAGAGAGCGACGCATTGTCTACGCCGAAGATGTAGATTCTAGGATGCGAAGGGGTGGTAGTTCAGGTACCGGGATTGGGCCAATCCTCAAGGATGGCCCCAATCCACGTAATACACAGGATCGGAATTTCCTAAAGCACAGCGGTTTGCAATATCGTTTCCAGCATGTGAGCCCCCTCCCGTTAGTCATTACACCGGCTCCCTTCGACCTTCAATAAATTCACAAACCATGAGCAATACTGAACAGACCAAAGGTTGTCTCATGGGCATACTTTATACATCACTCTTGCGTCCGCCTTCTGTATCAATGCATGGGCCTTGTCTTCTACCTATGGAGTAAATAATGGGCAAGACAGTTGCGGACATGCTGGTCGAACGACTAATCGATTGGGGCGTCGATACTATTTTCAGTCTGCCTGGCGACGGCATTAACGGTATTTATGAAGCCCTGCGCATTCATCGAGACGCAATTACAGTCATCCAAGTCCGACATGAGGAATCGGCCGCCTTCGCCGCCTGTGGCTATGCAAAATATGCGCACAAGCTTGGGGTGTGTCTCGCGACGTCTGGACCTGGCGGGCTTCATCTGTTGAACGGTCTCTATGACGCCAAATTCGATGGTCAGCCCGTACTCGCAATCACCGGCCACACTTTTCATGACCTGATTGGAACGCATTATCAACAAGACGTGTCCCTCGACAAGGTCTTTATGGACGTCGCGGCCTATAACGAGCGGGTCATGGGACCGGCTCATGTGTACAACGTGGTCGACGAAGCCATGAAAACAGCCATCGCGAGACGTTCGGTGGCCCATATCACCATTCCCAAGGATATCCAAAAATGGACCACTGAGGGACCGCGCTCTTCCACGAACATTCCGCAGCACAGCGGCGATATCTCCAGCGATACGCGGCCGCTGCCGCCGAAAGCCCTAGTCGAACATGCGGCAGAGATCATTAATGCCGGATCCAAGGTGGCAATTCTAGCGGGGCAAGGCTGTCTCACTGCACGCAATGAAATATTGCAATTAGCTGAAGCTGTAGGCGCCCCGATTGTGAAGCCGCTGTTAGGGAAAGCGGTGGTGCCTGATGATAACCCTTATACCACCGGAGGAATCGGTTTGCTTGGAACCGCTCCGTCGCAAGAAGTATTGGAAGACTGTGATACTCTGATTATCGCCGGCAGCAGTTTCCCCTACCTCGAATTCTATCCCAAACCAGGTCATGCCAAGGCCATTCAGATTGACATTGATTCTTCAAGAATCGGCCTTCGCTATCCGGTTGAGGTCGGCCTTGTCGGTCAGTGCAGGGATGTCTTGCGAGCCTTGCTGCCGCTCATCCAGTTGAAGACGGATCGCAGCTTTTTGGAACAGGCGCAAGCACGGATGACGAAATGGAATGCGTTGATGGACGAGCGAGGGACACGTATGGATCTACCGTTAAAGCCCCAGGTGGTCGTTCGTCAGGTAAACCAGTTCCTGCATGACGACGCAATCATTTGCTGCGATACCGGCACCGTGACGACGTGGGCAGCCCGTCATATCCACATAAAAGGCGAGATGCAGTTTTCCGCTTCCGGCACGCTGGCCTCAATGGGGAACGGCCTCCCCTATAGCATTGGCGCAACGGTGGCCCATCCGGGTCGCCAAGTTGTCTGCATAACCGGAGACGGTGGGCTCACCATGCTGATGGGCGAACTCGCCACGCTGGCGAAATACAATCTGCCCGTGAAGGTCATTATCTTGAAAAATAATGTGTTGGGCATGATTAAGTGGGAGCAGATTGCATTCGAGGGAAATCCCCAGTACGGCGTCCAATTACACCCGATCGACTTCGAAGGAGTTGCCAAGGCTTGTGGGGTGGCTGGCTATACCGTCGACGATCCAAAACTGGTGGAAAGCGTGTTACGTGAAGCGTTCAACCATCCTGGTCCGGCGGTTATTCAAGCTGTTGTTGACCCCAATGAGCCACCACTTCCCGGCAAGATCACAACGGAACAAGCTTGGCAATTCGCGAAGGCGCTCGCACGAGGACAAAAAGGAAGTTGGGAGCTTATCAAGACAGTCGTGGAAAACACAGTTCGGGAAGTCGTGTAAGGGAGGGCGATTCTAGAGCCGATGAAAGCCGTGTCACGCACAAGCCACACGCTCATACAGAAGATTTCACCCACATCGTTGTCAGTAGGGCCAGGCTCCAATTCCACTCAGACTTGCGGCCGGGAACGCACGCCATTCCCTGATCGTTTTAGACTCTTGAGCAATATTGACCAGACGGTATCCTGTCCATAGCGTATCTTGACTTTATTAACATCGTGGCCCACTTACGATCGCGTCACACACAAAGGAGACTACATGATGAAAACGATAACGGTGATATTCATCGGAATGGGATTATTAAGCCTCTCTTTCGTTACGTATTCTCATGCCGAAATGAAGCCGGACAATTCTTCCTCTTCTGGGGAGACCGTGTCGTCGGAGCCCCGGGGAGCGACCAAGGCAGGTGAGACGGATATCACCAACACAAAAGGCCAAGGTAGTCTCCCTAGCAAGTACACAATCATGCCTGTTGCCACTGGGAAAAAGGTGGAGATCGACAGTGAAATGATCGGCGATACCGTGAAGAATCCCAAAGGTGAGGACCTTGGAAAATTGGAACAACTTATTATGGATTCTGAGACCAAGAGGATTGAATATGCCATGATTTCAATCGGCGATACCGGCCAATTGAAAGCCTACCCCTGGAGCTCCTTTAAGGTGAACAAGGAACAAGGCAACGTGGTACTCAATGTGACCAAGGAACAGCTACAGACAAAGATGACCGATCTTTCTCCGGACATTCAGGCGCTAGAACAACAGCTACAGACTTTGCGGAAAAATGAGTCACGCAAGGGAGCACGCGAGGGCCAGAATTTTGGGGACCGTGATGCGGCTGGCCCGATGGGCGAGGAAAAGCGTAGCGGGGGAGCGGAAGCACCACCAGTCAGCGGCAAGTAACTAGACCTCAGATGGCCGGCGCTTCTCATCGAGCTTAAACCCGAGAAGAGGCGCCGGTCCTCTGGGCACTCCTCTTTGGAGCGTATGGGGGACTGCTGAATGCCCCCATGAAGCCATGGAAGCTGCAATTAAAAGGGAATTCGGGAGATCGCACATCCTCGGACTCCGGAAACGCTGCTGCTAGCCGCCGAGTGTTTTATCTTGGGTTTTGAACCAGGAGAGCGCGTGATCAAAATGTTGTGGATCAAAGTCCGGCCAATATTCGTCTCGGACATAAAAATCCGCATACACCGATTGCACCGGGAGGAACCCGCTCAAGCGGCGGCCTCCTCCCCACCTCACAATCAAATCCATGCGTGAAACTTGATCTGAGCGGAGGCCGCCATTCTTCAGACCAGCTAAATCCCATTCCCAGCCATAGTTGACGAGTAGATTCACCTTTATTCCGACGCCCTGGCGATGCCGGAATTCCTTTAATTCACGGGGAAATTGTATCGAAGTCTCATCACCGACAACCAGAAGCGCCGCTCCACGCCGTGCAATCTCAAGAGCATACGTCACACAGGCTTTAGTAAAAGCCTGTTTCTGAATAGAAGGCCGCTTGTTGTTATCCTGAGTAAAACAATAGATAGAAACTTCCTCGATCCCGTATTCTTTACAAAGGTCGAATAACAGCAAGCCCGGGTTAATGCCATACGCATATCCGGCTTCTTTGGGGAGGCTGTGATCCCCTGCCCACCGGCGATTGCCATCGGGAATGAACCCCACATGACTTGGTAGACCATTTTTCAAAAACACCTCAACCCCGATGGCCAGACTTAAGACGGCCTTCATTAACCGTATAACCTTTACTGACTAGGAGGCCTCACAGAACGCCTCTACCAATGCAACGAAAGCCGCCGACCACATGGCATGGCTACTATGAGATATTCCGTTTCCGAAGATAAAATCGCTTTCTACACCCTCCGCAACGCCATGGGAACCTGCCTAATAGCCGACCGAGGAGATCCCGCCCGCCATTCCGGAGGGACCGGTGGCATTTCACTGAAGAACAGTATGGGCAATTCATCACGTTTCTATACTGAGCCACCGCCATCGCTTCCTCTCCCCCTTATCTCGTCGCTTACAAGAGTTGTCAACCGGCTATCCGAGTCATCGCTGTCTTGAAAGAATCACGGCTTGATATCCTGGCAGTGCAGCGTCCCAGACCTATCCCGAATGACAACGGCGACGGACATGGTCACTTGGGTGTAGTTTGGCGTGGTTGGCTCAGCATCTATGGAACAAGGCCCGACACAAGGCGTGTTGAAGGGAGTCCCCTTACAGGAGGGAATCGTCCATTCGGCGCAGCCGCTCATCACCAGCACGAGAAGCACAAGTCCCGCCACCCACCTGTTGCCAAACCCATAAGACGTGATGAAACTTTGAACAAAGAATCGACAGAACGGCCGAATCAGATGTGCATTAGGGTCTTTCATCGGGACCAATGTGGTCATTTAGGGATTCTCTCGTTGTTGGCAGGCTCAGCCTAGCCGGCTGATACAAGACTTCACACCGCTTTTGGAATATTCGGGCTTACCGAGATGCCGAAAACCTTTTAGTGCACTCTTGTTGCCGGGATAGCTTAAACCATTACGAGGCAAATCTGATGTACCATCGGCATGGAGGGCGATGACCTCTCCTACTTCATTTACCGCAACGTCACAGGAGTGTCGACGTCAATATCTCTAAACATCCGGCTTTCCGACCGTAGTTTAAAATGCTTCTTCCCACCCGACATCATGACGGTCATCTGAGATACCCCATAATTGATAGAGACAAGTCTTCCAGACATAAAATGGGGAGAAAGGGTATGCATCCCTTTCTTCCTGGCATCCATGACGTGGTTGCCTTCATCAATAGAGAACATCATTTCATCCCCGACCATAGGCACGTCCTGCCCAAACCGAACATCCACCAATTCAGACAGCGTGTAGTTCGTACCTGTGGGCGTTCTAACCGTATAGAGACCGGATTTGAGTTGCGTCACCACTCCTTCGACCTTCGTACGGTCGTTTCATGTGCGCGATTTCATCAGGGTCCGGCGAATCCGCGTGGGCGTCCGGATAATTCGTAGGTATGGCAATCAAGATGACAAAAAGAAGAAAAGACCCAGAGAGTAAAGAACCCCGCCCTTCCAGGCGGGGCTTTTGTAAACCAAGAGGGAATTTACCTCCGCTTCGCTACGGGCTGCCATTCCTCCCCGCTCTTCCGAGCGGGGCATCCTGGCAGACCTTCGTGAAGATACGTTTTGAAGCATGACATCCTCTC
>JBGTMB010000237.1:0-4249 GCA_041743755.1 Nitrospiraceae bacterium | reverse complement strand
TGGTTGAAGGAAGGAATCTGAGTGACGGGGATCTGTCTTCCATAGCGTATTACTGGCTCGAGAAAGTAAAGTTATTCTCGCTTTTCACTAAGCACACTGGATTCGATGAGGAAAGGGAGTGGCGAGTTGTCTATCTAAAGGAGCGGGACGCGGAAACGGCCCTCGTGCAGATGCTCGGTTACGCGATTACGAATCGAGGAGTGGAACCCAAGCTAAAGCTAAAGATTGCGCCGCTGCTGGGTATATTCACGGATGACCTTTCATTGGAGAAGATTGTTGCCAAAATCATCCTGGGCCCATCACTGTCATCAGTGTTGGCAAATTCTGCCGTATTGAGGCTGTTGGAAGTTAATGGAAGAACGGAGCTAGCAAAGCGTGTTGTGGCATCGACGATACCGTTCAGGCCTTAACCCGTTGTTGCAGCAGACAGCCTCCGCAGCCGCTAACAAAATGTCGGGAGTCTTTGTTTGCTGAAGCTTGGCTGTACCGTTGTAGGCGGTCACGTTCCGATGCCTCTCCTTGATTCTCGCTATCAAGTCCGACAGTTGCTTGACCTGGGGGAGAGGAATAATCTACGGCGTGAGGATGAACTGGAACCATGAAGAATTATCACATCAACTTTTCTATAGCGATGCGGACAAGGGTTATATCGCAGATATTCCCGGCCTGGAGACCTGTTCTGCCTTCGAGAAAACTCCAACCGATGCCTTGAGGCAGGCTCAGCTGGCCAAGAAAGTCTGGCTGGAAGCGGCTCGCGCAACCGGCAAACCCATCCCCAAACCGCGTTACCGACCTGCCATTTACCAAACTGGATCGTAAGATATAGTAGCTTCCACTGCTGCTTGGATGTGGGACAGAGGATGGGGAGGGAGCGGCCAGGTGCGTTTCGTGCTCGCGGAGGATGGAATGGAGCCTGATGATCTTCTGTGCTCGCGCAACGCGCGGTCGCGAACTCCCCTCGTTGGACGCGCGCAGTGGAAGACCAATCAGCCTTTATTCCTGAAGAGAAAGTGAGCAAGATTGGCAGGATGGGACAGGAGCGGCCAGGTGTCCTTCTTGCTCACAGAACGCGCACATTCAAAAAGTGCTTATTCCATGCGCGCAGTAAAGGGCAGCCTTGGCCGCTCCCCTAAAAAGAGGTTTGGCAAATTCGTATGCCCTCGCCCGGTTGGACTCTCTCTTGGCATAGTAAGCACTTCTTCCCGCATCCTGTTCAGCCATCTTAGGCAGACCGTCTCTGATCCACTGGATAGGCATTGTGTATGATTGCAAGACTTGGACTTCACCGTGTCGGTTTCGCACTGTGGCAACCGGTCATCGATGTGTAGCGGACGGCTCTGCTGCTGGCTGATTTCGATTGCCTGCGGAATCGGGCCCGCGGGAGGCCGAACTCACGTTTGAAGGCGCGGTTAAAGGACAGCTCTGACTCATAGCCCACCTCGGCAGCGATCTGTGCAACATTACTGCTAGCGGATTTGAGCATTTGCGCGCCGAGTTGAAGCCGCCAGCGTGTGAGGTAGCCCATGGGGGTCTCCGAGAGATACCGCAGGAAACGCTCGGCCAGTACGGAACGTGAAACTCCTACCTCGCTCGCGAGTGCGGCAATCGTCCAAGGGTGGGCCGGTTTGCGATGCAGGAGGGCCAAGGCCTTCCCGACCTCCGGGTCGCGGACCCCGGCCAGCCACCCGGTGTGTTCACGCGGAAGCAGCGTGATGTAGCGTCGCAGAGTTTCGATAAACAATACTTCAGCCAATTTGGCGAGTACGGCCTCACCACCAGGTCTGGAAGCATCCGCATGACCCACTGAATAGCGGATGGAGTTTTCAAGCCATTGGCCCGACGCATCGTTGCGGATACCTACTATTAGAATGGATGGCAGCCCGCCAAGAAAGACCCGGCTGAGTGTGCGGCTCGCAGGCCATGTAGTCGCAGATGAACTTGGTGATCTCCCCACCTCCGCCCAGGCGGGAGACCTTGAGGCCTTGGGAGAAAATTCGTTCTAGCTCTTGCGCGTTGTCCACAGGTTTGATGGGCAAACCGTTTCCTAAGATGTGTGGGTCGCCGTGCGGAAAGATGACGATGTCCCCTGCGTTGAGAGGAACCGGCCGGCCGTCTCCCTCGCATGTGCGTAGCCGCGGCACTCAGTCAGCAGGTGAAAGATGATCACATGCCTGCAGTCCGGCGAAAGGTAGGGAGCGACGGTGCGCGAGGCAGACGGACGAAAGCACCAGGGGGTTGAAAACTCAGCATTGTAAAACATGGCTCCGTCGAGCTTGACAGCCTTGAGGACTTCGGACAAGACGCCCATGCGGAATCCAAACTGTAGAAACTGAGTTTCGGCAAAGCATACCGGACGCCAAAACAAGGACGATGTAGCCTAGCGCGCCGCTGTTAAGAGAACCAGACTCCCGGATAAGACAACTACACGGAATCGCTCTATAGTAGTATGACAATCTCAGTCAATAACAGACCGATATCAGGAGGTCGTCATGTACGATATGAAGAATCTGAGCAAGCTCAAGGATCTAGATGCGAATGCCCCTGAGGCGATGAAAGCCTTTGTCGCGTTCGACAAGGCTGCGCTCGCCGCCGGTGCGATTCCGGTCAAATACAAGGAGCTGATGGCCATTGCGGTTGCGCTAACGACTCAGTGCTCATACTGCATTGCGATTCATTCGAACAAGGCGCGAGAGGTTGGCGCTTTGGAACAGGAAATTTCCGAAGTCGTGATGATCGCCGCGACGTTACGGCAGTCACCCACGGCACACACGCGATCAAAGGAACCTAAACGACCTTCTCGATGGTTCGGGACCTCATGATGCACCTGATTGTACTCTGCCAGAGGATGCTGTATCGCCTCACTCTTTCAGGAGGCATATGACATTCCTCTTTTCTGAAAGGATACGGCCATGAAACGCTTGCTCTTATCG
Source organism: Nitrospiraceae bacterium (assembly GCA_041743755.1). Taxonomy (GTDB): domain Bacteria; phylum Nitrospirota; class Nitrospiria; order Nitrospirales; family Nitrospiraceae; genus Palsa-1315. Next base: position 1,319 of record JBGTMB010000237.1, on the reverse strand, counting down.
GGATTGATCGCTGGTGTTCTCGTTGTGCTTCTAACCTCTGCCGCGCACGCAGAAATCCTGGCCATGCTGAATTACGAAAGCAAGCCTGAAAACACAGTGCGGAAAGAGGGATTGGCCATCATCGATGTCGATCCTAAGTCGTCAGGGTTCGGCAAGATATTGATGGATATTCCACTCCCGCATGACCTCGTGGCCCATCATCTCTACTTCAATCGAGATATGAGCAAGGTGTATGTCACAGCGCTGGGGAAAAAAGTGTTACACGTGCTTGACCTGAAACGTTCTCCCTACAGGATCAAGGCGGTGGAAATTCCAGACTGCAGTGTTCAAGAGGATATGGTGTTCTCCGACGACAACCGAACCTGGTATCTCACCTGTATGGGGTCGAGCAACGTCATCATGGGAGATGCGAGGAACGACAAGCCCCTCAAGACGATTGCCGCACCTCTTCCCGGTGACGCATTCATCAGTCATCCGCATGGCATAGCCATCCATAATGGAATCAATCGCGTTTTGCTTACCAGTACCGTGATGCCTGGTGATATATCCCAAGCGGGGGAGACGATCACGGTTCTTGAAGCCAACACCGGCAAGGTGCTCTCCACGCACAAGGTGTCGTTGAAAGCGTCACCGTCCAAGGCTGCACCGGTCGAAGTGATGTTCTCTCCCAATGCGAACCCACCCATTGCTCATATCACAAACATGTTAGAGGGAACCGTATGGATGGCTGCATGGAATCCGAAGTCAAAGAGCTTTAGCTTTGAGCAGGTCGATGACTATGGTTCACGTGAACAGGGGATGCTTCTGGAGATGTTCTATAACCGCAAGGGTGATCGGCTGTATGTCACGACCGCCAAGCCAGGTTACGTCAACGTCTACGACAATACAGATCCACGGCACCCTCAGTTTCTTAAGGCCATCGCGACAGCCGCAGGTGCTCATCACATGGCCCTGTCCCCTGATGAAGGCTACCTCTTCGTTCAGAATAGTTTCCTGAATCTTGAAGGAATGAGTGATGGGTCGATCTCGGTCATCGACCTAAAGAGGGGAGAGGTGGTCGAGAGCATTGACACGCTGAAGAATCAGGGGTTTAACCCCAACTGCATCGTTCTGTTACCAAGTGATCGTAAATAATCCAGCGTTTCTATAAAAATCTAGCGTTGCCCTCTCACAGAATGCTGGTCTTTTTGAGCATCCTGCGAGTTGTTCATGTGTCAACGCCACGCGTAAGAACACAGCGGGGTTTGAGCGTCAACTGTGTGTTTCCGCAGCCTGCTAGAGCGCATCGACAGCTCGCATGTCGCCCCAGCGTCGATAGA